>CAYVKR010000056.1:0-14320 GCA_964452025.1 uncultured Anaerolineales bacterium
GACGCCTGGGCGTCCATGGGGCAGGAAGAGGAGGCTGCAGAGCGCCGCAAGGTCTTCCCGCCTTACCGGATCGACGAGGAGATTCTGGCGTACGCCAAGTCGGACGCTATCGTGATGCACTGTCTGCCGGCGCATCGCGGCGAGGAGATCACGGACGCCGTCGCCGACGGCCCGCAGTCGGTGCTCTTCGACCAGGCCGAGAATCGCCTGCACTCCGAAAAAGCAATTCTGGTCTGGGTGGCGTAGGCAGACGGAGTTTACATCATACGCAGGGTCGGGAGATAAGGTAGGAGGCGCCTGGTGGCTGGCAATCGGACTGAATTTGAAGAGGCACGTCAGAGAGCGAACGATTTTGTCTGGGAGGAGGAGTGGTCCCAGGCCATTGAGGCGTACCGGCGCGCGCTACAGGAGTTTCCCGACGACGTGTCGACGTTGCGGGGCTATGCCTGGTCTCTGTTCAACGCCGGGCAGCTGGAAGAAGCCACGGAGGTCTACCGGCGCCTGACGAAGTTGGACTCTGACGATCCCGGCTCCTACGAGAGATTGGCGCAGTGCCTGGTCCGTCAAGGAGATCAAGAAGAGGCTGCCCGCCTGTACGGCCAGGCCGCCGATCTCTTTGAATCACAATCGCTGCCGGAGAAGCAGATCGATGTCCTGGAAGCCTCGGTGCGACTGCATCCCCAGAACGAAGAGGCGTGGGGCGCGCTGCTGAAGCATTACCGGCGGGAAGGCATGGTCAAATCTGCCATCCTTGCCACCTCCTGGCTGGCCTATCTCTATCAGGATGAACACCGGCAGTGGGCCGTCGAAGTCTGCCGGCAGACACAAGAACTGGCGCCCCAGAGCCGCAAGTTGAACCGCGTCTTGCGCCTGCTGCAGAGTGGACAGCCGGTGCCCAAGCCGCCTCCCACCGATCAACTGGGCGACGCGCTCGAGCTATTGCCCGACGCCGAGGACGCCCTGGTCGAGGATGAGCCGGGCAGCCCCACGGCCATTGCGCGACAGCACGCGCTGGAGTCGCTGGCAGAATCTATCTTTGATGAGGAGGGGCCGGAGCCGGTCGGCATCTCTCAGGAGGAGGTGGCGCTGCTGGTCAGCCGGGCCGTGGACGCGCAGACGCGCGGTGATCTGGATGCGGCGACGGCGGCCTACGAGCAGCTGGTTTCTTCCGGCGTTCAGAAAGCGTCGGTGCACTTCAACCTCGGCCTGCTCTACAAGGAGCAGATGCAATTCCAGTCCGCTATTGAGCAGTTGCAGCTGGCGTTGGACGATGAGGCGTATATCCTGGGCGCACATTTTGCCCTGGGGGAGTGCTATCAGGCAGAAGGGTTGTTCGATGAGGCCTTGGCGCACTTCCTGGAAGCTGTCAAGGTCATCGATATGGCGACGGTGGAGCGTGACCAGGTCGACGATCTGCTTCGGGTCTACGAGGGACTGGCGCAGAATCTCATCAACAAAGGAGAGCCGGAGCGCGTGAAGACGTTCCTCCCCTCGCTGGTGGGCTTTTTGGGGCAGCGCGGCTGGGAGGAGGAGGCGATCCGTGCGCGCCGTCGGCTTGACAGCCTGGCGCGCAGCGGCGCGGTGCTGAGTTTGGCCGAGGCCATCGGCCTCCCCAATTCTGAGGAAGTGCTGCACGCCGTGGCGCGTTCGCAGGAGTATCTCCGCCGCCGGAAACCCTATCTAGCTCTGGAAGAGCTGACCTATGCCCTGGGCAAAGCGCCGTTCTATCTCCCGGTGCACAGCATGCTGGCTCACCTCTTCGTCGAGAACAATAATCTCGATGCTGCTCTGGACAAATATCGCTACATCGCTCGCACCTGTGAGATCCGCGGGCAGATGCCCCAGGCGTTGGCCATCTACCAGCAGATTCTGGAGTACTCTCCCCTCAACAGCAACGTTCGCCAGCGGGTGATCAATATCTTGATCCAGCGTGGGCAGATCGACGAGGCGCTGGATCAGTACATGCAGCTGGCCGATGCTTACTATCAACTCGCGCAGGCGGATCGTGCACGCGACATCTACGAACAGGCTCTGCGTCTCGTGCCGCGTTCTTCCGATGAGAAAAAGTGGGAGGTGCAAATCCTCTATCGTATCGCCGACCTGGATATGCAACGCCTGGCTTGGCGGGATGCCATCGAGGATTACGAGAAGATCACGCGCATCGCACCGGAGGATGAACGGGCGCACCTCGGCCTGTTGCGTCTCTATGCGCGCACAGGTCGCCGGCGGCAGGGCATCGATGCTCTGGATCGTCTGATCCGACGCTATCTCCAGACCAAGCGGTTGGACAAGGCCTTGGCAGTATTGGAAGACCTTATCGAAGACGACCCGGAATCCATTCCCTTACGGTACCGGGCGGCTCAGTTGAATTTGAGGTCTGGCAATTCCGAGACGGCGCTGCGGCATCTGGATGTGCTCGGTGATCTCCAATTGAAAGCGGGACACGAAATGGCGGCACTGGAGACAATCCGGACGATTATTGACCTCAATCCACCCAATGCCGACGCCTACGCGGATTTATACAGGGAGTTGGGCGGTCGGGAACCTGGCAGCGGGGGGTGATCGAGGCTTCGCTGCTGGTGGCAGCTTATAACCCTTACTTTTGGGACTAGGTATCTATGTGGGAATTCAGTTGGTTGCTTGAGCGCGTCACGTGGCTTGATGCTCTTGATATTCTCTTGGTCGCCCTTCTCTTCTTCGTGCTGTTCTACGCCCTGCGAGGTACCCGGGCCGTTCCTCTGGTTCGGGGGATCACGGCTCTTTTGGTGTTCCTGACCTTCTTGAGTCGCATTGTGCGGCTGCGCGCCTTTTCCTGGCTGATGGGACAGATTCTGCCCGCGTTGTTGGTCGGCGTGCCCGTGCTCTTCCAGCCTGAGTTGCGGCGTGCCCTGGAACGCTTGGGGCGAGGACGGTTTTTTTCGCTATCTAATCAGCAAGCCGAGGCGCAGGAATCCGCGTTGCAGGCGGTAGTTGAGGCGACACGTCAGATGGCGGAGAACTATGTGGGCGCGCTCATCGTCTTCGAGCGTGATACCGGCCTGCAGGATTTCGTAGAGACCGGCGTCGTCATCGACGCTGAGGTGACAGTGGAGCTGCTGACGACCGTCTTCGATCCTCGGACTGTGTTGCATGACGGTGCGGTGATCATCCGGGAAGGGCGCATCGCTGCGGCGGCCTGTGTCATGCCGCTGACCTCGGCTTTCCTCTCGGATCGGCACCTGGGGCTGCGGCATCGCGCAGCCATTGGGACCACCGAAGCCAGCGACGCGGTGGCGGTGGTGGTCTCGGAGGAACGCGGCAGCATCTCCATCGCGCACGACGGGCGGATAATCCGGGACATTGAGAAGGACCGCTTAGCGTCGATCCTTGGCGCGTTTTTCAGCCAGAAACGTGCTTCATCGACCATCTTTCAGCGCTGGCGGCAGCCCGAGGACGAAGATTCGGGTCGGGTGGTCACCGGGGGGCAGCGATGAAGATGAAGGTGGGCGAGATCTTCAGCCTGGCGTTTTTGTCCATATTGCTGGCCTTTTTCTTCTGGGTCGTGGCGACCGAGGCCCAGGATCCTATGTTGGAAAGGCCGTATCCCGCCTCCATTCCCATTGAGATACGAAATATCCCCGACGGCATGATTCTTTACGGGGAGAAAGATGCAGAGGCGCGAGTTGTCTTGCGCGCGCCCGAATCGCTCTGGGCGGTGTTGCAGGCGCCGCTGGGTGATATTGAGGTCTACGTTGATCTTTCCGGTGCTGAACCTGGTCAACTGACAGTACCGGTCCAGGTGGATGTCAATCGCCATCCGACGCAATTGCTCAGCGTCTCCCCAGTAGAGATCACGCTGACGCTTGAACAGGTGGCGGAGCTCGACGTGCCCGTGGAGGTGCGTCTGCAGGGCACCCCGGCGCTGGGGTTTGTGACGCGCGCGCCGTCCTTTGCGCCACAGACCGTGACGGTGCGCGGCCCCCGGTCCCTGGTCACGCAGACAGTTCGCGCGTTGGTCAGAGTCTCCGTGGATGAGTCCCGCGATACGCTCCGCGAGAGCCTGGCCCCCATGCCGGTGGACGAGCTGGGAAACGAAATCGAGAACGTGGACGTCTCCCCAAGGGCCGTCACTGTTGAGGTGCCGGTGGAACAACTGGGGAATATTCGTGACCTTGCAGTGCACGTCGTCCTGATTGGGCAGCCGGCGCCCGGGTACCGGGTGGGCGCCGTGGAAAAGGAGCCGCCCTCCGTGGCGGTGAGCGGTCTGCGCGAGGTGGTGCAAGCGCTGCCCGGCTACATCAACACCGAACCCATTGATCTTAATGGCGTCGATGAGAGTTTCACGACCACCGTCGGCTTCCAATCGCCTGAGGGCATCTCGGTGTTGACGACGCCTCAGGTGTTGGTCACCGTGAACCTGGAGCAGCTCAAAAGCACGTTGACCGTCGATCTGACGCCGGAACTGCAAGGGCTGCGCGCCGGCTACACGGCCACAGTCCAGCCGGAGACGGTGCAGGTCGTGGTGCGCGGGCCATTTGCGACGGTCGAAGCGGTTGACGCGGCCGAAATCATCGGGGTCTTGGATCTCACCGGCCTGCTGACGGGGACGCATACCGTGCCGCTTCAGGTGTCGCTGCCCGACGAGGCGCTCAACGTGGAAGGCATTATCCCGCAATCGTCCCTGGCGGTTGAGATCCAGGAGTCGCCCTAAACGTAGATGGGCGATGTCCACGCCTCTAACGGTCGGCCAGTCCTTTCTTCAAGGCATTTAACGAAAGCAGCGCACACTTGACGCGGCCCATGCTCAGGCGGATGCCGCCGAGCATCTCTTCAATATCGCCTAGCTCCATCGCCTCGATTTCTTCCGGTGATTTTCCCGCGACTTCTTCTGTCAACAACGAAGCGGAGGCCATACTGATGACACAGCCGTGCCCCTCGAAGTGCACCTCGGAGATGTGCCCTTCATTATCCAGTCGCGCGGTCAGGTGGATAGTGTCACCGCAGGTTGGGTTGTCAAGTTCCACATCAACGTCGGCGTCGTCCAGGATACCGAAGTTGCGCGGGTCGTGATAATGATCTAGCAGTTCTTCACGGTATAGATTGCTCATGATAACTCCTCAGAAACAGGTCTAAAGTCGACTTTACTGAAAAAGGGTTTTCAGTGGAGAAAGGGATACCCCATATTTTCTTTGGCTGGCCCTTTTTTCAGGGCAGCCAGAGTCGAAAGTCAAGGGTCGAGGGAGTACCGCCAGGCAATTGGTTCCGATGTTTGCTTTGTTGGGGGTCTCAGCGCCGCAAAAGGGCAACGACGGTATGTAAACCTTCGACCAGTGCGTCGGTGTCGGCGCGGGTGTTGTAGAGGTAGTAGCTGGCCCGCGTGGTGGCAGGGAGCTGGAAGCGTCGGTGCAACGGCTCCGCGCAGTGCAGGCCGGCGCGCACGCAGATGCCCTGTTCATCCAGAATTGAAGCCACGTCGTGAGGGTGGATGCCGTCTAGCGAGAAGGCGACGGCGCCGCCGCGCTTCTCCGGTGCCGGTCCCAGAATGTGAAGACCGGGAACCTCAGACAGTCGCTCCACGGCGTAGGTGACCATCTTCAGCTCATGTTGATGGACCGCATCCATGCCTAATTCGCTCAAAAAGTCGATGGCTGCACCGAAGGCAACGGCCTCGGCGATGGCCGGGGTGCCGGCCTCGAACTTGTAGGGCAGCTCGTTCCAAACCACTTTTTCTTTTGTGACCGTGCGGATCATGTCACCACCGTAGAGGAACGGCGGCATGGCCTCCAACAGCTCGCGCCGGGCCCACAGCGCGCCGATCCCCGGAGCGCCCAGTTTGTGACCGGAGAAGGCCAGGAAATCGGCGTCGAGTGCCTGCACGTCTACTGCGATGTGCGGCACGGCCTGGGCGCCATCGAGGACGACGGTCGCGCCGGCCTCGTGCGCCAATCGGATGATCTCGGCGGCCGGTGGAATGGTGCCCAAGACGTTGGACATCAGCGAGAAAGCGACCAACTTGGTGCGCCCGTCTTCCAACAGCGATGGCAGCACGTCTAGATCAAGCTCGCCCTCGTCGGTGACAGGAAGGTAGGCCAGTGTCAGGCCTTTTTCGCGCGCCAGCTCCTGCCACGGGACCATGTTGCTGTGATGCTCTAGTTCCGTTAGCACGATGCGATCCCCAGCCTCCAGGTTGTTACGACCCCAGCTGTAGGCGACCAGATTTAGAGCTTCCGTGGCGTTGCGGACGTAGATCACCTCGGCCGGGTCTGGGGCGTTGATAAACGCCGCGACCTTCTCTCGCGCCGCCTCGTAGCGCGTCGTCGCCTCTTCGGCCAGCGTGTAGATCCCCCGGTGGACGTTGGCATAGGCCTGCGAGTAGACGTCTGTCAGGGCGTCGATGACCACTTGCGGTTTCTGGGCACTGGCTGCGCTGTCCAGATAGATCAGGGGGTGGCCGTTGATCTCTCTCTGGAAGATGGGAAATTGTGCACGAATCGCTTGACTGTTCCAGCTCATGCCTGTTTGTCTCCTTTGGCTCTCTGAATCAACGTGACGATCTCGTTGGATACCTCTTCGACAGACTTGCCGGTGACGTTGACGGTGCGCCACCGGTTCTGAGCACAGAGGTGTTTGGCATGTCGCAGCTCCTCGTAGACCGTCTGATAGTTCGTGTAACCGCTGTTTTCCGGCAGGCCTGTGTACTTGGCGCGTGTCTTGCGCAGCTCGACCAGTCGTTCCGGCGTCGTGGTCAGACCAAGCACACGACCCGGCGGCAGTTTCAACATATTGGACGGCAGCGACATGCCGGGAATAATAGGAACGTTGGCTACAAACCAGCCCCGATAGGCCAAGTAGATGGAGGTCGGCGTTTTCATCGTGCGCGAGACGCCTACCAGGATGATCTCGGCGTTTTCTAGCTCGTCTGAGTGCAGGCCGTCGTCGTGCCGTAGTGCGAACTCTACCGCTTCGATGCGGCGCGCCCGTTCCTCGCGTAACTGCGAGAGCAAGCCTGGCTTCTCCTGCGGCGAGACGGCCAGTCGAGTTGAGAGGCGATCTAACATCGGCCCCATCAGATCCATGGCGTCGATGTTGTGACGACGCGCTTCCTTTAGCATAATTCCGCGCAGTTCATCGGAGACCAGCGTGTGGACCACCAACGCCCCACGGCTTGCCGCGCGTTCTACCACCGCCCTGACCGCATCCGCCGTCGTCACGTTGCCTTCGCGGAGCATAGTGACCTGCACCCCTTCGAACTGCATCAAGGCAGCTTGAACAACTTGCTCGGCGGTGGCGCCAGTTCCATCGGATACAACAAAGACCGTCACCATAAGTGCCTCCTCATGAAACGAGTATACCATAATCTGGGAAAAATAAATGAACGTCTTTTCAATCCGGGGATTTTGAAGCGAGTCCGCTGGTGAAAACGCCCTCCGTACCATAGAACTTGCGTAGACGAAAGCCGGGGGTGATGCGCGCTGGAGTTATGCGCGTGGAAAACATGAGGGGAAGCCGCCTATGGCGTTTGAGCGACCCGACAACTGCTTCGTTTGCCCCCTGGCTGTTGCTATTTGCTCCCTGTTGCTAACACGCTATAATGCCAATTACCATGAATCCAGCCCATGAACGTGATCAAGAAAAAGCGCAATTGCCCCTCTTTGATTTGGAACCTGAGGATGAGGACGGTGCGCCTCAGGAGGCAGAGCCGTCTTCGACTGCCTCAGCGAATCTTCACGCGGACGACTCGCTCAAGGTCGCCGTGGGTGCTTTCGAGACATACATGGCTCAGCGCGGCTTCACCGAGAACACGCAGCAGGCGTTCCGGCTGGATATGGAGCTGCTCATCGAGTATCTCGGAGCGGGCACGCCGCTCAATACCGTCGCTACGGGCAATCTCAAGGCGTTCCTCACGTGGATGCAGGAGTCGCGGGGTGTGCCCTGTAGCCCTAAGACGTTGGAACGGCGAATTACCACCTTGAAGGTTTTCTTTGGCTGGCTGGCGGAGGAAGAGGTGCTCGCTCGCGACGTGGCCGCGCCGCTGATTCACCAGGCCGTCACCTCGCCATTGCCCGACATGCTCAACGACGCGGAAATCCAGGCGGTGCTGGCGGCGACCCAGGCGCTGCGCCATGGCGTCGGTGAAGACGATCCTGACCCTCGGCCGCATCTGCTGGTGACGCTGATCCTACATACGGGCATTAAAAAGGGCGAGTGCGTCCGCGTGGCGCTCAACCACATCGACCTGACCGACCGCACGCGACCGGCGCTCTGGGTCCGCTACAGCAAACCCAGCCGCCGCCACAAGGAACGGCGGATTGCCCTGCCGTCCTGGTGGCCCACGATCCTGGCCGAATATCAACAAATCTACGAGCCCAAGCAGCTGCTTTTCCCTTGGACGGCGCGCAATCTGGAGTACGTACTCTCAAACGTGGCGGAGATGGCGGAGGTCTCCCGGTTGACCTTTGAGATGCTCCGCTGGACCTGTGCCGTCCGCGACTACCGAGAAGGCATGCAACCGGATGCGCTGCGGCAGAAACTTGGTCTGTCCCAGGTCAGTTGGTACGAGGTTGAGACCAAGTTGGCTCTGCTGGCTCAACAGCTGGGGAACCCCCGCAGAAGGAGATCGGCATGAGCAAGAAGATACGTCAGGCGCTGCCACGCGTGGCCGCGCTCATTTTTGTTATTGGCGTGACTGTCATCATTGCGCTGAATCAGGACAAGGCCGAAGCTCTCAAGGTGTTGGGCTACCCCGGCGTCTTTCTGCTGGCGATGGTGGGCAGTGCTACCATCATCTTTCCGGTGCCGCATCTGGCTTTCACCTTCGCCATGGGCGCCGTCCTGAGTCCCTGGCTGGTGGGCCTGCTGGCGGGATTGGGCGACACCATTGGTGAGCTGACCGGCTATCTCGCCGGCTTTGCCCTGGAAGAGGTGGCGGATCGGGGGAAGATTTACGCGCGCTTTGAGCGTTGGATGGAGGTCAACGGCGATCTCACGCTCTTCATCCTGGCGCTTATCCCAAATCCGCTCTTTGATATGGCCAGCATGGCCGGCGGCCTGGCCGGTTTCCCAGTGCCGCGCTTCCTGCTCTCGACCTGGGCTGGCAAGACGCTCAAAGCCATCGGTTTCGCCTGGGCCGGACACTACGGCATCCAGTGGGTCATCAATCTCTTCGGGTGATGCGGTCGTGAACCTTCGCGTCTTGAAGAACGGCCACATTTACACCGGCGCTGACCATAGTCCTTGGGCGCAGGCGCTGGCGGTGGTAGGAAGCCGGATCGCGGCGCTGGACGATGCTGCGCTGGCCTGGGCGGACGCGCCGGGCGCCGTCGTCGAGGACTTGAACGGCGCGACGGTCATCCCCGGTCTTATCGACGCCCACGTGCATCTGATGTGGTACGCGCTGGGCCTGCAGCAACTGGATCTGCGGGACTGCACCCGCGCCGAACTGTTGCAGCAGGTGCGGACGCGCGCGGAGGACGCGCCGCCGGACACCTGGATCAGAGGGCGAGGTTGGGATCAGAACCTCTGGCCCGGTGGGCAGTTCCCCACCGCTGACGAGTTGGATCACGTCGCGCCCGCGTATCCTGTCTTGCTTATCGCCAAGAATGGGCACGCCGCCGTCGCCAACGGGGCGGCGCTTCGGCGGGCGGGGATCCTGCCCGATACACCCGATCCCGACGCCGGGCGCATCGGGCGGGACGCTGACGGGACGCCCAACGGCATGCTCTTTGAACACGCCATCGACCTGGTCTCTGACGTGGTGCCCGCTCCCACCGTCGAACAGGTGACCGACGCGCTGCGGGTGGCTCAGGACCATCTGCTTGCCGTCGGCCTGACCGGCGTGCACGACGTCGATGAGGCACCGGCCTTCGCGGCCTTCCAGGCGCTGCACCGGGAGAGCGCGCTGCGCGTGCGCGTCGTCAAGTGCGTGCGGCGGGCGGCGCTGCCAGGTCTGCTGGCTGCCGGCGTGCGGACCGGTTTCGGCGACCGGTGGTTGCGCCTGGGCGGACTCAAGCTCTACGCCGACGGCGCGCTCGGCGCGCGGACGGGCGCCATGTTCGCGCCCTACGAGGGAGAGCCGGACAATCGCGGCGTGCTGACGCTGGAGCCGGAGGCGCTAGAAACGCTGGCGCGTCAGGCGGTGGAGGGCGGATTGGCGTTGGCGATCCACGCCATCGGCGACCGCGCCAACCGGCAGGTGCTGGACGCGCTGGAGGCCGTGCGTCCCCTCGACCGCACGTTGCGCCACCGGGTCGAGCACGTGCAGCTCATCGCGCCAGAGGACGTGGGACGATTTGCGCGCCTGAACGCCGTCGCCTCCATGCAGCCGGTTCACGCGCCGCATGATCAGGTCATGGCCGACCGCTACTGGGGCGCGCGGACGCGGCACGCCTACGCCTGGCGCACACTGCTGGAGGCGGGGGCGGTGCTGGCCTTCGGCTCGGACGCGCCCATCGAGCGCTTCGATCCCTGGGTGGGACTGTACGCGGCGGTGACCCGGCGCCACGAGGCGGACGGTTCGCCGGGCCCGGAGGGCTGGCATCCTGAGCAGCGCCTGACCCTGAACGAAGCCCTGCGCGCCTTCACGTGGGGAGCGGCCTATGCCGCCGGGATGGAATCGGAGGTGGGGCGGTTGCTCCCCGGCTATCTGGCGGATCTGCTGGTGCTCAATCACGACATCTTCGCCCTGCCGCCGGGGGCGCTGCTGGAGACCGAGGCCAGCCGCGTCATGGTGGATGGAGAATGGCAGATCGGATAATCTCCTCAAAGAGCGTTGGGGCGCGGCTCGCACCGGCCCCAACGACTATTTGACTACCCGACTACCTAACTACCTATGGCAGCTCCCTGCGCTTCTCCTCTGCGAACCGGCGCAGGTTCTTGATGTGTTCTGAAGAAATGGACTGCCCCTCGTCGATCGTGTCCTGAACTGCCTTGCGCCACCGCTCGGCAGCATTGCGTATCTCTTCCCAGAGGGCTACGATTTCTTCGAAGTGCAAAGCATCTGTCTGATCCAATTCGGCCAGATGCTCGGCGGTCTTCTGATTGTTGAGATCCTGGCGGCGCCAGCGATCCTCCTCCGTGACGAGGCGCTTCTGCCAGTCGCGGGCGAAGTCCGCCTGCCACTCCTCCCACTGACGTCGGAGTCGTTCTTCGTTGAGGCGCTGCATCTCCGCGATCTCGTTCTGCCGCTTTTCCATGCGATTCTGGAAGGCTTCCAGGGCGTCCAGCGCCTGTCTGGTTTGATTGAAGAGCAGCGTGTATTTCTGAGTCCGCTCGACCAGCTCAGTCATCTCCTCCTCAATCTCGTCCGCTAGCTTGTTGACCTGGCGGATGCGTTGTTCTCGCTGGAAGTCCGCAACCCGTAACTGCTCGATTTTCTCGTCGTAGGATTTGGCGATCTGAACGGCCTCTTCGACGCGGCTTGGCAGCCGGCGGAGGCTGTCTTCCAAGCGCACAAGCTTCGCATTGAGCTCCTCGGTCTTCTGGCGTAGTGGGGAAAGATCTCCTTCGATGTCCGCGATACGCCGCGCGTCGGCCCGCCGCTGCTCTTCGATGTAGATCAAAGATTGTAGGCGGTCTTCCGTGTGCTTGGCCAGATCGGATAACTCATTGGCGATGGCCTGGACGCGCGCCTGCAACTGCCGTTCGCCTTCCGAGCGGGCGTCCAGCGCCTCCTCATAGCGAGGGAGCACGCGCAGGCGCTTCTCTATCTCGGCGATTTGCTGGGTAAGGTTCTCCATATCTGAGCGCCGCATGCGCTCGACCTCTGTTTTCTGGCGGCGAACTTCGTCCTTCAGCGACTCGATTTCGGTGTTGAAGGTACGGCGTGCTTTCTCCACGAGACCGGGGAAATCGTCCGCCCGGCGCAGGTCGGTCTCCATGACCGTGAGTTCCTGCTGCACTTCGTCGATCTCTTTGGCTTGCGCATCGATCGTCAGCCGCTGCTGCTCGGTTCGCTCTTGCAGCTTGGCAATGGTCGCTTTGTCCTTCTTGCGTTCCTCGTCCAGGAAACGCACCATTTGCTCAAGTTGTGATAGCTCCATACTCTCTCCTTCGTTTTGCGCCCATTATGGGCAAACGAAGCAGTTCCAGGGTCGCTCAAACGCCATAGGCGGCTTCTAATCATGTTTCCCTCCCGCATCAACCCCAGCTTCGTTTGCCTTGCTTTCGCCTACGCAGTTTCTACGGTACGGAGGGCATTTTCACCAGCAGACTCGCTTCAAAATCCCATTATACCATCCTGAGAGCGTCGGCAATGTGGTGATTGTGTCAACGGCGGAGCAGAGGCGTGAGGATCGCCCGTTCCTCCTTGGAAAGCACCTTTATCCGCCAGGCGATGATCGGGTAGGCGACCAGCGCAGCGCCGATGGCCCAGCCCCGTCCCATCCACAGGTGGAGCGGGAGAGCCACCACGCCGGTCGCCAGCGTCGCCAGCAGCGGCTTGCCCGCCATCTCGCCCCAGCGCAGCGCGCCGACCTGCCGGTGCACGCCCACGGTGAAGGGAATGAGCAGCGCCAGTTCCGCAAAGAGGTGGATAACGGCGGACGCCTGATAGCCGTACAGGGGGATGAAAATCAGGTTGGCGATGAGGCTGAAGGCGAAGCCGAAGGTGAAGGCGCGGGTCAAGAATCGCTGTTGATCCAGCGCAATGAGCACGTACTGGGTTAGGCTGTTGATCCAGCCGATGGGGATGGACCAGACCATGAGCTGCAGCGCGATGCGGGAGCCGGGCAGATACTGGCGTCCGCCCAGCAGCAGCACCATCTCAGGTGCCGCCAGCGTGGTCAGCAGCGCGGCCGGCAGGGCGATCCCTACCAAAATCTTGACGCCCAACTGGTAGAAGCGACGAAACTTCGTTTGATCGTGCACGGCCTCGCGCGCGAGCACGGGGAAGACGCCGCTGAGGGTAAACATGGCCGGGATGATGTTGAGCGCTTCCAGGTATTTGTAGCCGACGCTGTAGAGGCCAACCACGTCGCCGCTACGCATGGCTTCCAGCAGGAAGACGTCGATTTTGAAAAACAGCGTCGCCAGCAGGTTGTTGAGCATCAGGGGCCAGGAGCTGACGAGCATCTCCCGACGCAAGGCGCTGTCGGACGTCCAACGGGGGCGGAAGAAACGGCGCGCCGCGATGATGAGCATAACCGCCAGAGTGACGACGTTGCTGACGATGGAGACGGCAGCCAGGCCGATGATGCTCCAACCGGCCAAGAGCGCTACCGTGCCCAGGGTCACCTTGAGCAGCGTCGTCACCGTCGAGATGGCGGCGGGATATTCGGCCTTCTCGTAGGCGTAGAAGAGCGACGTCAGCCCTTGTGAGATGGCGTTGGGAAAGAGGCCGACGTAGAGCAGGACGAGGGCGGTGATGGCCTGGGTCGAGGCCGGGTTGGCGAGCGCGTTTTGGCGCAGGCCAATGAAGCCAAAGAGCACCGGCAAGCCTGCCAGCGTGATGCCCAGTCGGACGACGGTCGCGTTGACGAAAAAGCGGTTGGGCGTGTCGCGGTGCCGGGCGATCTCGCGCGTCAGGTAGGCGTCCAGCCCGAAGTTGACCAGGATCTGGAACCACATGAAGACGGTACCGGCATAGTAGTAGTCTCCGGCGTTCTCCGGCCCCAGGATGCGCAGCATCAACGCGGCAAAGGCGAAATCCACCAGGCGGTTGAAGAGGTTGAGCGCGATGGAGGCGAGGCTGTTCTTGGCGATGCGCTGTATCACCGACGCGCCCTCTTGCTCGCGGTAGAAGCGCCGCCACGTCCAGATCACGGAGAGGAAGAGTAGAATCATGCCCGCGAGGAAGGAGGTGAAGGCGCCGAACTTGACGCTGTTGGGGCTGTACTTAAAGCGTACGGTCCAGGCGCCCGGTTCCAGTCGCACGCCCCGGAAGTTTCCGGCGACGCGGGCGATGTTGACCTCTTCCTCGGCGGCCTCTCCCGTGCCCTGCGGGCGAACGAAGGCCTTCCAGCCGGGGAAAAAACTGTCGCCGAGCACCAGCCAGGAGGGGGATTCCACCGTCGCCTCGACGACGACCTGGTTGATCTCGTAGGCGGTGACTGGCTGCGGCTGCGGTTCGGCCGGCTTTGGCGCCTCGAACTGCGTGAGATCGGGCGCGGGCTGCGTCCAACCCTCGGCGGTGGACTCGACGATGGCGTAGGAGCGCGGGTCGTAGGACTGGATGGCATCGCCCACGGTCTCCGCATCCGGCACGACCCGCGTCGCGCTCTGCGGCAGCGTGAAGGCGCGCGAGCTGACGCCGAGGTTCTCGTAGACGCGCAGCGCGTCGTCCTGGTAGCACAGCTCGTATTTGGGCAGCGGAATCTCCACGTCGGTGACGATGTACTTCACGTTG
>CAYVKR010000057.1:0-14297 GCA_964452025.1 uncultured Anaerolineales bacterium
GCAGCGCCGTCGTCACGCTGGGTTCTGCCTTCGCCCTATTGCCGACGCTCTACGGTGGTGGGGAGCCGGCCGTCGCCTTCTCCTGGATCCCGGCGGCGAACATCCAACTGCGGCTGCACGTCGATTGGCTGACGCTGCCCTTTTTGATGACGGAGGCCGCCGTCACGCTGGCTGCCATCCTCTACAGCTGGGGGTATCACAAGGTGGATGAGCGCAGCGGCTACTTCTATGCCCTGCTCCTGCTCTTCGGCGTCGGCATGTCCGGCACCACGCTGGCCGACGATCTCTTCCTTTTCTACGTCTTCTGGGAGCTGATGCTCATCGCGTCCTGCGTGCTCATCCTCGTCTGGGGCGAGGGCGAGCAGCGTGGCGCCGTGGCGCTCAAGTACTTCATCTTCACCCACGTGGGCTCGCTGATGGTGCTGGTGGGGCTGCTGATGCTCTACGACGCCACGGGCAGCGATAGCCTGATCGCGCTGCGGGCGGGCGACTGGTCCCTGGCGGCGGGGATGGTGACGCCGGTGCTGATCCTCTTCTTTGTCGGCTTCTCCGTCAAGATGGCCATCTTCCCGGTCCACCTCTGGCTGCCCGATGCCCACACCGTGGCGCCCATGCCCGTCACCATCATGCTCGCGGCGGCGATGTTGAGCATGGGCACCTACGGCATCCTGCGCTTCCCCTTCAGCCTCTTCAGTATGGAAGAGATTACGCCCTTCGCCGTGCCTCTGATGATCGCCGGGCTCGTCTCCGAGATCTATGGCGCGCTGATGGCGCTGGCCGAACAAGACGTCAAGCGCATCATCGCCTATTCCAGCGTGAGTCAGATGGGCTATATCCTCTTCGGTTTGGGGACGTTGACAGCAACGGGCATCAAGGGCGCGACGCTCCACGTCATCTACCACGGGATCGTGAAGGCGCTGCTCTTTATGGTCACCGGCCTGGTGATTCACGCCACGGGCGAGCGCCGAATCGAGGCGCTGGGTGGCCTGGGCAAAGCGCTGCCCGGCGCGGCGATCTGTGCGGCTATCGGCGCATTGGGCATCGCCGGGATGCCGCCTTTGGGCATCTTCAACAGCGAGTGGATGATCTTCGCGGGCGGCTTCGAGACGGTCCACGTTGTCCTCTCGGTGCTCACACTCTTTGGTTCGCTGCTCACCGTTATCTACGCGCTACGTTTCTTCGGCGGTATCTTCTTCGGAGCGCGCCCGGAGGGACAGGCGGCGCACGCGCCGCCACCCGCCATGTTCTACGCCACGGTCGCGCTGACCGTGCTGCTTATCATCGAGGGGCTCTTCCCTGCCCCGCTCTTCGACTGGGCGGCGCACGAACTACCACTACTGCTAGGCGGAGGACTTTAATGCTTGGGAATTCTTGGGTTGTTCTTCCACTGCTCTGGCTGATCGGGGGCGCTTTTGTCCTGGGACTGATTGGAAGGCTGTGGCATCCGGCTAACACGCTGATGGCGAGTTTAACAGCCCTGATCTGTGTGGGCGGCGTCCTGTTACTGGTGCCGCCTTTTGCACAGGCGCGTGCGGCGCTGCTGACCGAGACGTCTTTTCCAACCTGGGGTACCACCTCGGCCGACCGTATCTTGCAAGCGACGCCAGCAGCGCTGGCGTTGACCGCGCTGGCGTTAGGGATTGCAGCTTGCACCGCCGTTTATTCCGGGCGGTATATGGCCCGCGACCGGCGCTACGCCACCTCGTACCCGCTGTTGCTGTTGATGTTGGCCGGGTTGCTGGGCATGTTATTGACCACCGACCTCTTCAATCTCTACCTCTTTAGCGAGTTGATGAGCATCGCGGCCTACGTGCTGGTCGCCTTCCGCCGCCACACGGATACGTCCATCGAGGCGGGGTTCAAGTATCTAATTCTGGGCAGCGTCGCCACGCTTATCATGCTTCTGGGCGTCGCGTGGGTCTACCGGGAGACGGGCAGCGTGGCGCTGCCGTTGACCGAAGGGCACGATGGCCTGTGGGCCCGGCTGGGGACAGCCTGCTTCCTGGTGGGATTAGCGCTGAAGAGCGGCATTGTGCCATTGCACACCTGGCTGCCCGATGCCTACGGGCGCGCGCCCAGCAGCGTCAGCGCAGTGTTAGCCAGCGTTATCTCCAAGAGCACGGTGCTTGTCCTGCTACGGGTCACGCTGGGATTGGGCCTCCCGGCCCAGCAGCTGGGGCTGTTGCTGGTACTCGTCTCCTTCCTCAACATGACCCTGGGCAACGTCCTGGCCTTGGTACAGCGCAACACCAAGCGCCTGCTGGCTTACTCGTCCATCGCCCAGACCGGTTACATCATGTTCGCGCTGGGCGTGGGTCTGCACTACGACGTGCCCGCCGCGCTGGACGCCGGCTTCTTCTTGCTGTTGGTACACGCTTTGCTCAAAGCGCTGGCCTTCCTGAGCAAAGGCGTCTGTCATTTCTATTGTGATACGACGCAAGTGGAGGAGCTGCAGGGCACAGCGCAGCAGCTGCCCCTGGTCGCCATTACCTTCGGCGTGGCGCTGGCTGGGCTGGCGGGGATTCCGCCGTTGGCGGGGTTTACGGCCAAGTGGTTTATCCTGGCCGAGAGCATCACGGCGCGCGATACGCTCGCCTACGTGGGCATTGGCTTTTTCTTGCTGAACAGCGTGCTGGCGCTGGGCTACTACCTGCCGCTCATCGTGAGACTTTTTACCCCGCTGGAGACAGAGGACGCCGAGCGTCTGCGCGTCTCGCCCTGGATGGGGATTCCGCTGTTGGTGCTGGGCGCGTTGGCCTTGGCCATCGGTTTGCAGCCGACGCCCTGGCTGCAGGGCGCGGCATGGTTGGCCTTTTTCTAAAGATTGTGGTAGACGCCCCTATTTTATAAGATATTTATCTTTAAAAATGCGAACTTTTGTGGTATGGTAGAGTACAGAAGTAAAACTATCAGATGGAGGGATTAGAACACAAGATGACATATTGGATCAAGCGTATCATTGGCAGTTTACTGCTTCTTGGGCTGCTCCTGAGCGTGGTGCCTGTGGCAGCGCAGAAGGCGCAGGTGCGCGTGGTCTTCTTCACGTCGCCCACGTGCAGTTTCTGTGCCCAGGTCGAGGAGCGCGATCTGCCGCCTTTGGAAAACGAGTACAGTGATCAATTGAATATTCTGCGGATCGATACGACGACGCCGCAAGGGCAACGGCTCTTTCAGCAGGCTCTGGAGCAGTACAACGTCTCGGCGGAACGGCGCGGCGTGCCCATGATGATTGTCGATGAGACTGTCTTGGTCGGCGCCCGGGAGATCCCTGAGCAGCTGCCCGGTCTGATCTCATCCTACCTGGAGGCCGGTGGGCTCGACTGGCCCGCTATCCCCGGCCTGGAGGATTACATCGCGGCGGAAGCCGAACGCGCTGCCGCCGGGGATCAGCCGCTCTGGTTGGCCCGCTTCCGGCGCGATCTGCCGGGTAACTACGTCTCGCTGGCCCTGTTGGTGAGCATGCTGGCGCTGGCGGTGGCCTTGATCCGACCACGTCCATGGCAGCGAACACTCTCCGAGCGCGTGCCCTTCTGGCTCAAGATGGGGACAGCCCTGGTCGGCCTGAGCGTAGCGCTCTACCTGATCTACGGCGAGACGACGCCAGAAGAGCTGGTCTGTGGGCCCATCGGGCAGTGCAACGTGGTCCAGCAGAGCGATCTGGCGATCCTCTTTGGTTTTCTGCCCATGGCCCTCTTCGGAGCGTTGGGCTATCTGGCGCTCCTGGCGACCTACGCTTACGAGCGCTGGGGCCAGAGTCTCTACGCCGAGCTGGCGCCCGTAGTCAGTTTGGGATTGACGACCTTCGGCTTTGGTTTCTCGATCTTCCTCACCTACTGGCAGCCCTTTGGCATCGGCGCCACGTGTATATGGTGCCTGGCCTCGGCGGTGACCATGAGTTTGAGCTGCCTCTTCAACGTGGGATCAGGCCGGGCAATGCTGAAGAAGATCAACCGGCGGGGCTGGTCCGCTTACCTGCGTCATTTGAAACGACGTGCTCGCCGGGAGAAACGTAAGCAAGGCGCTCGGTCATCCAGAGCTGCGAACAGGCGAGGCGCGTGAACCGATGATTGTGAAAATTCTGTTGAGCCCACCGGCGGCCTTTACGTTTTTTTTGCTGCTGACCTACGGTTTGTACAGGCTGGGTGGCCGGATTGCGGCGGCGGGCGAGCATCACGAGGACAAGCACTTGGCCTACACCGGCGGCGAAACAGTGTCGCCGCCCACAACCGGGCGCCTTGCTTACCATATGTTCTTCCGGCTGGCGTTGCTCTTCGCCATCCTGCACGTGGCGACACTGGTGATCTCGACGCTACCAGGCGGCGTTGGCTCACGGCGGGCGGCTTCGGTCTACGCCGTTGGCATTGCTATCAGCGTCCTCGTGTTAGCGAAAGAGGAGGCGTAGAGTGCAACGTTGGATTGATAAGCGGGTTGATAATATCGTACGCTGGGCGCGCCGTAAATCACCCTGGGTTCTCCACTTCAACAGCGGCGGCTGCAACGGCTGCGATATCGAGATCTTGGACTTGCTGACGCCGCGCTACGACGTGGAGCGCCTGGGTATCCTCAAGGAGGCGTCGCCGCGCCACGCTGACATCTTGCTCTGCACCGGCCCGGTGACGCGCCAGTCGCGCGACCGCCTGCGGCGCATTTACGAGCAGATGCCGGAACCCAAGTGGGTCGTCTCCGTGGGCAGTTGCAGTTGCACCGGTGGCGTCTTTCAGGGTGGGCACAATATCCTGGGCGGTGTAGAACAGGTGATACCTGTAGATATTTATATCCCCGGCTGTCCTTGCCGTCCGGAAGCCATCATTGACGGTCTGGCACAGCTACTGGAGAAAATCGAATGAGCGACTTGAAGCAACCGGATATCGAAGCGGTGCGCGCCGCCTGGCGCGAGGCTTTCCCTGAGATCGAGTTGACGGCGGAGACCATACCGTCGGAGGAGATGGTCTTCACCTTCCCACCAGAGCACCTCATCCCAGCCGCCCGCATCCTCGTGGAACAGTTCGAAGTCACGCACCTCTCCACCATCACCGGCGACGACGCCGGCGAGGGGGTCGTGCTACTTTACCACTTTTGGGCGCAATCGGGCATCACGCTGCGCGCGCTGTTGCCCTACGACGCGCTGACCGTCCCTACGCTCACCGACCTCATTCCAGGCGCAGATTTCTACGAGCGCGAGGTCTGGGAAATGTTGGGGGTCACCTTCGAGGGTCATCCTGACCTGCATCCGCTGCTCATGCCTGACGATTGGGAAGGCGAGCACCTATTGCGGCGAACTGCGAAAGAAGAAAATCAGGAATCATGAGTCAGGAGTCAGGAGCCAGATCATCCGTTTCATTTGTTCGTCTGTTGACTATTTGACGACCAGACGACTAGACGATTGGACTAGTTAGAGGAGAACGATGAATAAAGTTACCGTTCCTATCGGCCCACAACACCCACTGCTCAAGGAGCCCATGTCCTTCCTGCTGACGGTGGAAGGAGAGCACGTCGTTGAAAGCGCGCTGCGGCTGGGCTACGTACATCGCGGCATCGAGCGACTCTGTGAGCAGCGGTCCTACGTGCAGGCCGTGCATCTGGTGGAGCGCGTCTGCGGCATCTGCTCCCACGTGCACACGACCACCTTCTGCCAGACCGTTGAGGCGCTGCTGGACTTAGAGGTCCCGCTGCGCGGTCTCTACCTGCGCGCCCTGCTCTGCGAGCTGGAGCGCATCCACAGTCACCTGCTCTGGTTGGGCGTGCTGGCGAACAACATCGGCTTCGACACCAT
The DNA here is from genome assembly GCA_964452025.1 of uncultured Anaerolineales bacterium. Lineage (GTDB taxonomy): Bacteria > Chloroflexota > Anaerolineae > B4-G1 > SLSP01 > G713. The sequence goes on from CAYVKR010000057.1 coordinate 5,774, forward strand.
CTTCATGTACGCTTGGCGCGACCGTGAGATCGTGCTTGACATCATGGAAGATCTCTCCGGCGGACGGGTCTCGCACGCCGTCAACGTCATCGGCGGTGTGCGCATCGACCTGACAGAGGAGCACCGCGATGCCATCCTTGACCAGCTCGACGACCTGGAGGAGCAGCTTATGCACGCCATTGGGCTGGTGGAGAAGGAGCCTACGGTGCACGCCCGGACGCGCGGCATCGGTCACCTCTCTCTTGAGCAGGTGCGTAAGTACTGCGTCGTCGGTCCGGTGGCGCGGGCCTCGGGCCTCGACGTCGACCTGCGTCGCGACCAACCCCGTCCGCCCTACGACCGCCTGGATTTCCAGGTGCCGACTCACAGCGACGGCGATGTCTGGGCGCGGACGCTGGTGCGCGTGCAGGAGACGGTGGAAAGTCTCAATCTCTGCCGCCAGATACTGAAGACGTTGCCTGAAGGTCCGGTTTCCACCCGTGTGCGGCGACGTGTGCCGGCAGGCGAGGCCGTCAGCCGCTCCGAGGCGCCGCGTGGCGAGGTCATCTACTACATCCGCAGCGACGGCAGCGACACGCCGGCCCGGGTCAAGATCCGTACGCCTACAATGACCAGCCTGATCACGCTGCCCATACAGATGCAGGATGTGAGCATGGCCGACGTCGCGGTAGTTATCTCCGGCGTTGACCTCTGTATCGCCTGCGCAGATCGCTAGAAAATCAACGGATTTACCGGATGAACCGGATTTTGTCACTTTTTGAACGGACGGATGGGCGAAAATGATCAGTAGATTGAGCAGATCAAGCAGATTTTATGAGGCTTGTCGGGAGTTGGTATCTTGAAAGAGCAAATACAACACATGCAACCTATAACTTTTAACTTTCAACTTGTAACGTATTTTGGGATTTCCTATGGCCTTCGTTAACTGGCTCGTTTTCCCCGGCTTTCTTTTCCTGTTCCTCTCCGCGCTCTTCTTTGAGTGGGTGGACCGGCGCATCATCGCCCGTTTCCAGGAGCGCGTGGGGCCGCCGTGGTTTCAGCCGTTGGCCGACTTCATTAAGCTGCTGGCAAAGGAGGACGTGCTGCCCAGTGGGGCGCACGCCAATGCCGCCGCGCTGCTGCCCATGCTGTCGCTCGCTGCCGTGCTGACCGCCGGGCTTTACGTGCCCGTCGGCGACGTGGTCACGGCCTCTTTTGAAGGCGACCTGATCGTGGTGCTTTTCCTGCTCAGCTTGCCGGCGCTGGGCTACTTTCTGGCGGGATGGATCTCCGTGGGCGTCTACAGCCTCATCGGCGGACACCGTTCGCTGCTGCAGTACTTTTCCTACGAGGTGCCCTTCTTGATGGCGGTTGCCAGTCCGGCGATCCTCAGTGGCTCCTGGCGCATCGCTTCCATCGTTGAATATCAGACGCAGACCACCTGGGGCGCGTTGATGCAGCCGTTGGGCTTCGTGCTGGCGCTGATCGGGCTGATCGGCAAGCTCAAACGAGACCCGCTGGACATCCCCAAGGCCAAGTCCGAGGTCGTCGCCGGTCCGCTCACCGACTTCAGCGGGCGGAAGATGGCGCTCTGGCACCTGAGCATCTACATCCAGACGGTGGTGGGCATCTTCCTGCTGGTCAATCTCTTCTTGGGGCAGAGCGGTCTTATCGGCACGCTGCCCGCCTTATTGGTCTTTGGGCTGAAATCATTGGGAATCTTGGTGCTGCTCTCTATCACCAGCGTGATCTACGCACGGCTCCGCATCGACCAGCTGGCCGACCTGGGCTGGCGGGTGTTGGCGCCGCTGGCGCTGGTGCAAATATTGGCGACGATTTGGATCGGAGGTTAACGATGCCGAAATGTCTGGAAGCCATCGCCTATCTCTTCCCGCGCATCTGGGAGCCTTTCAAGCGCGGTCCCCGCACCGTCGACTATCCTTTCGGTCCGGTTGAACTGCCTGAGGGCTACCGCGGCCGCGTGCGCATCAACGCCGAGGCCTGTCGCGGTTGCAGCCTCTGCGTGCGTGATTGCCCCGCTTTTGCGTTGGAACTAGAGCGGGAGGATCGAGATACCTTCCGCCTGATCTACCACCCCGACCGCTGCGCTTACTGCGGGCAATGTGAAGATAGCTGTAACTTCGGTGCCATCTACTTAGATAATGACTTTGTGCGGGGGACGTCCCAGCGCGAGGGGTTGACCGTGACCCTGGTGGACCGCACCGCAGACAGTGAGACGTGAGCGCGAACAAACGAAGCAATTCCAGGGCGGTTCAGACGTGTAGGTGGGCGCTTGTCACGTTTGCCACGCGCATCAACCTCAGCGTCGTTCGCCTTGATCACCTCTTGGGGTAACTGGGGCGGTTTCGGTAGCCGATTTGCTTCGAAATCCCAGTGCATCTCGCAGTAGGAGGGCAATCAACGGCGCGTTGGGAGATTTCCCAGGCGTCGTCTATTCTGTCTGGCTGATCGTGTCTAGGATGGTATCGAGCGCTTCTACGCCTTCGGGATCAGGCGGCAGCGCGGCCTCGGATTGGACGCCGGGTAGGATCACGTTCTCGGTCAGCGCGATCAGATCGATCTGGACGTCCTCGCTGGCAAAGACGACGACCAGGTCTTGCTCCGGGATGACGAGGATGTGCTGCCCCATCAGGCCCAGTGCGGCGAAGGCCCGGGGTGAGAGTTCTGGAATGATCCACCACTGGAAGCCGTAGCCGTAGCCGTAGCCGTAGCCGTGCTCCGCGCCTTCTCCCTGGATGTGCTGCGTCGTCGACTGTTCGACCCACGCCTTCGGGACGAGCTGCTCGCCATCCCAGGCGCCCTCATACAGATAGAGCAGGCCGAGTTTCGCCATCTCTCGCGCCGTGAGCGAGAGGCCCCATCCGCCGATGGCGCGGCCTTGCGGGTCGGTCTGCCACGGCACATCTGAGAAGCCCAGCGGATCGAAGAGTTTTTCCTTTGCATAGTCCTGGGCAGTCTGACCCGTGGTCTGCTGGATGAGGGCAGAGAGCAGGTGGGAAACGCCGCTGTTGTACGCGAAGACCTCCCCCGGCTCGGCGATCATGGGCTGATCCAGGATGAACTGTACCCAATCGCGACTGCGCACCATCCGCCCCAGGCTGTCGTTGGTGTAGGGGGCCTCTTCGTGCCACTCGAGTCCCGTGCTCATGGTGAGCAGATGGCGCAGGGTCAGGCGTTGCTTGCGCTCATCGACGTTGTCGAAGGCAGCGTCCGGGAAGAAGGAGAGCACCGGTTCGTCGAGACTCTCGATCTGCTCCTCGTTCAGGGCGATACCGATGAGGGCCGAGAGCACGGTCTTGGTGCAAGAGAAGACGTGCTGCCGGCTCTTGGCCTGGAAGGGGGCGACGTACCCCTCGGCGGCGATCTGCCCGTGCCGCACGACGACCAGCGCGCTGACGCCGCTCTCTTTCTCGTGAAGTACAGTGTAGGCCTCGGCGAGTGCCTGCGAATCGATGCCTAGCTCCTCCGGCGTGGCGCGCGCCCAGTCGTCCGTGGGCCAGCGCGTTGACGGGGCTGCGCCCGGCGTCGAGGTCGCCGACCTGGGCCAGGATCTGCTCCGCATTGCGTACAAAGCGTGGCTCCAGCTGGCCCGCCATCAGCAGCAGATTGCGCGGCCGCGTCGGCGTCACGTTGCGGTCCACCGGTGAGATGGCGATGGTTGCGCCCGTTTCCGGGTGTGCTTTACTGTAGTCGATGGCGACGCCGCTGCCCATGGAGTGGCCCAGGATGGCAACCGCGTCTGGCGTGACGAGGCCGATGGCCTTCTCGCCAGCGCAGCCTCGGCGTTTTCCAGCAGGGCGTTGCCGCGACTATCCATCGGGAGCGGCTGCGGGTTTGCGCCGTGCCCGTCGAAGTCCCAGAGCACGGTGGGATAGCCCGCGTGGGCCAACGTGAACGCGAAGCCGCGCATCACCACGCTCGATCCGGCGAAGCCGTGCCCGATCAGCACCACCGGGCGTGGTTTGGCAGCAGCGCCCTCAGGCGCGATGACAGTATAGGGTGGGGCGCCGTAGCGCCCCGGCGTCACCGTCAGGCCCTGTGCCGCTGCTGTAATCCGCCAGACCGCTAGCAGTACGAGCCACAGGCCAATTGAACCTGCGAGCCAGCGTTTGGTCTTCATCGTCTTGCACTCTCCTTTGATCCTGCGGCGGTGAGTCGGCAGGAGGCGTGAGGCACCCTTCTCATCATATCAAAGAGGGACTGAAAAGCAACGCGGCGTCTGGGGCGTGAAGACATCGGGTGGGATCTGACTGGCTGAGTGCTTGAGGTTTGACGCCTGACATCCTATAGATGTCTAACATCTCATTTTATTTTTCCTTTAAAGCGGGCTATAATGAGAGTGGTTTCGGCACGTTGAAGACCTGCGGAGCGGATCACCGCTGATTTTGTGTTATTACCTTGCCGTCTTCGGGCGGGCGCTTTGAATATCGTGAATCGGTTTGCCCTTGAACCCGGAGCGTATTGCCAAAACTTGGTTTTTAGGCGTTTGGAAATTTGGAGGTAGTATACGTATGGAATATCGTCGCGCAGAGAGTGTTGCGGAAGCCCTTACCCTGTATACTGAGCCGGATGTCTGTTCACGGCTGCTGGCTGGGGGCACGGATTTCGTGATTCAACTGCGGCGTGGGGAGTTTACCTGTGACCGCATCGTGGATATTGGACAGATTCCCGAGTTGCGCCGCATCGCGCTGCACGATGGCGAACTCTTCATCGGCGCTAACGTCACCTTTGGCGCGCTGCTGGCCCATCCCCTGATCCGTGAGCACGCGCCCATCCTGGCGCAGATGGCGGCCGAAGCTGGCGCCGTCCAGCTGCGCAACATGGGCACCATCGGCGGCAACATTGCCAACGCCGCGTTAGCCGCCGACAGCCTGCCCGTTCTCGTCGCCCTGGACGCACGGGCCGAGGTCATCGGGCCGGAAGGGACGCGGCAAGTCGGTCTGGACGCCCTCATCACCGGACCGGGACGCCACGCTCTGGAGACCGGGGAGATTATCAAGGGATTCCGTTTCCATCCCCCCGAGGGGCGTAGCGTCTTCCTCAAGGTCGGACGACGCAACGCCCTCAACATCGCTCGCCTCTCCATGAGCGCCGTCGGGCGGTTGGACGCGGAGGGGCGCATCGCCGAGGTACGTCTCGTGCCCGGCGCGGCCTTCAAACACACCCGGCGTGTCATTGAGGTCGAAGAGACGCTGCTCGGCCGCCGTCCTGCCGCCGATCTCTTCAAGGCCGCCGGACAGCAGATGGCCGCGTGCATGATCCAGATCTCCGGTCGGCGCTGGTCCACCGAATACAAAGAGCCCGTCATCACCGCGTTGACGCGACGTGCGCTGGCGTATGTTTTCGCCAACGGCGACGCCGAGGAGGCCGCCCCGCCTTTGGATCTCATGGAGCATCTGCACCGCTCCCCGGCGCACGATCTGGAGGCGCGACCGCCCGATCCGGCCGAACAGGTGCATACTCATATCACGCACGAGGGGTTGCCTCAGCGTATGACCTTCACGCTCAACGGCGAGCAGGTGAGTGCCGAGGTGCCGGTGGGTCTCAGCCTGTTGACCGTGCTCCGTGACACCTTCGGGATGCTCTCGGTCAAGGAGGGGTGCAACAGCGGCGAGTGCGGCGCCTGCACCGTCTTGCTCGACGACCAGGCGGTGCTCAGTTGCCTAACGCTGGCCCATCAAGCCGATGGACGGCGGGTGGTGACCATCGAAGGGGTGCGAGCGCCCGATGACGGTCTGACCGATCTGCAGGAAGATTTCATCGACCACGGTGCGGTGCAATGCGGCATCTGTATCCCCGGCATGCTTCTTTCCGCCGAGGCGCTGTTGGCTCGCAATCTGGACCCCAGCCGCGAGGAGATCCGTTACGCTATCGCCGGCAACCTCTGCCGCTGCACCGGCTATCGACAGATCGTCGACGCCATCGAAGCGACGGCGGAACAACGCCGTGCTCAGGAGGAAGGCGCATGACCACCGAAACCCGCTATGTTGGAAAACACCATCGTCGCCTGGACGCAGTGGAGAAAGTGACGGGTCGAGCGCGCTTCGTGGGCGACTACTACTTCCCCAACATGCTGCACGCCAAGGTGTTGCGCAGCTCGTTGCCTCACGCGCGCATCGTGACGTTGGACGTGACACCGGCCCTTGAGGTCCCCGGCGTCGTCGCCGCCATCACCTCGGAGGACTTCGTCGATCACGGGAACTTCGGCTTCCCCATTGCTGATAATTACATGCTGGCCCATGAACGCGTGCGCTACGTGGGCGAGGCCATCGCCGCTGTCGCTGCCGAGACGCCGGAGGCTGCCGCGGCTGGGGCGCAGGCCATTGAGCTGGAGCTGGCGCCGCTGCCCGGTGTCTTCGATCCCGAAGCGGCCCTGGCGCCCGACGCTCCCGTGATTGGGCCGACGGGCTGGGACGCGGAGGAACTGCCGCGTGGCAACCTCACCGCTCACAAGATCGTGCGCAACGAAGAATCCGAGCCTTACTTCGCCGAGGCCGACGTGGTCTACGAGGGCGATTTCGCCACGCCTCGCCAGGAACACGCCTACATTGAGCCGGAGGGCGCGGTGGCGCTTCCCACTCCCGACGGCGGCGTCACCGTCTACGCCGACGATCAATCCCCCTTCATCAACCGCAACACGCTGATGCGCGTGCTGGGCTTGCCCCAGGAGAAGGTGCGTGTCATCTCGGCCTTCGTCGGCGGCGCTTTCGGCGGCAAGGACGATTTCTGCTATGAGACGTCGGCGCAGGCGGCCGCCCTGGCCCTGAAGTCGGGCCGACCCGTCCGCCTGATGATCGATCGCGAGGAGTCCATGGTGGCGTCCTACAAGCGCGAGCCCACCAAGGGCACCGTGCGGCTGGCGGCGACCTGTGATGGCACCTTGCAAGCCGTTGACGTGGACTTGCTGATGGACGGCGGCGCTTATGCTGCCGCCAGTCCCTTCATCGCCTGGCGGGCCGCCATGCACGCCGGCGGTGCCTACCGGTACGAGGCAGCCCAGATCGACGTCTACACCTCGTACACCAACAACGGCTGGTCCGGCGCCTTCCGAGGCTTCGGCAACACCGACGCCAGCGCCATCATGGAACGGGCCATCGACGAGCTGGCGGAGAAATTGGGCCTTGATCCCATCGACTTCCGGCTGAAGAACGCGCTGCAGCAAGGCGACCGCGCGGCTACGGGCAACGAGATGGACTTTGAGGTAGGATTGGTGCGGGCTTTGCAATGGGTTCGGGAGGCGTCCGACTGGGATCGCAAGCGGACGGCCTACGCGCAGCAGCCTCCCGACGCTGAACGGCGCCGGGGCATCGGCGTCGCTTGCATCTATCACGGGACCTCGTTGGGCGCCGAGGGCGCCGACTTCGCCGTGAGCACGCTCACCGTCAACCCTGACTACTCCCTCACGCTCACCTCCGGTCTCACCGACTATGGTCAGGGCTCGCGCACCGTCTTTCCGCTGGTCACGGCGGAGGTGCTGGGGGTGGACGTGGACCGCATCTACATGCCCCGACCCGATACGGAGACGGCCCGCGACTCCGGTCCCACCGTCGCCAGTCGCGCTTCGGTGCTGGGCGGAAACGCCGCGCGGGTGGCGGCGCAACAGTTGCGTCAGCTGCTGCACAGCGTCGCCGCCGATCTGCTAGACTGCCAACCGGCGCAGATTGTCCGCCACGCGGAGCAGTTCATCGGTCCCTCGGAGGAGCCGGTGAGCTTTGAAGCCGTCGTGGATCACGCCCGCGCGCTGGGCGTGGAGCTGAGCACCACCGGGCGCTGGGATATGCCCGACATTCACTGGGACATGGAGAAAGGTCAGGGCAAGCCCTATAACACCTACTCCTTCGGCGCGCAAGTAGTAGAGGTGGAGGCGGATCTGGGCACAGGCAAGGTGGACGTGCTCGGCATCTGGGCCGCCCACGACGGTGGACGTCTGCTCTTCCCCACCGGCGCCTACGGGCAGATGTACGGTGGCATCGCTCAAGGCTTGGGATACGGGTTGCTGGAGGAGTTCACCTTCGATAAGGGCTATCCCCACGATACCAACTACGACAGCTACCTGGTGCCCACCTCGGTGGATGTGCCGGAGATCGAGGCCCACTTTGTGAAGACAAAGTGGGAGCGCGGCCCTTTTGGAGCGAAGAACCTGGCGGAACCGGTGATGATTCCCACTGCGCCCGCGTTACTCAACGCTGTGGCCCAGGCCACCGGTCGGCGTCTGCACGAGGCCCCGGCGTCACTGGAGCGGGTCTTGCTAGGTCGGCAGTTGCGCAAGAAAGCCAGTCGCTGGCGCGTTCACTGCGCCTTACGACAAGCCTGAGTGCCGGGTATTGGAAGATTTTAGTGAGGCTCATGTAGGTAAATAAGTGAAATCAGGAACAAGCAACAGCCTTAAGAATTTGGTAATTGGCTCTTATGGGTTTTTAGGTGAAATGCATTTCGCGTCCTGACTAGCTCTTGGAGATAATGATTCCGGGGTCTCTGGTATTTCGCCGGGTGGTGGGGAACTTGTCATTCCGAACGTAGTGAG
>CAYVKR010000058.1:0-14165 GCA_964452025.1 uncultured Anaerolineales bacterium
ATGGGAAGCCGCCTATGGCGTTTGAGCGACCCTGGAACTGCTTCGTTTGCCCCATGGTAGGTCTCCTTGGTTCGGTAAGCTTATCATCTGACAATACCATACCCGTTCGGTAAGATTTTACGTGACAGAATACGCATTCTCGCCAAAACTGCCGTTAGCATGTAAAATAGGTCTGTTAGGGTCTAACTGCCGCTACAAGGATGAAATGTTTATGCGAATTCTGCTACTTGTGGATGACCACTTTACAGTCGAAACGATCCGGGAGCATATCCCCAGTGAACAGTACGACCTCAGCCACGCAACACGTCTGGAAGTCGGGCTGCAACGTTCGAAGGAAGCGTCCCCCGATATCGTCATAGTGAGCATACCCGTCGCTGACGGCAGGCCCGCTCTGGCCGCGGTACGCGCAGCATACCCCACCGCAGTCATCATCGCTCTGGTGCCGTCGGAGGATCAGGCGTTGGGCGAACGCGCTCTGGCGGACGGTGCCGATGATTATCTGACCACCAATCAAATCGAGATGCTGTTGCCGCACGCGCTACGCTATGCTGCTGCGCAGATCAAGACCTACCGCACCTTGGAGAAAAGCAAGGCTCGCTACCGGAGTCTCTTCTCCAACAATCATTCGGTCATGCTCCTCCTCGACCCCGAGAGCGGCAAGATCATCGATAGCAATCCGGCTGCCTGCCGGTTCTACGGCTATTCACGAGAGACGCTGCAGCAGATGTCCATCTTCGAGATCAACCAACTCCCGCCTGACGAGATCCGGGCTGAGATGCAGCGCGCATATACCGAGGAACACTGTCACTTCTATTTCCAACACCGTCTGGCCTCCGGCGAGATCCGCGACGTGGAAGTTTACAGCGGGCCTATCGACATCAACGGAGACGCCCTGCTTTACTCGCTGGTGCACGATATCACGGAACGCCGCCGGGCAGAGGCCGCACTGCAGTGGGCGTTCGCCGTCAACGCCGCCGCCGCTGAGCTGGCGCGTGCCCTCATCTCGCCCGCCAGCCTTGAGGATATCGCCATGCTGGTGTTGGATCAGGCGCGCGAGCTGACGAGCAGCGCCTTCGGCTACGTAGGTCACATCGATCCTCAAACAGGCTATCTAGTTTCTTCTACGCTGACCCACGATATCTGGGACAGTTGTCAGGTGGAAGACAAAGACTATGTCTTCAAGAAGTTCGGCGGGTTATGGGGCTGGGTGCTCAAGAATCGCCAGTCCACCCTGGTGAACGATCTTTTCAACGATCCACGATCGACCGGCATCCCAGAAGGCCACGTGCCCATCGAGCGTTTCCTCGCCGCGCCAGCCCTGATCAAGGGAAAACTGCTAGGGCAGATCGCCCTCGCCAACCCTGATCGGCCTTACGAGCAAAAGGATCTGGAAGCCGTGGAGCGGTTAGCATCGCTGTACGCCGTAGCTGTGCAGCGCCATTGGGCTGACAAAGAGCGACAGCAGTACGCTGAAGAGCAAACGACGCTCTACAATATCTCCGCCGCCTTGGCCTCGCTCCAGGAGCCGCAGGTACTGTTGGCGGAAATTCTGGACGTGATGCTGACGGTGCTCAACGGCGACGCCGGATGGGTCACCGCGCTGGAGTCCAACAGCGCTGCCCCCGACGAGACCCGCCTGATCACGCACCAGGGCATCGACCCCGAACTGATACCGGATATCCAATGCACCATCGTCGAGGTGTGTCCGCTTTACAATTCTCCACCCATAAGCTGCACCCCCGCCCATCTGATCCCCAACTGCGATGACTTACAACCAGAACTTGGCACAGCTTTTAGACAGCAGCTTTGCATTCCCTTATACGCAGGCGGTAAAGTATTGGGCATCCTGAGCATTCTCTGGCACTCCGACTTTGAGATCGCCGATTTCAGCGACGATTTCTTCACGGCGGTGGGGCAGCAGATGGGCGTCACGCTGCAGAACGCGCAGCTCTACGAGGCGGCCCTCCAGGTAGATCGGTTGCAGGCCCTTAACGCCCTTGACGCCGCGCTGGCGGCCACACTGGAACCGGAGAAAGTGGCGGAAATCTCATTGCGCCATCTGATGGAGGCGGTAGACGCGACACAAGCCACGCTCTTGCTCCACCAAGACCATGCGATGGGCTGCGTGCACTATACACTTTCCAGCCTGGCGGACGAAGTTGCAACTCGACAACCGCCGGAGAACCTCGAGGCGCTGCAGGCGTTGGTGCGAACGTTGCCGCCGCAGTCAGGACCGACGTTGATCGCAGAGCTCAGGGAACGGCGAGCGGACGTGAACGACGAGACCTTTGCCGACGGTTGGGAAGACGCCACGCTGCTCGCACCGATCTGGAATGAGGAGGAGCCCATAGGCATCCTGCTCTTTGGGCCGCGACAAGACGCTCGACCGTTCTCCTCCGAGGATCGGGCGCTGATCCAGGCAGGCGCCAGCGGTGTCGGACAGGCACTGCAAAATGCTCACCTCTATCAAGCCAGCCGGGCCAAATCGATACGCCTGGTGACGCTCAACAGCATCAGCGCCGTCGCTGTCTCCTCCCTCAACCCCAATCTGGTGATGCGTGAGATCATCGAGCGAATGTGCGAGACATTGGACGCCGTGGAGGGCTCCATCTTACTCCTCGATGAGGAGACGGGTCAGTTGCACTTTGCGATCACACTGGACGAAAGAGCGCATCCCCTAAAGGACATGGTGCTGGCGCCCGGACAGGGTATCGCAGGATGGGTGGCACAGGAATGCCAGGCAGTCCGCGTCAACGACGTGCGCTCGGACCCACGTTTCTACGACGGCGTCGACCGGGCAGCGGGTTTCTCGACAACATCGCTCCTCTGCGCGCCGCTGATCCACCGCGAAGACGTCATCGGCGTGATCGAGATCGTCAACAAGCGCAAGGGTGCGTTCTCGGCCCACGATCTCCACCTGCTGGAATCTGCCGCCTCCATTGCCGCGGCGGCGCTGGAAAACGCCCGCCTCTACAATGACGCCCAGCGGCGAGCCGGGGAATTGGCACAGGTCAACGAGGTCGGCTTGACCTTGACGTCGTCGCTGGACACCGCCAAGATCAGCCAGATGGCGCTGGAGGAGGTCAGCCGTCTTTTTGAGAACGACGGCACCGCGCTGCTCCAGACGGACGATGACGATGAACATCTTCACGTTGTTCATGCGTTCTACAACGGTGAGCACCGTCGTCCTCCTTTCACCTTGCCCGTCGACGAGGGTATCAGCGGCTGGGTCCTCACGAATCGCCAGGCGGTCCGTATCAAAGATGCGCAAACCGATCCTCGATTCTGGGAAGGAGCACCGACTGCGCAGCTCGAACCCCATGCCATGCTGGTCGCTCCCCTGTTGGCGCAAACCCACGTCATCGGCGTCGTGCTTGTCATGAGCCGGAAAATCAATGCTTATACTGAGGAGGATCTCCACCTTTTGCAGGCCCTCGCCCCCATGCTTTCCGCCACCCTGGAAAACGCACGGCTGTATGAGGATCTCAAACATCTCCTGCGCGAGCGTGAGCAGGCGCAGGCGCGGCTCATCCAAACCGAGAAGATGGCAGCGATAGGACGCCTGGTGGCATCGTTGGCCCACGAGATCAACAACCCGCTTCAGGCTATACAGGGTTGCCTCACACTGGCCCACGAAGAAATCGAAGAAGTGAAAATCGATCCCTCTTCGCTGGCCTACTACGTCAACGTCGCAGAAGAGGAAATTGACCGCATCTCCGGCATTCTCCGGCGCATGCGCGATTTCTACCGCCCCGCGCGCCAGGAGTACCGACTGACCCACGTCCACGACGTGCTGGAGAGCGTACTGGCGCTGACCCGTAAGCAGCTAGAACACAACGATATCACCGTCGAACACCGGTGGAGCGAGGAACTCCCGCAGATCTACGCGAACCCCGATCGCCTGAAGCAAGTTTTCCTCAACTTTGTCCTCAACGCCATGGACGCCATGCCCGAAGGTGGGGCATTAACCATTATCACGGCAGAGACCAGCCGACACCCCGACGGCGAGGCGATAAAGATTGTGTTTGCGGATACGGGGATGGGAATGGATAAAGCAACGCAGGCCCGGATTTTCGAGCCGTTTTTCACCACAAAGCCCGATGGCTCTGGCCTGGGATTGTCTATCAGCTATGGTATCATCCAGGCGCATCGCGGCGATGTTGATATCACCAGTGAAGTTGGCCGAGGCACCACCATGACCATCCGACTACCGGTGGGGTCCAAAGAGAAAAAGCACAGTTTGGGAGGAAAGTGATCAAGCATGCACGCAGACGATTGGATTCTGGTCATTGACGACGAGCCCAATATTCGGTTTTTCCTGGAGAAGGTTTTGACACGGGACGGATATCGCGTCATCGCCGTGGAGAGCGGTGAGACGGCCCTTTTCCTACTCCAAGATCAGGAGTTCGACGTCGCGCTGATCGATCTAAAGCTCGATGGTATCAACGGCATGGAGGTGCTCACCGCGCTGCGCGAGCGCTGCCCGTACACCGCCGTCATCGTGCTGACGGGCTACGCTTCAGTGGAGACGGCGGTAAAGGCCCTGCGCCACGGCGCCCACGACTATCTCTTCAAACCAGCGAAAGCGGATGAACTACGCGAGAGCGTGCGCACGGGACTGCGTAAGCGCAACCGCGAGCTCCGCCGGCAGCATTTGCTGGAGCACTTGGAGCAAAATCTTGCGTCCAGCCTGGAGAACATCCGTACCACTGTGGTCGAGCAGGCCCCGCCTCCGTCGTTGAATACGTCCGATGATGAGACGGATGACCCCGAGGAGGTGCGCTTCTTGAGGCACGGCGCTCTCCTGGTCGATATTATGCGGCACACCATCACCCTCGACGGACAGAATCTCAAACTCAGCCCCACGGAATTCGACGTGTTGGCTTATCTGGTTGCCGAGGCCCCTCGTGTTATTTCACCGGAGGAGATCGTGCAAGAAGTCCAGGGCTACGATTGCGAGCCGTGGGAAGCGCGAGACACCGTTCGCTATCATATCTACCGGATCCGCGGGAAGATCAAGGACGCGACTGGCAGAGAGAATGTCATCCGCACGGTGCGGGGCGTGGGGTACGCCCTCCGCAAGGATTTGTAATCCAAAGTTGACTCTACTGAAAAAAGGGTTTTCAGTAGAGAAAGGGGGATGGTTCATTTTCCCGGTTAGTTAGGTTTACACTTTAATTTTGTTCGAAAAAATTATGGGCTCCACATAAAGTGAAAAGCCCTCAAATACTCATTTTAGGGGCTGAAAATCGCGTATTTGGCACCATCAGTCCAGCTGATTCAAATAGACAGGTACGTTGCTATCCGAAAGTGTCAACCTATTTCTGAACCATCCCGAGAAAGGGATATTATATGTTGTGGTTGGGCACAGCCCAACCACAACATAGCACGGGGCAGAGCCCCGTTGCCTACGGACCCCAAATTTTTCTTTGGCTGACCCTTTTTCAGGGCAGCCAAAGTTTCGCTGTAGATCGAACGATCGCGACGCCGCCGGCTGGCGGCGTTTTTTGTTTCCCCTGTCCTCGCCCATCTCACTAATAAAAATACCACATACCTGCTACAAAACGCTTATGTTATAAACCCGGTACCCCACTTATAATGAAAACTGAAAGTTAGGCAGGAAAACGGTCTTTATAAACTTTGGGGACGCGGTGAGGGCACACCCGCTCCAGTCGAGTCAATCATAAAAGGAGCCATACATGGAAGAACATCTACCAGAACTTCCCTCTTTCTTCAGATATGCCGATCAGGATGCTTCTTTAGAACATCTGGCGGAGCTGCATCAGACCTTTGTCCAGAACGTCTCCCACGAGCTGCGAACGCCCCTCTCTGTCGTGTTAGGCTACGCTCAGCTGCTCCAAGCCGGTTCGCTGGGGTCACTGACCGAGGAACAGAATCAAGCGATCTTCATCATCGCCAGCAAGGCGCGGACCCTCACCAAGATGGTCAAGCAACTGGGCATCTTGATGGAGATCAAGTCACACAACGGGGACATCCAGACAAAGGTGTCGATCCCGGACATTATCAGTCAGACGATTAAGAACCACGAAGCGGCGGCGCAAAAAGCCGAGCTGGCGCTCAGTGTCGACGTCGAGGCATCCCTACCGCTCATCAGCGGCAATGCGTATCACCTCCGCCATACTATCCACAGCCTGTTGGAGAACGCCATCAAGTTCACACCCAAGGGTGGACGTATCATTGTGCGCGCCTATGCGGATGGGGAGGAGATTGTGTTGCAGGTGGAGGATACGGGCATCGGCATCCCCGAGGAAAAGTTGGATCGGCTGTTGAGCGGCTTTTACCAGGTCGACGGCTCTACCACGCGGAATTACGGCGGTCTGGGCTTGGGATTGACGCTGGTGAACGCAGTTGTCGAAGCGCACGACGGAACGCTGCAGATCACCAGCCGCGAAGACGAAGGTACCATCTGCACGGTGAGATTGCCAGCGACATCACCAGCGGACGTGTCAGCCGAGCGCACACCTCGAGATGGGAAAGAGCACCGGATCCTCATCGTCGACGACGAAGAGGTGGTCGGGATTACCCTGCGGGCCGGACTGGAGAAAATTCCTCGCTTCAACGTGCAGACCGTCACCGACGGCGAGAGCGCACTCCGCCTCTGCGAACAGGAGCACTTCGACCTGGTCATCACCGACTATCGCATGCCGGATATGAACGGGCTCGAACTCTCACGCCGCATCCGACAGGTGGCGCCCAAGACCGTCATTATGTTTATCACGGCGTACGACAGCGAGGATCTACACCAACAAGCCGAGCTGCTCGACGTTCAGCAGATCATCAAGAAGCCGTTCAAAATCAAGGAGATGCGCGAGATCACGATGCGCCTGCTGGACTCGACCCGATCTGCATGAGGCCTCGGGGCAGCAAAGATCAAAATTTTCCAGCTTATTCTAATAAAGCACGGGTTTTGCAAGAGAGGTGAAATTTCCATGGAGAAGCGATACGACCCACATCGTGTACTCATCGTTGACGACGAACCCAACGTGACCGACGTCCTGGCGAGAAGCCTGACCAAACTGGGAAACAAGTATCTGATTCAGACGGCGAACAGCGGAGAAGAAGCATTGCAAAAAGCCAACGAAAGGCGTTACGATCTGGTCATTGCCGACTACTGCATGCCGGAGATGAACGGTCTGGATCTGATCACCGCCCTGCGGCGCCGGTCGCCCAAAACACAGGTCGTTCTGATGACGGCGCACGGTAATCGAGCGCTGCACGACACTGTCGATGCGCTGGAACTAGATGGCTATCTAGATAAGCCCTTCACGCTGGATCAGATCCGACAGATCGTCCAGAAAGCCGTCGAGCAGCCCAAAGCCGAGCGTGACCCTTTTCGTACCGGAGAACGGAAGGTGAGCGACACCGTTCACGAGCAACTGGCAGCGCTGCAGGCGAACACCGGCGCGCGCTGCGTTATGCTTATCAGCAACCACGGCTATCCCATCGAGGCGGTGGGGGCTGTCGATGCCCTCGACACGTCATCTGTCGGCGTGCTGGTCGCGGCCAATTTCGCCGCCGCGGTGGAGCTCTCCAGACTTCTGGGCAACAACTCGATCTTCAAATCCAGCTACCACGAGGGTCCTGACTACAACATCTATGCCTACGACGTCAACAGTGACGTCCTCCTTGCCGTGATTTTCGGCGCCGAAAGTCGGCCTGGCGCGGTCTGGTTCTACACCAAGCAGGCTGCCACCGCGCTGGAACCCGCACTCGAGGCGAGTGCGGCGATGGACGACTTCGAAAGCGACGAGGATCTCCGTGCTAGTCTATCGGCGCTTGACGAAGACCTCGACTACCTCTTTGGAGAGGGAGAGGATCGCAGCGGTGATCAGCGGCGGCTGCTCAATCTGAAAGAAGCTGCCAATGCTGGTCTGGTTTCTGCGGAACTTCTCGGTGAAGAGCTGTGAATCCATGATAGGCATCCCAAAGCAAACCGACCTGCCGCGAGACATTCGAGGCATCCAGCGATAAGGAGATTATATTGACGCACGCGCACCTGACCCTATCAATGCGACAACTGCATGAGATTGACATCTGTCTGCAACAGATCCGCCTGGAAGGACGGGCGAACTTCGTCTTGCTCGCCGACATCACCGGGCAGCTGATCGAGGTTGAAGGCAACAGCGGCACCATGGATCCCTCGGTGCTGGCAGCTCTCGCTGCTGGCGAGAGCGCCGCCACCCACGAGATCGCCCGACTGATGGATGAGGCGCCGGGATTCAAGCTCATCCTGCATGAGGGAAGACAGCAGAATATCTACCTCTCGGAAATTGATGAGGAGCTGGTGCTGGCTGCGATCTTCAGCAAGAGAGTGCCCATCGGCATGGTGCGCCTCATCACCCAGATGACGGTAGACAAGCTGCACGACATCCTGAAACAGCCAAAGGACGAAGGGGACATCGTCTGGTCTAGCCAGACATCCGCAGCGGACTTCGAACAGTGGCTGGCGGGCGATCTCAACGGGTTGTGGGAGCAGTCGGGAGAGCGGACGTAGCCATGTTCATCAACCGACGCAAAGGTGAGCTCAACCTCAAGATCGTCTACTACGGGCCGGCGTTAAGCGGCAAGACTACGAACCTGGAGCACATCCACCAACATGCCAACCCGGAAATGCGGGGCAAGTTGGTCTCCCTAAAAACGCGGGAAGACCGTACCGTCTTCTTCGATTACCTGATGCTAGAAGTCGGCAAGATCGCGGGCCTGCGGCCCAAGTTCAACCTCTACACCGTGCCTGGACAGGTCTACTACGCATCTAGCCGCAAGCTGGTGCTTCAGGGCGCCGACGGCATCGTCTTCGTCGCCGACTCCCAGACCGACCGGCTGCAGGCCAATCTGGCGGGCCTCCAGGATATGGCCAAGTACATGCGCGAACTGGGGCTTTCTCCAGGGCGCGTGCCCCTCACCGTCCAGTTCAACAAACGCGATCTCGACGACATCGTGCCGGTGCCGGAGCTCCGGCGCAATCTGGGCCTGGATCGCACCGACTTCCCCTGCCTCTTGGCATCGGCGCTCTACGGCGAGGGCGTCTTCGAGACGCTTAAGACGAACATCAGCGCCGTCATCCGGCAGGTGCAAAGTCAACTGACAAAACGGGAGGTTCAGCGTGCAGCCATCGCCTAACCGAAAATATGGCACCGTCTTCGAGACCATCGCCTGGATTCTCGACGATCTTTGTGAGGAAGAAGGGTTTGATCTCGCCGTGCTCATCGGCCCCGAAGGGCTACCGCTGGCGCAGTCGAGCACCGAGGGCGATCCGGAGCAGCTGGCGGCAGTGACTGACATCTTCCGCCGCTCAGCGCTGCAACTGCGCCAGCACCTGGCGTGGCCCGAGCTGGATGAGGTTCGCCTCGTCACCCGTGGCAAGATGAACCTGATCGGGCAAGTCTTCTCCGTTCACGGTGAGTCACTGATCCTGGCTCTCGTGCTGTCGAAACGTAAGCCGTACCGTCACGCGACGAACGAAGCGATTAACTACATCCGGCTGGCATGGGAGTCGCACCAGAATCCAAACGTATCCGACGGTAAAGAAGGAGGTTAGCGGTATCGATGACTGTAAGCGGCAATCTGCAAGACATGTCGTTGACAGGGCTGATCTCCGTCAACTGCAATGAAGGCAATCAAGCGTGTCTTCACCTGCAGCATGACGGACAACAGGCCCGTATCTACTTCGATCAAGGTGAAATTGCCCATCTGGTCTTGGATGATCGAGAAGGCGAGGAGGTGATGCCTGAGATTTTGGAATGGGAAGAGGGTACGTTCACGTTGGAAAGGAACATGCCGCCGCCTACCCGGTCCGTCAACGTCCCCTGGCACAGTCTGGTGTTGGGTGGCATGCAGACTCTTGACGAAGACGCCTCTGCGGAGGCCTTCGCCCAACTTTCGGTGTTAGAAGAAGTAGTTGAAACAGAACAGCAAATCACAGGAACTATTCAGGAGGAAAATCCAATGGCAGAGTTGAGAGATCTTTTGAAGGAAATGGCCGCAGAAATACCTGGTTTTCAGGCTGCAGCTGTGGCAGGCATGGACGGTTTAGCCATCGCAGAGTACGCAGCCGCCCCCGACTTCAACCTGGAGATGGCGACGGCGCAGTTCGCGCTGGTGATGAAGCTGGTGGATCGCACCATCGACCGCCTCAAGAGCGGCGATGTCGAGGACAACCTGGTCACCACAGACGAAACCTACATCCTCAGCCGCCTACTGGGCGACGGGAGATCCTACTACCTGGTCATCTCCGTGGAACGTGAGATGGCGAGCCTCGGCAACGTCCGTCTGATGACGCGCAACTTCGCGCCGGACCTATGGCAAGCTATTCCCCGCCGCTGATTTATTTCAAGAGACAGTGACCGACTTATCAAAAGAGAACGGTGACGAAATCAGCGGACACACTGAAGTGAAAGGACGATAACAATGGTTACAGAAACAGAGAAGCAAGAACGACTACTGCGCGTGTTTAACATCATGATTTACGGCCTGGCAAAAGGCTTGTGGGATCTGTTCGGCGAGGCTTCCTTCTCCACCACCAACGCCATCGGCGATGAGGTACTGGAGATCTTGGAGAAAGAACTTGACATGACCGTGGAGGGTAACTCGCCTGAAGCCATCCTCAACGAGATCAATCGGGTGTTGATTCAAGAGATCGGCACGATGGAAGCCGGTCGCGTTGAGCTGGCTGGTCAGGAAATCCACATGGCCTGCGAAAAATGCGTGCTGCGCGACGCGACCATGGATCTGGAAGACGCTGACGTGCAACCCTTTGCGTGCCTGCCGATGACGCTCGCCACCGCTACAATGCGGAAGCGATTAGGAACGCGCAGCCGATTGCTGGGACGGGTTTGGAACCCACAGACGGAAACCTGCACCATAAAGTTTGAGATCATGCGCTAGGTGTCTGACAGACGCCCGTCCCGTTAACCATTTTACAGAGACCAGAACGCTGCACATGACCGCGTCCTGGTCTCTGTTCTTGTTCTCGCCCTGGTGCCGCCGGAGGATCAGGCGTTGGACGAATGCGCTCTGGCAGACAGCGCCGATGATTATCATGTGCTGTTTAGAGGCCAGGAGTACGCCGAAAAAGTCGGTTCCGGTTTTCGGGCATCGCTCATGTGTAGCACAGTGTAAACCCAGGCGGCACTTTACAAGACAGACAACCTGACGTACGAATAGGCTAAGCTCTACCAGGAGGTAGCCTATGAAACGCACGCCAGGTTGTGTCCATATTATACTCGTAATGACCCTGCTTGTCATGTACGTTCAGCCCCAGGGTGGCACGGGGCCCATCTGGGATTGGCAATTGGTGCCGCTGCCGCGCCGCGTCCGCCCAGCTCACACTCCGCACCGGAATCGGGAGCGCCAACCAGACGGTTGGCGTGGGAACAACGACATCGTCCTCCGGCGAAGCAGACTAGCCGGCGACCCCGCCCAGCGGCGGTCGTGCCCCGTCAGACAAAGGTCTCGCCTCCCGTCCCGGTCAAACCGGTGCCGCCGCTACCCAAGCCGGTCCGCCGGGCATGGAGCCGCAAGCGTCCGCCGGAGCCCGTGGTGAGCCCGGAAGACATCGCGGACTCAAACGGCGGGGACGCGGCACCTGGGATAGTGATCGCCTGCCTATCTTGGGCCTGGTCTGTCGAGACGGTGAAGTAGGGTACCGCATTGGGTCTGTTTTTCGAACACGGCTTTACTTAAACCAGCAGCAACTGGATAGCTAGACGACGGTGGCGCTGATTCCCCTAAGCGTGCGCTGTGCGGGTCATTAGTGAGATGATCTCAACACGCACGGAAGGAAGATCTCGTAAGTGCTCTGTAACACGGTGACCGTCACTTGCCCTATGTCGAAATCACCTCGTCCGTCACTTACCGTGTAGGTAAAGACGTCGGTGCCGGTGAAACCAGGATCCGGTGTATAAAGAACGTCGCTGTCGTTGTCGACGGCGGTGCCATTCGCCGGTTCGCCTACGGCGTAGACGGTCAGCGGGTCGTCGTCGGGATCGCTGTCCCCGGCGAGGACGTCCAGGACGTTGGCGGCGCTGTCCTCATCGACGGTGAAGGCGTCGTCGTCCGCCACGGGCGGATCGTTGACGTTGCTCACGGTGATGGTCACGGTGGCGGTGGCGAAGCCGTCGTTGCTGTCGGTGACGGTGTAGGTAAAGACGTCGGTGCCGGTGAAACCAGAATCGGGTGTATAAAGAACGTCGCTGTCGTTGTCGATCGCGGTGCCATTCGCCGGTTCGCCTACGGCGTAGACGGTCAGCGTATCCCCATCAACGTCACTGTCCCCGGCGAGGACGTCCAGGACGTTGGCGGCGCTGTCCTCATCGACGGTGAAAGCGTCGTCGTCCGCCACGGGCGGATCGTTGACGTTGCTCACGGTCACCGTGACCCTGGCAGTGTCCGTCAGTGTGCCGTCGGAGACGACGTAGGTGAAGCTGTCAGTGCCGTTGAAGTCGAGGGTGGGTGTGTAGGCGAACGAGCCATCGGCGCCCAACGTCACGCTTCCTCCGGCGGGATTTACCAGGATCAGCGTGGCGGTCAACGGGTCCCAGTCCCCGTCGAGATCGTTGGACAACAGGCTGGAAGCGGCCCCTATCCACAATGTCGTCTCCTCGATGGTGGTGTAGACGTCGTCTCCGGCGAGGGGGGCGTACTCCTCCGCCAGCTCCACCGCGCCGACGTCACAGGTGCCGTCGATCGGACGAGTATAACCACGCTGATCGCTGCTGGCACAGGTCGCCGCGTCCCCCGCGTCGATGGCGGGGCTGTACTGCAACAGTGGGATGGTCTGCGTATCCCCGCCGTAGTCGCCCAGCGCTCCCACGCGCGGATCGCTGCTCAGCAGCGGGTTGCATGAGCCGTCCTCGATGAGGTTGTTGACGTTCTCACCAGGGTTACCACGGCAGTGTATAGAGGTCGTCTGGCCCGCGGTAAGGCTGTTTCGCAGATTCAGCGTGCCGCTATCGTGGTTATAGAGCGTCGTGCCGGTATAGGCCGAGGTATGGCTGATAAAGGTGCTGTTGTTGATCGTTGCCACGTAGAAATTGTAGATAGCCCCACCGAGACCCGTGTAATAGGTCCCCTCGTCGGTATGGACCTGACCGGATGTGGTGTTACTGTAGAAGGTGGTGTTCGTAATCGCTAAGAGATGTTCATTATAGATGGCCCCACCATCACCGTCGTCAACGCTATTGCCGTTCAGGGTGCTGCCGACCAAGACCAGCGCGTCCATGTTGTAGATAGCGCCTCCGTGTGACCACGCCGCTGCTGCCCACGGTGAAGATGCGCGTTGTATCCTGCCCGTTGAGAACCACGCTTTGGCCGGCGCCGTCAATGGTCAATGCCTGGTCGAGCGCGATGGCGCTATCGAGCAAGATGGTGAAGGCATCCGCAAAGGTGATAGTGTCGCCGAGGCACGCGTCCGCTACGGCCTGGCGCAGCGATCCTGCACCACTGTCATCGGCGTTTGTGACCACGACGGTGCCGCAGTTGGAAACGTTGACCGTAATCGCGGCTGTGCTGGTGATGTAACCATCGCTGACGCCCACCGTCAACAGATACTGCGGCGTGACGTCGTAATCCAGCGCGCCTGCGACCGTAAGCTGCCCTGTACTGCCGATGGCGAAGGCGTCGCCCACGTTCCCGCCGGTGATGCTGAAGCTCAGACCGTGATCGTTGGGATCACTGGTCGTCACGTTTCCCACCACCGTTCCGACACTGGCTGTTTCTCGCACGTTGAACGTTGCGGCAGGGACCACGGGCGCGGTGTTGGTATTGGTCAGCGTGAAGGTCGCCGGGGTGATGACGCTCGTCCCCGTCGTCGTGACGACGTAGCTGCCCACCAGGAGATTGGCCGTGACCGTCGCCGAGGCCGTTTCGCTGGTGTCCACCGTCCCGGTGTAGATTGCGGTCAGCCCCTCACCGGTGAAGGTGATGACAGCGCCCGCGCCGACCGGCGCGCCGTGCGTGCCGGTCACAGCGACCGCCAGCGCCTCGCCGAAAGTCGCTCCGGCGGGCGTGCTCTGCCCGTCGCCGCCGGTGGGCGTGAGCGCGAACTGCGCCTCGAAGGCGCCGAGGTCACAGCCGACGCCGGCCGGTCGGCTCGCGCCGCGCTGATCCACGCTGCCTACGTCGTCACCGTTGCACGTCGCGCTGTC
>CAYVKR010000059.1:0-13995 GCA_964452025.1 uncultured Anaerolineales bacterium
GCATGAAGAGGGCGACGGACGCGCCGCTTTCCATCTCCATGGTGACGATCTGGTTGTCGACGACATCGTTGTCGCAGTGATAGACGCAGCGCCCGTAGGGGCCGGTCTCCAGCGCCTCCAGCAGCGCTTTGGGATTGCCGGGGTCATCTGAGATGACGGAACGGGGCCAGCCGCTGTAGTTTTCGGGGAGCGCGTGCCCGTAGAACTCCATAGGCGCCATGTCGATGTAGAGCCTCGGCGCGTACCAGGGGCATGTGTCGGCGACGGGGCAGCCGTCGGTGCAGCGCGCCGGCGCGCCGGCAGGCGCGTTCTCGGGACGGTAGTGCTTGAGTGATCCCACGGAGCTGAGGCGTGCGACGGGGCCCAGGTTCCAATAGAGGATGTCGAGGTCGTGGCAGCACTTGGCGAGAATCATAGGGTTGGAGAGGGCGCGGTTGCGCCAGTTGCCGCGCACGAAGGAGTGGGCCATGTGCCAGAAGGCGGCGTTCTCGCGGTGCTCCACGGTGATGATCTCCCCAAGTCGCCCCGATGCCAGGATGTCGTGCAGGGTGGCGAAAAAGGGCGAGTAGCGCAGCACGTGGCAGATCTGCAGCAGGCGTCCGCTGCGCTCGGCGGCCTGCACCAGGTGCACGTTCTCGGTCAGCGCGGGGGCCATGGGCTTTTCCAGCAGCACGTCGTAGCCCAGCTCCAGCGCGGCCAGCGTGGGCGCGGTGTGCATCTGATCCTGGGTGGCGATGATGGCGGCGTCGGCCAGTTTCTCCGCCGAGAAAAGGTCCTCCCAGCTGGCAAACCGGTGCTTCTCCGGGATTTCGTGGGCTGCGGCGAAGCGTTCACGGCGCGCGGAGTCGGGCTCGGCGACGGCGACGAAAGTCAGTTCGTCGGGATGGTGCAGGGCGTAGGGGCCGTAGGCTTCGGCGCCCCGGTTGCCCGCGCCGGCTAAGACGGCGGTGATGGGTTTGGACATGAAAGGCTCCTTTTGAATGACAAATGACGAATGACGAATTCAGAGCAGCGGGGTGAGCAGGTCGATGGCGCGCTGGATGTCGGCGATTTGCTGGGGGCCGGTGATCTCGCGTTCGATGGTCAGCGCGCCGGTGTAGCCCAGCGCTTTGAGTTTCGGGACGAGCTTGGGGAAGTTCACGCGACCCTCGCCCAGCGGCTTCTCCGGCCCTAACTCGCGCCCGTTGGTGGGATAATCGCCGTCTTTGGCGTGCACGCCGACGACGTAGCGCCCGAAGACGTCCAGCGCGTCGACGGGATTGGCCTTGCCGTACATCAGCAGGTTGGCCGGGTCGAGGTTGATGCCCAGATTTTCATAGCCCAGATCTTCGATGACGCGCAGCAGCGTCACCGGCGTCTCCTGTCCGGTCTCGAAGCAGAAATCGAGGCCCAGCGTGCCACAGTAAGTGACGACGTCGCGCAACGCAGCGAGGAGCGGTGGATATAGCGGGTTGCTGGGCGTCTCCGGGATGAAGCCGGCGTGGGTGGTGATGCTCGGTGCGCCGATATAGGCGGTGAAATCGGCGCCAGCTTTGAGCGCGTCGAGGCGCTCCTCGCGATATTCCGACGGCACCAGGCCGATGGTGGTCGGCCCCTCGATGAAGTTCCACACTGCCGGGCCGGGGTAGCCCACCCAGACGGTGGTGATTTCGACGTCGTGTTTCTCCGAGGCGGCGATGACTTCATCGGCGATTTCTTCGGTAAACAGCGATTCATCCCAGCAGACCAGCTGGCAGGTGGGTAGTTGCAGATCGTGCGCTTTCTTGAACTCCTCGTCAGCGCCCTTTTCCAAGCGGGCGATGATGCCTAGCTTCAGCGTCGTCATGGTCATATTTCCTTTCAGCTCAGCAGATTGAGCAGATTAAGCAGATAACTCAACGGACTAAGGGCTTGTAAAACAATAACTTCCCGACTCCTGAATCAGCTCCTTACGTAGCATCAGGAGATTTCGCGTTTGAAGCCCGGAAACAAGCCTCAAAGCCAGTTTCCCTGATTTTTTGTTCCCATCAGGTTGGCGGCGACGGGAACTTATATATTTACGGGCCCTAAGCGGATTGATCGGACTTAGTCAGCAGGTCAAGGGCTGAACGTCAACCCGCAACTCGCAACTTTCAACTGTTCTCAATCGCAGCAATTTCTTGGTGTACCAGAGCAACAGAATCGCGCGCCGAGGTGGGTGGGCACTGCTCCGGCAATCTGCCGTGGGCGACGCAGGTGAGGAAGTAGTCGATCTCGTTGTAGTAAGCGTTGTCCGGCTCCACCTTTATGGGATGCATGCTGATTTCGCCAGGATCATCGAAGAGTTGGAGCGTTGGCTTCTGGTGCAGATCAAAGCGCAGGAAAGCACGCTCGAACCAGGCCTCGAAGCCCATGGTGAAGGGGACCTGTGCGTTGCTCCATCCGGCGTGCATGTGCACTTGGGGGCCGTCTTCGTAGTTGAAGCAGGCGTGGACGATATCGTAGCCGCGTTGCGCGTGTTTATGCCCCACTGCCCGGACGGTGTCTGGTATGCCTAGCAGATAGTTGGCGTAGTCCACGTCGTGAATGTGCAGGTCGAGGATGGCGCCGCCGCTCCGCGCAGCGTCAAAATACCAGTCGCGGGACCAGCCAGGCGCGCCGCCCACGCGGTACAGGTTCAGCGAGAGTAGCGCGCCGTAGGTGCCATTATGCACGAACCGGCGGAGTATCTTGTATTCGGGCCAGAAGCGGATGCACTGGGCCACCACCAGATAGCGATTGGCTTTTTCAGCCGCGGCGATCATGGCGTCGGCCTCAGCGACGGTCAGCGCCATGGGTTTTTCGCAGAGCACGTGGCGGCCCGCTTCCAGCGCCTCGATGGCGAAGCGCGCGTGTTTGTACGTCGGCAGGCAGACATCGATGACGTCCACGTCGGCCTCGACGATGAGATCGCTGGCCTCGGCGTAGCGTGCCACGTTGGAGAGATCGACGTCGATCTCCTCGAGCTGCAGGTTGCCCACGACGCTCTCGTCGAAGGCCAGCCGTTCCCGGTCGTGATCGGCCACGGCGACGAGTTGCGCGTTAGGATGCTTCAGATAGTGCGGGGCGTGGGTGCTGCCCATCATCCCCAGACCTAAGAGACCTACTTTGAGCATGGGTTCTCCTTTTCTGTCAGCAGATTAAGCGGATTAAGCAGATTTTTTAGTGTTGGGAAGCCCTTGTGGGCTGAATGGACATGAAGATCCTGTCAGAGCTATGCGATTTGATTCAAGAAGCGGACTTTGGTCCAGCGTTCCGGGATGTGCATGTTGATGTAGCCGTGCCGGTTCCAGGACCAATCGACGGAGATGTTGTTGCCCTCGTCGTCGTGGAAGTGCTGGCAGCGCGACGCGCCGATGCGGAGCACGTCGCCGTCCGCCGGCGGCAGGTCGAGGCCCAGCCTGCGCAGTCCGTCCCACGGCAGGGCGAACTCCACGGTCCAGCCGTTGTCGCGGATGCGCGGGCAGTTGAGCGTCCCGTCGACCTGCACGGCGTGTTGAAGCCCCGGTAGTTCCCAGTCGAGCTCGCCGATGCGGCCTAGCGGCTCATCGAGCCGGGGCAGGAAATAGAGGAAGTTCTCGGTGGAGAAGAAGTGGTTGAGGCGTTCGACGTTCTTGCTCTCGACCACCGGCGTTAGCCAGGTCCAGAAAACCTCGTAGATGGTGTTGATGGGGTTGATGCCCAGCTCGTAATAGACGCCGTCGCCTTCGATGAAAATCTCGGCGTCACTGTCGCGGTGATAGACGTGGTCGTGGTGCTCGACGTGCGTGCCCCAGATCTCGTGATCCTCGTACTTATAGGCTGCGTAGAGATAGTCATCGTCCCAGAGCAGGGCGATGCGCGAGTCCAGCGAGACCGGCACGCCGGTATCCATCTTGACGAAGGGCGGCGACCAGGTGGCGCGCTGCCAGATGGCTTTGCCCAGGCGCCCATCGACGACGATGGGCGTATCGGTGCGCAGGCAGTCGTAGGTGTGGACGGGCGGCAGGCTCTCCAGCGAGCCCTGCGGCAAATTTAGCGTTCTCGGCATCTGAATCATAAGCGTCTCCTTATGGGTCAACGGACTTTATTTCAGCAGATGAAGCAGATTTAGCAGAACATATCAGCGGATTGACCGGATTCATCGGATGGGATCGGTAGGTTGGAACGTTTAGCTTGTGACATCCGACGTTGTACTTTCGACTCTTGAGCTTGCCCCCAATCGGTGTTTAACAGTGGCGCCGGTCAGGTAGAGGGCGCCGGCGAAGATGACGGCGGCGTTGGTCAGCAGCATGGAGCGGAAGCCCAGCAGCTGGGTCTGCGCGCCGCCCACGGTCGAGCCGACGATGGAGCCGAGGCCGCCGGAGGCGTTGTAGAGCCCGGACGCGCGCCCACGCTCGGCCTTGGCGCGCACCTCGGCGGCGTAGGTCATGGCCGCGGCGGTGAAGGCAGAGTAGGCGAAGCCGCGCAGCAGCTGCACCCCGATGATCCACGGCTGCTGCGGCACGATGACGTAGCCGACGAAGACCAGGGCCCACGCGACGAAGCCCAGCACCAGCACGGGCAAGCGTCCCAACCGGTCGGAGAGCCAGCCTGCCAGAATCATCAGCGGGAGCTCCGAGAGCGACGCCAGGGACCAGAGCCGGCTCATGGTTGCCTGGGAGTAGCCCTGGACGTTGACCATGTAGTTGGCCCAGACGGCGTAGACCGCGCCAATGACGAGCGACCAGAGGAAGGAGGCGACAAGGAGCGGCGTGAGAGGCAGGTTGTGGTTGGTTGAGGTCTCCGGCGCTGCTCGGTGGACGGTGGTCGCGTCAGTTTCTGACGTCGGTGTCTCGCGCACGCGCAGGCTGATGACGAAGGCGGCGGTCAGGAAAGCTGCAGCTAGCAGGAAGGGCGCTCTGAGCGTCCAGCGGTCGGCGATGCTGCCGGCGACAAAGGCCATCAGGCCGAAGCCCAACGAGCCCAGGCCACGATAGGTGCCCATGCGCCGTCCTCGCTTGGTGGTGTGCGATTCCAGCAGATCGCCCATCAGGGCTAGGCTGGTGGTCATGTAGGCGGCTTGTGCGGCAGCGCTGATAAACAATAACGGAAATAAGAACTGGTATTGCGGTGCTGCCGCGATGAGACCGTGGCTGAGCGCCAGCATCGCCAATCCGCCGACGAGATAGGCTTTGCGCGAACCCGCGCGGTCAGATGCGTGGCCCCAGAGGTAGCTGAAGAGAATGCCGGTCAGTGCGTTCACGGTGCCAAGCACGCCGATGACGACGTAGTTGGCACCCAGCGCTTCCATGTACAGAGAGTTGATGGGGCCGGTGATGCCCCGCGCCATGAAGAGGATGAAGCTGATGAGGGTGAGATATTGGATGTTGGACATCAGGAGATCAGACCCTTTCTGAGAGAAAGATAGGCCGGCAGGGGCCTACATCGTCTGCCGGCCTTGCGAGTAAGGTTACTGGTTGCAGGGGTAGAGGGAGCCGTCCATGATCAGCATGACGGCGAAGTTGTCCTGGTAGGGATTATTCTGGTAGATCGGACTGCCGGGCTCGGGCCAACCGCAGGTGTGCAGACCGTCCTGCACCGGGTTGTTCCCGTAGCGCTCCCAAAGCGGGACAATGGGCAGCAGCTCGTTAAATGCTAGTGCGCCGGTGTTGACTAGCTCTTTCTGCGCTTCCACGTCCAGGCCGATGGTCATGTTCTCAGTAAGCTCCTCAAGATCGACTTCACCGCAGCATTCCGTCTCGTGGACCATGGGGAAGCTCATGCCCGGCCCCTCGGCGGCCTCAATGTTGCGGGTGAAGAAGACCTGCACGAAGGAGAAGTGCGGGTGCGGGTGACCGGTGCCCCAACCCCGGATGGCCATCTCGAAGTTACCCTGGTTGACCTCAATGGGATGCTGGCGGAATTCGACGCCTCGATATGTGACGTCAATGCCAAACTTGGTGAGTTGTTCCGCAACGTTCTCAGCGGCGGCGGACCAGTCGGCGTACTCGGCTGGCGCAGTCAGCTCGTATTCCATGCGCTCGCCGGTGTCGGTGACCCAGACGCCATCGTCCCCTTTGGTGAAGCCCAAGCCTTCAAGAATATCAGTGGCCTTATCTGGATCGTACGTGTAGGTTTCCAGCTGCCCGACGGTTTCATCAGTGAGCCAGTTCGGGACCAGTTCGTCGGGGATGCCAGACATGTACTCAGAGGGTACGCCGGATTCACCCAGGGAGACGGTGCCGTTCTCCTGCTTGTCGATGGCGTATGCGATTGCCTTGCGCACCTCGATCAGGTCGAAGGGATAAATGGTCTGATTGAAATAGATCGCCGGGCCGAAGTGTGTGGGTGGGCGCAGGATGGTGATGCCAGCGTTCTGGTAGGCTCTCTCAGTGGCGGGCGGGAAGCCGTGGGTGGCGTAGTCGACCTGGTTAGCCAGCACCAGCGGGGTGATCGTGGGGGTCTCGCCGTTGTAGATGTAGACGACGTCGAAGTTTACGTCATCAGCCCAATAGGAGGACTCGTTCTTGGGCATGGTCAGGCGCGCCTCGTTGATGGTGTCCATATCGATGGTGTAAGGTCCGATGGCGTTGAGCTCTTCAGGACGGAACTCGTTAAATTCCTGCAGCAGCGCGTTCCACTCGTCTGATTCGTTATCTAGACCTTCATCGATCAGCGCCTGAAGGCGGTCAGCCCATTCGCCGTAGGTGGCGCGATCAACGATGTGCTCATTGCGAACGACGTAGCGCTCCACGACAGTGGAGGGCTCGGCCATGCGAAAGACGACGGTGTAGTCGTCGACAATCTCGATATCCTCCAGGAAGCGCCAGACGGTGCCTTTCGCCAGCCGACGGCACATGAACGTCGCGTAGACGTCTTCGGCGGTGAAAGGATCGCCGTTGCTCCACGATAGTCCCTCGCGCAAGTTAACGGTGAGGGTTGCCTCTTCCGTATCAACGTTCCATTCCGTGGCCAGCAGCGGCATCCAGGAATCATCAGCCCACTTATAGATAGCCATCGGGGGGTGGAATAGCGGACGATAGATGGTTGTACCGAGGACGGCGTTGGTGGCGAACATGTTCAGATGGCCGACCGGCGGGACAGAATAGGGATACGCGCCGGCGAAGACGCCTGGCCCGGTAGGGGCCGCGGTGACCTCGACTGGAACCTCAACCTCAACTGTCTTTTCGACCTCGACGGTTCTCTCGACCTCGACTTCTTCGGTCACGACGACGGTCTCTTTGACGACCTCGGGGGTGGGCGTAGCGCATCCTGCCAGTGCCGCGAGGATTACAATCGCGCTCAACAGCGCAAGGTGCCATTTCGATTTGTTAAACATGGTCTTTCTCCTCCAGAAAAGGTAAGTATGTGAGTAATAAAAATCTATCTGGTCGTGAATTTCTTTGATCTCACCTCCTTATCATTCTGTTGTCGGTTATCCTATTTTGATTCCCTACGCACAATCACGGCGAGCACAACGTTGGATAACAGCCCCAAAATCAACGTGATCGTGACTACCACGAACTCGGCACTGTCTCTTCTGATAAACAGCAAGACAAACGCCGACAGCACGGTGATATAAAACGTGATACGGAAAATAGCCCGGCCTACCTGAGGGCTGATCATCAAGAGACCTCGATCTGGTCAAGCACAGCTGCTTCGCCCACGCCGGCCTCTCGCACGGCGATGTGGCAAGCGACTCGTCGGCTCTCGCCGATGGGCACCAATAGGGGCCGGACGACGTCGCAGAGTCCCGTCTCAAAGAAAGGGCATCTGGGATGGAAACGGCAGCCTGAGGGCAGATCTAGCAAACTGGGAACATCTTGACTTCGCAGTTCCAGGCGTTTCTTCTTGCGTGTCAGCTCCGGATCGGCTTCGGGCACTGCGGCAAGCAATGCTCTCGTGTACGGGTGTCGGGGATCATTGATAATCTGGGGGGTCGAGGCGAGTTCGACAACACCGCCTACATACATGACGGCGATGCGCCCTGCCCAGGCGAAAAACTTGGCAATGGCGAGATCGTGGGTGATGAAGAGATAGGTGACGCCAAGATCTTGCTTAAGGTTAGAAAGCATATTGAGCAGGCTGACGCGCAGGGAGACATCGACCATGGAGACGGCCTCATCGGCGACGATGAAACGCGGCTCCACGGTCAGGATGCGCGCCACCGAGACCCGCTGTCGTTGTCCACCGCTCAGCTGATGGGGATACTTCGGTAGGAAGTCCTCTACCGGTGCCAGGCCAACAATGTTAAGCAGGTCGGTGACGCGGTCCAGGGCTTCTTTACGGTTGGCGGCAAATCCGTGGTGCAGCAAGGGGGTTCGCAGCATTTCGAAGACCGTATGTGAAGGATTGAGAGAGGCGTAAGGATCTTGATGGATGAGTTGCACGTCTAAACGGTAGTCCTTGAAGTGCTCCGCCTTGCGCTCTTGCTCCGTCCAGATGCTTTTGCCTTTATAGAGGATTTTTCCTGCAGAGGGCTTGAGCAGGCCGGCGATCATCTTGCCGGTGGTCGTTTTGCCACAGCCACTCTCGCCGACGAGACAGAGCACTTCACCCTCAGAGATGGAAAGAGAGACCTTGTCCACGGCAGTCACTTTTTCGCGTCGATTACCAAAGGTACGTGTCAGATTTCGGGTCTGGATGATAGGCTTGGTCATGGAGTCTCTCCTGCGCGATAGGCGGTGTCTTGGTCCCACATTGCTCTGGTCACTTTTAGGACGTCTTTCCAGTAGAAGCAGGCTACCGTATGATCCGGATTTCCCTCGACCGAGACACGTTCTGGTTCCTCCTCCCGACAGCGATCTGTGGCATACGGACATCGTGGATGAAACTTGCAGCCGTCCGGTGGATTGATCAGGTCGGGTGGGGCGCCGGGGATAGATGAGAGCTCCTCGAAGCCTCCGGTGACGGTGGGCACGGCCTGGATCAGTCCGAGGGTGTAGGGATGTGCCGATTGATAGAATGTGTCGTAGACGGAACCGAGTTCGACGATATTGCCCGCATACATGGTTGCCATGCGGTCAGCGAGCTCAGCCGCTGTTGAGAGATCGTGAGAGATGAACATCATGGAGAAATCGATCTTTTTCTGCAAGCGGCGCAGCAAATCGATAATCGTGCGCTGGGTCAGAATGTCGAGCGCTGTGGTTGGCTCATCCAGGATGATGACCTGGGGATCCAGCAGCAGGCTCATAGCGAGCAATACCCGCTGCCGCATGCCGCCGCTCAGCTCGTGCGGATAGGCGTCAATGACGCGGTCTGGATCAAGCTGCACATCCTTAAGCAGTTGGATAGTGCGCTTCCGCGCTTCCGACTTGCTGATGCGGTATCCGTGAGCCTTGAAGGTGTCATAAAACTGATCGCGGATGCGCAAGACCGGGTTGAGGGCGTTCAACGCCGATTGGAAGACCATGGCACATTCCTGCCAGCGGAACTTCCGCATCTCATTATCGTTGAGATCGAAGACGTGGATCTCTTCTCCCTCTTTGCGATAGAGCACGTCGCCTTTGCGGATGCGCGCGGCTTTGACCAGCAGTTGCACCAACGCAAGTCCTAACGTGGTCTTGCCACAGCCGCTCTCACCGATCAGCGCGAGGCTCTCGCCCTGGCGCAGGTCGAAGGAGACGCCGCGGACGGCCTTGACGACGCCGCGCTCGACCTCATATTCAACCCAGAGATCACGGATAGAAAGCGGTGCGTACTTACTGGAGGATTGGCTTTTTTGATTCATGTTTTACCCCGTGCGTAGTCGTGGGTTGAAAATCTCTTCCAACGAGCGCGTCATCCAGACAACGGACAGGACGAAGAGGGCGATGGCGGCGACCGGCATCATGATAAAGTAGATGCTATCTCTGAAGAAGATAGCGCCCTGCGTCCACGCCAGGTTGATCATCACGCCCCAGTTGCGCGTCAAGGGCACCAGGCCCAGGAAGACAAGACCGACCTGCGCGTAGATGGCCTGGCGCATGGCGAAGGTGAAGTTGATGACGATGTAGCTCATCATATTAGGTAGCACTTCGCGGAAGATGATGTGCCAGAGTCCCAGGTCGAGGGCGATGGCGGCTTCGATATAGTCGCGCTCTTTGAGCGAGAAGACCTGCGCACGGATAGAGCGATAAAGGCCTGCCCACGAGAGTACCGAGAGCAGTGAGGAAAGCGTCAACACGTTATCCAGCTTGACCAGGGTGGCGATCACGGCCAGCAGCGGAAAGCGCGGTATCGTCAGCCAGATATCGGCCAGCATGCTCAAGAAAGCGTCGAAGCCGCCGCCGATAATGGCGCTCAATGAGCCCAACGTGACGCCGATAAGTGTCGCAATGCCACCGGTTAGCAGCGCCATTTGTAAGATGTCTGTGCTACCGTGCACGATTTGAGACCAGATATCCTTGCCCTGGCTATCGGTGCCCATAGGATGTTCCCATGAGGGGGACGCATAGATCTGAGTCACGTCCGAAGTGGATTCTTCGATCAGTTTGGGACCCATCGTAGCCATGAAGACGAATCCAAGAAAGATCAGGAAACCCAGAAAGCCGGTCTTGTTGCGGCTCATAAGTTTGATAAATCGCCAGATCCCTTGTCCAATGCCGGCAATGACATTGCCAACCGACCGTTTCTGTTGAAGGGTAACGTCTGACATGCTATTCACCTCCGTGGACGCGCACGCGCGGATCAAGCCAGCCATAGACGAAGTCGGCGAGGACGTTAGACGCGACGACGGAAAAGGTTATCATGAGGAAGATACCTTGCATCAAAGGATAGTCGCGGGTGTTAAGCGCTTGTAGTAGTCGGAATCCAATGCCCTGATAGACAAAGATACGCTCGATCAAGATGGAACCGCCGACGACAAAACCGAGGCTGACCAGGAGTTGGGTGACCAGCGGCAGCATAGCGTTACGTCCGACATACGCTGTGGTGATTCTGCTTTCCCTAAGGCCGCGCGCACGAGCCACCGTCACGTAATCCTCGCCCAGCGTGCTCATTGTGCTGCTCTTCATGGAAAGGATCCACGTGCCGATGGTGGCGAGCACGTAGGTGAGAATGGGCAGCGCCGCGTGGAAGAAGATGTCGGAGATGAATTCCCAGGTAAAGCCGGGCTCAATGCCAGGCGTCACCGCCCCGCGCATCTTCTGGATAGGGAAAAGGTCGAGATAGACGCCGAGATAGACGAGCAAGACAATGCCGATAATGTAACTGGGGATGGAGCTGGTGACCGAGGCCAGGCCTGAGATGATAGGTTCCCAGACGGCCTCGCGCCTGTAAGCGAGAAGCATGCCGATGATAATACCTAGCGTGAAACTGATGATCAACCCTATCCCGACACTGAACAGGGTCCAGGGCAAAAACTTCAAGATGATGTCCAGTACAGGAGTGCCTGGCGAGCGCAGCGACGTGCCGAGGTCTCCTTGAAACAGGCCCTGCATGTAGTCGAAGTACTGCTCGTAAATCGGGGCATCCAGGTCGAGGGCGAAGAGCGACGCCGCCTGATCCTTGGCCTCATCGTAGGTTAAACTGTACATCATGATCAGCTCATTGATGTAGACCTGGATGGGGTTGGCAGGCATTAGCCGGACGAGAAAAAAGATCAAGGTGGTGACGAACCAGACGGTAAACACCGCGCGGGCAATCTTCCTGACCCAGAAGTTGGTAAAAAGGCGTTTGAGCCCTTGTCGGAGTGCTCCACGCTTAGGCCGATGTGGCGTGACGGCTGTATTGCTCAAGAGGGCCTCCTTCCAAACTAGCTGTAGTGTAGCACTGATAACATGATGAGTTAACGACAATGACTTGATTCTCTCTATCGCTTTAGGATAGGTCAGGCCTCCGGCATCGCGGCTTGCTATGAAACCGAAGGCTTCCCTCTAGCTATCTGGTTGAACCTTCTCTTCCGCGACGATAACCTGGAGCCCTCGACCTCTCAGGCGTTCGAGCAGGGTGGGATCAACTCGGTCGTCTGTGACCAGCGTCGTGATCCGCTCGAGGGGTGCAACCAGCGCAGATTCCTCTTTGCCGAATTTAGTTGCGTCGGCAACCACGATCAATTCATCGGACATCTCAAGAATAGCTCGGTCTGTCATAACTTCGGGTAGATAATTGTTGGTTAGACCGACTTCCAGGCTGAGGGCGGGTATGGCGATAATGACTTTGTCTACCAGCACCTCGCGGAGTGCCTGATTGGTAATGTGACCGATCAGGGAGAGTTCACGCTTGTATAGAATGCCACCGGTGACCACAACGGTGCTCTCTTCCGTGGCAGAAAACTCATTGGCGATATTAAGCGCGTTGGTAACAACGGTGAGGTCTTTATGATGAGCCAGTTGACGAGCAACATGCGCTGTCGTCGAGCCAGCGCCTATAAAAATCCTGTCGCCATCTTGGATCAGTTGGGTTGTCGCTCGAGCGATGGCCTCTTTGTACTGTCGTTCGTGATTCATCCGGCGAATGACGGGGGACGTGCTGGGACCGACAGGGGGGGCGATAGCACCGCCATGAGCCCGTTTTACATAACCTTGCTCCGCCAGTTCGCGTAGATCCCGGCGGATCGTGACGTCGCTGACATCAAAGTGCTCGCTCAGCTTAGCCACGGTGACTTGACGGTTATCGCGAAGCATATTGAGGATAAGCTTTTGACGTTCCTCTTTTAGGAGTGGGGCCACGTCTGCCTCGAGTGTCCTTGCAATACTTTTCCCATATTATCATATTCAGTCTTCTGTGTCAAGAAATTCGATCATATTCGTTCACTAGTTTGATAGAGTTCTTTGTTCCTGAGGCGGCGCCTGCTTCACAGCAGGTTGAGCCGCCACTTGAGGCAGATCTGGAAGGTCACTTCCAGGATGGAGGCCAAGCTGGACCCAGAAGAGGAGTAGAGGTACGCTTACGCAGGATCATGCGCAGAGCCGGCAAGGCTGATTATCCCAGGTCATGGTGACGCTACGCAATGCGGTGATTTGTCTGATGCGGGCTTACGTGATTCAGGGGATCACTTGAGCCTGTCGACTTACTCTTGACATCCACTTTTCCGTCCTGTACAATGAAAGTAAGTTCTACAAGGTTGATCCACTAGCCCTTGACTCCGCCCGGATTTTTGTCTCGGACCTCTTGTACTTCCGGACTAACTAAAGCATTTGCACTATAATGTATCACTCCACAAATAGGCAGCACCTAAGCACCTCCCCAGGTGCCTCTGGTAGGTTGCTTGCCGCTATCTATAGAAGGAGGTGGTTCTAAACCTTATTGCCTTGCGCTCACTATTATTGCCTAGAATATACCCCTGTACTCATCTCCTTTTGATAGATAGTTGCCGTTTACTCCCACTTCCACGGCCTTCCCTTCGTGTGTTGGTAGATGCACATTATATCCTGTACTGCCATGTAATACTGGAGGATCTATCATGAAAATCACCAAGAGAGATATAAGTTCCACACGCTTATTCTGGTTGTTGACACTTTGCGGAGCGCTCTCCCTCTCTTTTATCTTCATCTTCTACAGCGTGTCACCTGTGGCTGCTCGCTCATTCATCGACATCGACGTCCCTCGCGACAATCCAGAGATGATTGGAGACGCATCACCTTTGCCTGGGATAGATCGGCTACTGATCGTTGAAGCGACAGAACCACCCGCACAGCTGTCAAGCGCTGAGTTGATCCTGAGAGTGAACTACGACCATGATTGGATTGAGGGCAACTACGAGGCGGGGCATACCGTCTGGATCACCGTGACCGACAGTGGGGGGACTGTCAAGGCCACGGCCGAGATGCCCACCGAGGAAATCCCGGGGTGGGATGGCAATACCGGCTTCTCCACCAACAATGGTGACCCCTGGCAACCTCAGCAGCCCGATATTCAGCCGGGAGACTTTGTCCACGGCGCGGTGAGCACCGGCTACACCGCCACGGTGGAGATCGGTCAGGTCACCGGCCTCGTGGACGTGGATGCCGACACCATCACCGGGACGGTGGACGCCGCGTGGCTAATTCCGGATCCGGGAACGGTGGACGTGGATTGTCAGCCCTGGGGTGCACCTGACGGGACATCGGGAAAGTC
>CAYVKR010000060.1:0-13433 GCA_964452025.1 uncultured Anaerolineales bacterium
TGGGGTTGATGCGGGAAGGAAACATGATGGGAAGCCGCCTATGGCGTTTGAGCCATGCTTCGTTTGCCCCTCTTTCTGCGCGCCGTGCCTACGCCTCATCTACAACAGGCAACCCCAGCCCGTACTCCTGCTTCCGAATGCCAATCACCCACACGGCGTAGGCATTGTCGTAGTAATTGCCGACCTCGCCCATGCTGGCGGCGATCCCATAGTCCGCGAGCCACTGCTGATAACGGGTGAGGCTACGGATCCGGAGAGGTGCGAAGGACGAGGGGGAGGTAGATCCGACGGACGGCGACCGTCGTTGTCACGGTGAGGCTGGCGGTTTCCTGCGGATCGCCCTGCGACGCGGCGGTGACAGTCACGGTGTCGCTGTCGCCGTCCCCGGCATCGGTCGGGATGGTGACCGTGAGGGTCAGCGCGGCACTCGCGCCGGGCGCCAGCGGCCCCACGGTTTCCGGTGTAAGCGCTACCATCCAGGCATAGTCAGTGAGGGTTACGTCAAAAGTGCCGGTGACGTTGCCGGTGTTGGTGAGAGTCAACGTATAGGTGAGCGTCCCACCAGGCGCGTCGGTCTTCGTCGCGGCAGAAGGCGCGAGCGTGACACCGGAGACACCCACAGGCGTAACCACCGGCCACTTCGCCGGATTCAACACCTTGGGCCACCACGCTTCGACCGTTTGGGTGAGCGTCTCACCGACATAGTCCTGCGCAAGTCTTAACGTCCAAGAGAAAACGGTCTGTGCTTCAGAAGCCAGCGTGATCTCGTCCCAATGCAACTGCTGATCCAGCAGCGTGGCTGTGGGCGTCGCAGCCAACACCGAAGTTGAAACCGGGAGGCTAACGGTCAATGCGCCATCCGATACTGCCATGAGGCTGTCGTTGAAGAGATCGACGGAATAAGTCAGCGATCCACCTCGCGGAATCTCCTGGAGATCACTGGCGACCTCAAGGAGAAGTTGAGCCGGCGGAGACGCGATATCCAACCAGACAAAACACCGACGCAGGATCTCCGCACGCGCATTGGCATCCCCCACCCCCTCTAGCCCATAGCCCAGATAGAGGAGACGGTAACCGTCCCGTTCCACAGCCAACCCGGCGCTCCCGCCAGATGTGTAGGTAAAAACCGATGAGGCGGAAGCGTCGTAGGGAGCCAGAACATCCGGGCTATCCTGATTGTCGGCCCCTGATCCATTCCAGAGGTCGGCCGAAAGTCCATCGTAGGGACCTCCTCCCATAACCCTCACAGCGTGACCGGCATCGTCCTGGACAAAGGTGGCCCGAAGCATATCGCGGTAGAAGTGACCGGGATCGTTTCTAATATCGACGCCAATGTTCTGACCGCTAAGAAGAAGACGTCCCCCCTGATTGAGATAGAGTTCAAGCGCCGTCTGTTCAGAGACGTTCAAACTAGCCATGCGATCGTCCCCCGTGCTCCACAGGAGGCCGTCGTAACGGGAGAGAAAATCTGCGGAAGGCGTCCCCAGGCTTTCGATCTCCCACAGATCGTAAGGGAGATTAAACGCCTCCAGGTGCGGCAGTAGATAGTCCTCGTAGTTTTCCCCGGCATCGTCGTCCACCACCAGGAGAGGGGGCGGCGGTGGAAGTCGGAAGACGTGGGTCAGATGCCCATCCGCGTCTATCGTCAAAAGCTGATGACGCATCTCATGTCCCAGTTCCGTGCTCGCCGTCACGGTATAGACTCCGGCTGGCAACTCAACGGTCACGCTGGGATGTGTAGTCAGCGTCAGCGGTGAGCCTTCGATCTCAATGTTAGCCTCCAGACCTGCGCCGGTCCCCAATTCGTTGACTACCACCGTTAACTCTCCCCAGGGCAAGCGCGCGAGGGCAAAATCCTGCGTCGCTGTCATGCCGGAGGTGGCGGTCACAGAGGTTGCTTCTGTCTCATACCCGAAGTGCTTTGCCGTCATCGTGTAGGTTCCGGCGTGTAGCGGAATGCGGTACTCTCCCGCCTCGCCCGTGGTTGTGGAATAGACGTAGCTGGCGTTAAGCGCAGAGACCACGGCTCCAGCAAGCGGCTGGTCGGTGTCGGCTGCGGTCACGGCGCCGGCCACCGAGCTGTCATCCGCAATATCCACGAAGAAAGCGGAGACAGGCCCCCAGTTACCGCCGCTATCCTGACCCCGGACGTAGACAAGATAGCGACCTTCCGGCAGACCGGTCGTATCCACCAGCCCGCGTACACTTTCGACGGTCTCATTAAATGCCCCGTCAACGGCAGTCAAGGGATGGGCGATTCCCCCATCCCACGGAGGCGTTCCCACGTAGGCTTCGGCGGCCGCGATGGTCTGAGCGCCATTTTCTTCATCGTTAAGGATCGCCTGCACCTGTAACGGTTCACCCGCCAGCGCGGAATCCGGCGTCACCGTAATCTCCAACGCATCGGGGCCAAAGGAGGTCATATACGGGGCACGAGCGACCTTGGCGGCATAGAGTAAGGCCGGAATATTAGGTTGGACCAGGGCATCGTAACGAGAACAGGGAGGATAGAAACCATCGCCGTACGAGCCAATCTCGAACGTGTAAGAGGCGATCCCCAGTTCGCCGTAGGACCATTCGTCAGTTGAACCAGTGGTCGGATAAAGATCACTGGCCTGTTCGGGAACATACCCATTGTAAGAGGCCATTTTTTCACCCAGCATTCTGAGTTGGCTGGCGTTCGGCGCGTCCGTATACGTATGCCCCCAAGGCCAGAGAACGAGGTTACTGTAGCTGTGAAGCGTGATAAAAACACCTGTGGTATCGTCCGGCGCGGCATCGGTATCCCCAGGCCCCCGTTGATCCTCAAAGATCGATCGGATAAAGGATTGCACCGCCTGCGTCTCCGTCTCGGAGGCGGCAGAGGGGCCCTGATAGGTCTCGTCACAGGGATCGGTGGATGCACCGCCCCACTTAAAGCTGGAGTTGCGATTGAGATCGACACCGTATTTGCCGCCGGATCCACCACACGAGCCATTGGCGGGATTGGTGTTTTTGCGCCACCAGGCCCAGGGTTCCCCGGGCTCATTTTTGACGTGCCCGTCGGGATTGGCGCTGACGAGCACGTAGATATCGTGTGCGTCCAACAGCCAGGTGACGTCGGGATCGCTCCCATAATTTTCCAGCAGGTACTGCACATAGACCATAACGACCTCGTTCGTAATGAGCTCCCGACCATGGATATTGGCCATCAGGAAAAAGACCGGCTTCTCGCCCCCCTTGGAGCGCCGGGTGAGCCGCATCATTTTCAAAGGACGTCCTTCATGACTATACCCAATCGTCGTCAGCCGGGCGATATGAGGGTACTGAGACTCCCAGGCTTCGATTTGGGCATACAGCTCGTCAATAGTTCGATAACAAGGATACCCGGGAATCGCATCGGGATGGGCGGAGAGGCTCTGGTCGGTCCAGACCCGATAACCATCTGCCTCGAGAGCCGCACGCTCGGCCGGAGTGACCAGGGCCACGAGCGTACCGGCCTCATGGTCAACGTGCCAGATATCCAACTGGGCCGCCAGGGTTGCCAGCTGGTCCACGGTCTCAAATTCGACGTGGACGACGTGAGGCTTGTCCGGATCTGCCTGTACCATGTTAGGAAAAATCAGAGATGCGCCCATCAAGAGCGCCAACACAATCAAAAGATAACTACCTTTTCGCATATCAGTTTCCTTTGTCTGATCAGTTGACAGACGTTGTACGTATCCCGTCACTTCAATTCCATTACATACATGCCTTCTCAACGACAAGGAGAAACCATGTTGACAGAGGAAAGAGGGCCACCGGGAAACCTCCCGATGGCCCTCCGGTTAACGACCTACTGCCCAAACATCAGCTTAGCGCATGACAAAGGGCAAGTATAACTTGTAGGTCACCACATCGGTCGTCAACATAGAGCTGGCGGTAACGCCGGCGTCCAGCTGCGACGTCGCAGTAACCGTGACGGTATCCGTTTCTTCATCCATAGCGTCGGCCGGAATATCGACGGTGACATCGAATTCGGCGTTCGCCTCTGCAGCCAATGGCCCAACACTCGCCGGATATTGCGTTGTCCAGGCATTCCCGCTGATAGCGAGGGTGAAGGTGTCGGTCGTGTTGCCGGTGTTGGTGAGGGAGAGCGTGTAGGTGAGGGTCTCGTCGGGCTCACCGGTCATGGTATCGGTGG
Organism: uncultured Anaerolineales bacterium; assembly: GCA_964452025.1. Classification (GTDB taxonomy): domain Bacteria; phylum Chloroflexota; class Anaerolineae; order B4-G1; family SLSP01; genus G713. Next base: position 4,163 of record CAYVKR010000060.1, read on the forward strand.
CCGGAGCCAGATCAACTCCCGCCATCATGCCGGCTTGGGTGGTGAGATCGGAACTGTCGGAGATGGCGAGTGCGTCAGACGTGGCGGTGACGGTGACGGTATCTTCGGCCTCGTAAAGCGCATCGGCCGGGATGGTAACGGCGACCTCGACGGTGGCTGCCATCAGGGGGCCAATCTCAACGCTGGCCGGATCAACCGTTGCCAGCCAGGCATTGCCATTTAGCGCGAGATCAAAGGTGTCGGTGACGGCGCTGGTGTTGGTGAGTGTTAACGTGTAGGTGACGGTCTCCCCTGGATCGCCCTCCAGCATAGCCGTGGCAGGCGCCAGTTCAGGGCCGCCCTCTGTAAGCACCAGCATGCTGACGGGCATCGAGACGGCCTCCGCCATCGGATCGTTGTGTCGGAGACGGAGCGTCGCCGTGTAGAAGCCAGGTTCGACGTTAAGACCAGAGGCCTGATCGGTCGTATGGAAAACCACGTCGATAACCTGATGATCCATGGGCGCGATGGTGCCGCTGATGGGCGTCTCGACGAGCCATGGCACATCCACGCCACAGTGGTCGATAGCGGCGGCTACGGCTGCATAGGCATCAATCTCGCCCCAGCCGGTCGCATGGTTGGGCACGTTGCCGGGCCCTTCATCGCCGTTGCCCGAGTCGTAGGGGATGGGAATCGCGGTCTCTTCCATGATGGTCTCGATATTGGCATAGTCACCCGCCAAGCAGGGCGCAGCTTCCCACATCAGGGCGATCAAGCCCGCAACGTGAGGCGCTGACATCGATGTCCCCCCCATGCTGCCGTAGGCATCGTCCGCACCGCGGTAGGCAGAGCGGATGTTGACACCAGGCGCCATGACCTGAGGTTTGAGGTTGGGATAGCCACGGGGGTTGACGGTGTCGGGATCATCGGTGGGGCCCCAGTTGGAGTGCGTGGCGTATTGGCCGTCGTCCCGTCCGGTGGACCCTACGCCGGTCACGTTACCGTAACGAGCGGGGTTACCGACCGTGTTCAGGCCAGGAGGAGAGGAGTAACCACAGTTACCCGCGTTGCCGTTGGAGAAAACGGGGTAGATACCGGCAGCGTGCCAGGCGTCGATGACCCCCTTGTACCAGGGATCGACAGTTTGTCCACAGTCACCCCAGGAGTTGTTGACGACGTTGGGCCGCAGGTCAGGATTCTCGTTCTGACCGCTGAGGTCCCATGGGGCCGCCATAAACTGCGCACACTCGAGGAGTCCGGTATCGGTGGCGCTGGGATTGAAGCCCTGACAGGCCAGCCATTGCGCACCCGGCGCCATACCAATCTGGTTGGCGCCGCCGTCGTCGCCCAGCATGGTCCCCATGGTGTGGGAGCCGTGATCGTGGGTGTCGTTGGGCTCGGTGGTGTTGGCGTAGGGATCCCACCAGTTGTAGTTGTGATCGAAGCCACCGTCGGTGTTACCCCGGTAGTGATCGACGAGAGCCTCATGGGAATAACGAACGCCGGTATCGATGTTGGCGACCACAATCCCTTCACCGGTGACACCGTAGTCCGCCCAGACTTCGTCGGCCCGGACGTGGCTGATGTTGGACTCCACCGCGTTGGGCTCAGCGGCCTCGGCGGTTACAGTGGGTTCGTAGAGGATGGGGTGGCGGCGGGAACGGATGGCGAAGATCTCGGAGAAGGCGTAGAGGTTCTGGAAAGTCTCGTAGTCGGAGTTCTCCACCGCGATGACGTTATCGATCCAGAACGCCTGGTAACTGGTGCCCTGCGCATCCAGATAGGAGAGCAGGTTGCTCTGGGAACGTTCGGCGACCGTCTGCAGGGCGTTGACCACGTAGCGACCGCGGCTGTCCCAATCCATGTGGAAGGCGGGCGAGAGATCCGGCTTATCGCGCAGATAAATGAGGTAGCCACCATTGCCTTCTGTGGCAAGGGTCGCTTCGACCTCAGGCTCGACGTAGAGAGGGCCAACCTCAGTCTGGGTGGAGATGGGCAGGTTCGAGGCAACCGTCATCGTCGGCGGCACCTCACCCAGCTCGTACTCCAAATCCTGTTGACCGAAATTCTCAACCAGGAGGGTGCGGGTGGCCATATCACCGGCCAGCAAGACGACGTCCATGGACTCCGCCGTATGTTGGAGCCAGGGCGCGTCCATCTTCAATTCCACATCCACTGTGGTGGTCATACCGGCCGTCAGGGTGACGGTCATCGTCTCTGTCACGTAGCCCGGCATCGCAGCCATCATCATATAGGAACCGGCTTCGGTTGCCGGGAACCAGTACCGGAATTCGCCCTGTTCCTCTGACTGCATGTGCAGCATGCCCGACGGCATATCCAACATCACGTCGGCGCCTTCCATAGGCTCTTGAAGCCGATCAGATGTGATGGCCCCTGCAAGCAGCGCCATATTAGCGGCTGGTTCCACGTCCATCTCCACGGGGATATAGGCACCCTGCTGGATGAGATCGTTGTTATCCAGCCAGATCCAGGCGTTGTACGTGCCCGGCTGATCAATCGTGCTAGCATCCAACGTGACTGTGAACGCGTCCGAATCATCGACGGGAATGTTGAAGTCGGTGTCGTCGGAGAGCTGGAGCCACGGGATTTCACCGTCGGCCAGGTAGAGGATGGCGTTGTGGACCAGCTGCGGTACGTCCCCTGTCCAGTTATTCTCGAAGGTGAGAACCTGGTTGATGGCCACAACCTTGCCGGGGTTCGCCGCGACGTAGAGCAGGCCATCGTCGTAGTAAGCGACTGTCTCAGAGCCAGGGCGGGCACGTAGATCTTCATAGGCGCGGAAGTTGTCGGTGATAGCGTCGACGTCCGCCATAAGCGGATGCCCGGCGACGCGAACGCCCAGGTTGCGCGTATTATAGTCGTAGGGTACAGGATCACTGGACACATATTGGACCGGACTGTAAAGATCCTGGAAACGCCCGGTCGGCCCGTAGGTCGCGCCGGTGGTGTCCAGGAGCCAGGCGTTCTGGATCATAATGACCCCACCACCTGCCTCAACATAGTCAGCCAGGAGCTCGCCCAACGCTTCGCTGGTCCACTCACTGCCGGCGTTCGAGAATGCATAACGACCACCGACGATGACAACCTGGTAGTCCAGAAGGTCACTAAGCGTCGGGAAGCCGTTATCCGCCAGCCAGGCGTGAGCTTCGAGGTCAGGATAAGCGTTAAGCCATGCGTCCAACCCGTCTAGATCGCCCTGATTCGCGTCATCACTGAGAATGAGCACTTTAAGGGTGTCCAGAGCCAAGTTCGAGAGTTCGACGTCAAGGGTGCGCGCTGGGGCAGCGGGTGCGTAGCGGTCGTCAAGGGTGAGATCCACGGCGGGCTGCGCCGAAGCGTCCACCTCGACCTGCACTGTCTGCACAACCGCCGGCGTGTAACTGCCAGCGATCTTCAGCAGATCAACGTCCAGAGACATCTGCGCCGGATCAGGATTGGAGAGCGTCACCGCATGCTCCGAAGAGCCACCCCAGCCCAGGGTATCGCTGAGTGCTTCAGGCGTGGCGTTGAGGTAGGGGGAGTCCACCGTGAGAGTGATGTCCTTCGTGACGGTCGCGCCGTTGTCAAGATCCACGACGGCGGTCGCGTCCTGGTAGCCTTCGTGCATGTAGGTAAGCGTATAGGTGCCGGTCATGGTGGACATCAGCCACCAATCGTAGGCTCCGTCCTCGCCCGTGAAAAGCGTGAAAGGCTCAGGCCCTTCGGCCTCAATCTCCACGCCGGCAAGCGGCATATTGTCACCGTCAGCCGTGCGATTGCCGTAGACGGTGCCCAGGATATGGGCCCCCTCGGCTGGCTCTGCAGCGTGCATAGTGACGGAGATCGGGCGGTCGAAGATGATCTCATCACTGGCGAACAGCGCGTCGGCGTAGTAGCTGCCAGGCTGATCAACGGCAGAAGCATCATAGGTCACGGTGAGCGTGCCTGTATCGGTGACCGCCCCGGTCACAGGCTCAATGGAGAGCCAGGGGATGTCGGTCAGGATCGTGACATCGTCCACCTGCCAGTACCAGTCCCAACCCAAGGCGACGTAGCGGAAGCGAAGGCGAATCACCTCGCCGGTGTACGCGCTCAGATCCACCGTCTCGATGGTTGGGCCGTTGTCGTAATCCCAATACGCAACGTTGGTCCAGCTTGTGCCGCCATCAATCGAAACGTCAATGTACGCTTCATCCGTTGAGAAGACCTGGAAGTTGTTGGCAAAGGACAGAAGCGCCTGACTGGCCCCACTCAAGTCAATGGGCGGCGTCCAGAGTTCGGTGTCCATCCCCGTGCCAAAGGCGTCGGAGTCGGCGGCGGCCGCGTAGCCGGTGCCGGGGGTGAGGTTATCACGACCCCACGCATCATTGCGCATCCAGCCAGCGCCGTTGTTGATAACCACGTCCCAACCCTCAGGCGGGAAGTCACCTTCGAAGTCCTCGTAGAAGCTCTCGGCGTAGGGGATCTCCACGGTGAAGGGGATGGTCGCGTCGCCATAGTTGGTCAAGTCGATGTGATCGGTGGCCGTATGGCCCCAATCCAACGTCTCTTCAACGACGTCAGGATCAAGGAGGAGATTGTCGGTGACCGTCATCTTGACGGGCACAGTGATAGGCTCGTAGCCGCCTTCCAACAGCAAAGAGCCGGTGTAGACGCCCAGGGCCCCCACATCGGTCGCGTCAAAGGTCAGCTCAACCATGGCGGATTCGCCCGGCAGTAGCGTGGTCTGCGTGGGCATGGTAGTCAACCAGGGGATATCCCCACCACCCACACCGGTCGTGCCGTAGCCCCGGAGCGTCCAGTTGCCAGGGAAGCCCAAGTCGTCAATCAGGCCCCAGGTATTGTCGGCTGGCAACGTGGGCGGATTAGGTACGGTGGCAGAGGAGTAGAGGCCGATCCACGAGCGGGACTGCGGTGTCCCGTCGATATCCATCCCGGCAGGATAGTCGAGGTAGCCTGAGACGCCAGATCGGTTAACCGCACCGATAAGCACGTCACCTACATTGGTGAGATCCACGGGTATATCCAGATCGTAGACGTTCCAGGTGGTATAATCGTTGGCCTGCACCTGCACGTCGTAAGAGACCAAGAAGTTGGCGCCTGTGCCCGGGTCGCCATCCCCGTCAGCGTCTTCCCAGATAACCAGCTGAACATCGTCGCCCACAGCGATAGCATCGCTGAAGAGCATGGCAATCTGGTTGAGCTGGAAGGGGAACGCCGAGGGATCAGGCGTGAAGCGGTTGAGCCAGAGGAACTGCCCACCAGAGCTGAGGCCCAGGGCATCCTCTGCCGAGCCGTCGTCCACCATAAGCTCGACGTCGGCGGTGACGGCCGGGGCCGTGACGACGTTATCGGCCGGAGCCGGGCTGTCGCTGAGAGCCAGGACCACATCTTCCTTCTCGTCAGGCACGTGCATGCTATACTCGGACGTTTCAGAAGGTGCCCTCTCAACCGTGACAGTCGGGGTGAACCCACCCGGAACTTCCATGACCAAAAGATCGAGTGGACTGTAGCCGTCGTTGGTGATCTGCATCGTCCGAGTGACTTTACTGTTGTAGGCCAGGGTCTCCCCAAAGGCCGCCGGATCGGCTGCCACACTGGCAGCCCCGAGGACGAAGTCCTGCGTTGCGCCACCCGTCGTCAACGTGACAACTTCACTCTGCGGCTCATAGTCCCCATAAGAAGCCGTAAGCTCGTAGACAGCCGAAGCCAACGTCAGCGTGTAGGCACCATTGGCGTCGGTGACGGCAAAGGGGAGAGGCTCGTTCGCGTTGATCTCGGGTAATTCCGCCAGACCTTCCGCGTCGATGACGGCACCTTCCAGAGGCGCACCGGTATTGCCGTCGGTGACCTGTCCGGTGATCTGATTCAGATCAGCGTATTCACACATGGGAATGTTGCGTTCGTGAGGCGCAGCCGCGTGAGCAGCCTGCACACTGGCGCCACCGCCAAAGGTGTACATAACGCTGTCAATCACAGCGCCGCCGTTACCCAACGTGGCCTGGTTAAGACCGCCGAAGGGATCCCATGTATCTGTGGCCACATCATAGCGCCAGGTCTCCAGAGACGCATTAGAGGGATTGAAGCCGCCGCCGATGGAATACACTCCGCCCTCGGTGTATAGGAAGAGGGGCGAAACGGTGTTGGCAGGCGCGTCAATCAAGAGGCTAGGGGGCAGATCGGCAAGTCGGGTCCAGGTATCGGCACTCACATCGTACATATAGAAGTGATCGCTACCGAGATAGCTACCGCCAATGTAGACCTTGTCGCCGTCCACCACGTAACCAGGCGCAGTCAAGCCAACGTCAGTCAGCTCAGTCCCCTCTGACCAGGCATCGGTCGCGATGTCGTAGAGATAGACAGAGGTCGTGGTGAGGAATCCGCTGTCAGGGCTGCCGCCGATCCAGACAAAGGTGCCGTCATCGGTGACGCCGCCGCCACCCAGGCCCAGAGTCTCGGGCATCGGGGCCAACGAAGCCCAGGTATCAGAGACGATATCATAGGCCATGAAGGTATCGGTGGCGACCATACCGGCCTCAAAGCCAGGTGCGTAGTAAAGGGTGCCGGCATCATACCCCGCAACACCGCCGTAGAATTCACCGACGGCCGGGGCCGTGGCTGTGTACCACCCCGTGCCCGGTTCAAAGATCTGCAAGTAGGCCATCGGATCGCCGTTCTCGTCAAGACCATCCAGGTAGTAAGCCCGATCTCCGTCAGAGGCATAGGCGGGCCAGAGTGTCGGCGCACCCGCCGACCCCTCGTCCAACCACTTATTGCCGGCCAAGGTCTCAACCGTGCTGGTATCGGAATAACTGCCGGAGTAGGCAAGGAACGTATCGAGGATGGTGGCGCCGGAGAAGGCATAGGTGGGCAAGGTCTGGGTGACGACAAAAGGCTGTTGTTCCTGATCCGCAAGCGCTAGGCTCGTGGGATCGAAGGTCAGTTCGCTATCACCACTCTCCTGCATAAATTGGACCGTCGCCGCTCCACCGGTGAAATTGAGTGCGTCAAACTCATACGACACCGAATCGCCCGGACATATCTGCTTCCCGCCCTGAATATCCGGCAGGAGATAGACATTGGGAGGAGGGGTACAATTTACCAATGTCACGTCATCGACGTAAATGCCCTCATAGGTGAAAGAAGAGTCGACGTATAGATGAATGCGGAAGCGGAAATTAGCGCTGGCGTACTCACTGACGTCGAAAGAGAGGTATTCCCACGTGGCACTACCACCCTGTACAGGACCGTAGATAACGTCCCAGGACCCACCGCCATCGTCGCTCACCTCGACGCTATAGTAAGCCGAGTAGCTGGATATCGAGCGCCACTCCCACCAAGACAGATACAGAGGATAACCAGAGAGAGGAAGGTAGCCGCTCAAATCAATCACCGGTGAGGTGAGATAGGAATCTTCATATGCAACGTACTCACCGTCAAGATTAGTTGCCCACAGATAGTCACCAGAGTGAGCTGCCGCTGGGCCGGTGGTAGGAGTACCGTATTCCCACGTGGAGTCAGTGCCCGAAGTTGTAAATCCACCGTCGTCGGCTTCGAAGCTCTCAGCAAAAGACACTTCATCCCAGAAAGTTGTGGTGACTTCTGTCACTACGGGATCTGTGAGACTGGTCTGAGAAATGGTAGCGCTGTTAGTGATCGTATCCTGGCAATCCAAACCAGTCCCTGTGACGTCGACAGTAAAGACAACATCTACGCTGGTGGACGCGCTCACCGTCCCAGTCCACTCAATCTGATTGTCAACCGCGTTGTAGCTGGCATCTGCAGGAGAGACGATAGAGGCAAAGTCCGTCCCGGTCGGGATGGGATCCACCAGCGTCGTTCCCACGCCATCGGCCAATCCGGTGTTCTTCAAAGAGACGCTGTAGGTAAGCGTATCCCCTGCCTGGACATTTCCCCCGCTGGCCGATTTCTCCGAGGTAGAGAGATCGACAAAGGCTTCGTCGACGACGACGTCGTCGATAAACCACTCGCTCGACCAATCGCCCACGTAGCGGAAGGCCAGGTAAACAGTTTCTCCTGCATAGCTGCTGAGATCAATCGTCACCGCTTCCCACGTGTCCTCGCTGCCAATTTCGCTCCGAAGCGTCGTCGTGAACGTGCCATCGGCGGGATTGCCGCTGCTCGTGGAAAGCAATACTTCGTGGGTGTCAGCCCAGTAAACAAAATTAACGTTCTCCCAGTAGGTCAGAATATAGTCGGCGCCCACGTCGATCTCAGGCGTGACTAACCAGGCGTCCTGAGCGCCTGAGGTATCATCGTGGTAGGCGCTGTAAGAACCGGAATGAGAACGCGTCGAGGTCTGCTCCCAGCTCCCGCCGCTGGCCTCGTAAAGCGTCCAGTCGGTGGGGGGGAAGCTGCCCTCAAAGTCCTCATGAATAGAAGCGACCGCAGTGAGAGATCGCTCCGCTGGGGCGGCCGCAACGGTGAGAGGAAGCCCTCCCAACATCAAAGCCACCAAAAGCATCAAATTAAACCATCGTGCTCGCATATGCTCCTCCATGAAATCATAGTGTTGGGTAAATACAAAGCTGTAGAGAGATGGAGAATCTTACGATAGGCATCACCTCCTTGAATGGTCAGGCATCAAAGGGCAAACGAAGCAGTTCCAGGGTCGCTCAAACGCCATAGGCGGCTTCCCATCATGTTTCCCTCCCGCATCAACCCCAGCTTCGTTTGCCTTGCTTTTGCCTACGCAGTTTCTACGGTACGGAAGGCACTTTTACCAGCAGACTCGCTTCGAAATCCCTCAAAACCACTGAAGAGCCAACAACCTCACGGCGACAGAAAGCCCTGCTATCAGCAACCTACCAGACAGTTTCTGCACCCTTAGATTGCCGCCAACTACAATCACGCACACCCTATTGAAGTAAAGAGATAGAGATAGATGTAAAGCATCTTATCATGTGATATCAACTACGTTGAGACTGTTTTGGGTACAAGACAACCGCGCCATACAACTCATGGCTTATCCCGCAGTCTAGCTATCCATCACTTGTCTACCGAAAACCTTGTTTTCACCGTCATTTCGAACGCAGTACCGTTTTTTTTGGCACGAAGTTGAGAAATCTCCCCCGTTCGGGGACAGATATACAGCGAGGTGGAGAGATTCCCCGGCCTCTGGGCCAGGGTCTCCATTCGCTTCGGTCGCTACGCTTCCTTCGCTCAGTCGAAATGATGGTATGCATGGATTGAGGTCATGCTCGGGTTTTGTAAAAGTGATAGGTAGCTAGTCCCGCAGTTCCCGTTTAGAGCGGCAAGGCAGGAATCATAT
>CAYVKR010000061.1:0-12944 GCA_964452025.1 uncultured Anaerolineales bacterium
GTAATGCTAGAATTGTATTAGAATTCACGCTACCCCGAAAAATTGAGAAGATACCAAATCGGCAACTAAAAAGGGTCAAGCGCTGTTTAAATCCCACAAATCTGCGTAGAGCCCAAGGTTCTTTATACGCTTTCGAGCGTGCGGACTGAGTCGGAGGGGCGTTGGCGTTCTCGAGGACTCAATATGCTCCTATAATGTTTTCAGGATATCGTCCACGACCATTTTTACCTGCTGTGAGACCAAACTCATGGGTTGGATTGAGACCATAGGACGACCGGTATTCCAGCTTTCGTAAGCCAAATCTGGGGCGGGCGGAATACTGCCCAGAATATCAATCCCCAGCTCATTATGAATGGTATCTCGTTTGACAGCTGAGGCCGCTGGTGCACGATACATGGTTTGCAATCTCATCTTATAATCGCCAATATTGAGAGATTCCAGGTGTTTGAGAACCCCTTTTGTTATCCCTAAGGCGATGGGATTGGGTTCCAAGGTGATCATAATGTAGGCGGCTTTTTGAAGAATAAGGCTCGTCGATGGATCGATCTTTGGCGGCAGATCGAAGAGCACATAATCATATTTGCTGAGGGCCAGAGAAAGCAATGACTCTGTAAAGGTCTCGGTGATAGGAGGCGATGTACCGGCTGGATCTGACGAAGCTGGAAGGATGAAGAGGCTGGCGCTGTGTCGAAGCAGCTGCGCATCTAGTTTTTCTCTATTGAGTGCATCCGCTTCTTTGGTTAGGTTTTGTAGGTCCAAAGCCGATCTGCTGCCCATCTGCATGGCAAGGCTTCCTCCGCCATCCTGGAATTCAATGAGCAGGGTCTTTTGCTCGTTCTGCTCTTCGCTCAGAACGATGGCAGCATTGAGCGCTAGTGTGCTGTTACCGACGCCTCCCTTGACAGGTAGGAACGCAACGATCTGACCCCGCTCGGCTTCCGATTCTCGTCGGCTGCTGCGTTTGAGCAATGCAGCAACGCGAGAGAGCAGTTCGGCGGGGTGGATGGGCTTTGTGAGATAATCGTCACCTCCGGCTTCAAATCCGGCGATCTTGTCGCTGATATCGCTCTTGGCTGTGAAAAAGAGAATAGGAATTTCGCTAGTGTCTGGCTGATCCCGCAGACGCTGGGCCAGCTCATAGCCATCCATGTCCGGCATCATGATATCCAGGATCATAAGATCAGGTGTTATCTGCGAGACGCGCTTTAATGCCTGCTGACCGGAGGTTGCCGCTTGAATATCGTGCCCTTTGCGCTCCAGCATAATGCCGATGAGTTTCAGGGCTTCTACATCATCGTCTACAATCAGGATATTGCTCATCGTTTTTCTCCTGCTTAATGCTCAGCCAAGGATTTAGGCAGTTCTTCGCGATTCAAGCTCAGGTCTTACTCGGGATTGTACACATTGATTATATGTTTAACCATGTTAAACTTCAAGAGGTTGGATGAGGATTCATTCAATCTTAACAAGTTTGTAATACGATGAGGTTGATGGAAAAGCCCGACAAGGGCGTGATCCGGAGGATGGGCGATGTGGGCCTTAATTGTCTCTCAAGACCCGGAAGAAACGGCGGTGATTTCCTTCGTTTTGCAGCGGGCCGGGTTGACGGTGAGCCGAACACGTGATCTTTCCTTGCTGGTTAGCGGTCAAGACATTGATAAGTACGCGCTCGTCGTTCTTGTGCTGCCGGAGGAGCAACCGATCGCGACGGTACGGCGCCTGCGTGCTCATACACAGACGCCGTTGGTGACCATCGGTGAGCACATGGACGAATTCATGCACGCCCTGTTGCTCGATTCGGGCGTGGATCTGGTAATTCTACGTCCTTTCAGTGCGCGGTTGCTGGTAGCGCAGATCAAAGCGCTGTTGCGGCGGGTGGCAGGCCGGCCTGTTTTTCTCTCTCCTGCTTTGACCATTGCCGATCTGACGCTGGACCCTTCCACGCGCACGGTACAGGTTGGCGCGCGTGTCCCCAAGCGTCTGACCCGACTGGAATTTCGATTGCTCCATACCTTGATGCTTCATCATAGACAGGTGCTGCCGGCCGAGACGTTGGTCGAGACCGTGTGGGGGCATGGCGGCGAAGGGGAGCGCGATCTGGTGCGTGGATTGGTCAGCCGATTGCGCGCTAAGATTGAGCCCCAGCCTCATGATCCTCACTATATTCTCACCGTACCCGGTGTGGGCTACGTTTTTGATCCACAATCGTGATCTTTCGCCGAACTGAATCTACCTCTCGCGTTACGAGAGGTTAGTTCACGTACGCGTTCCTCACGGCTTGCTGCGAAGTTGGGTTTGGGGCTTGCCCTGGGGGTATCCCATTGATTCGCGCAAAAATCATAGGGTTTACAGCGTTTCGTATCGTTTCGGCATATTTTTCGCACGTCTTTTGAACAGCGCTGTTCTATAATCGTCCTATGATGTTAGTGCAACATCAATCTCATAGCACATTGGAGGTGCGAAATGGCATTGGCTGTATGTCCCTCTTGCGGGGAAACCATGAACTTGCCGGAAAAGCCGCGTCTTGGCGCAAAGGTGACCTGTCCTGCCTGTCAGGAAGTGTTGGAGGTTGTCGAAATCAATCCGGTTGAGTTGGATTGGGCCTTTGATGATGACGACTACGACGATTACGATGACTACGATGAATATGACGATGACGACGAGTATGATGACGATTACGACGACGACGATGATGATGACGACTGGATGTGATCCTCGCCATTGATTCCATCTTTGAAGACGTCGGACAACGGCCTGCCCGGTCAATGGGTAGGCCGTTGTTTGTGGCTGGAGAGTTGAGCAGGGAAGCTGATGCCTGTCCATGATCCGAAGGCTATCCTCCTTTGCCTAGACTTGCAATTCTTCTGATCTGCGAGTATTATTAAGTTAGAATTCAATGATATTGTCTAAATTTGGGTTGAATACGTTGGATTTTTTAGGAAATCCATCTATGATCTAAGAAGGCTGGCTCTGATGGAAAACTTTTCATCGGGGTAGAGGGAGGCATAGATTATGGTTGGGCTTTCCCGACCACACTATGTCCCGCGATTTTTCGTCGACTGGTCGGTTCTCCAAGGCGGTTGCAGATGCTTCTTGATCATTGTTCTGGCCCGAGAGAGGCGAAGTGATGAACATCGAACTGCATGTCTGGCACGGCTTCAGGGGTTTCTCGTTAACCCTGCCGCAGACGCTGCTGGGGTTGGGCCTATCTGGGCTCTATGCAGTTGTCTGCGTCTGGTTGCTGTTTAACCGGCGTGGCGATTTCAAACAGCTGAGCCCGCGCGGCTGGGTCGGTCTGCTTGCCGGGCTTGCCCTGCTCGTTCCGACCAGCTCGATGTTGATGTTACAACGCTCCTGGGAAGGTGCGCTCTCCACGGCCTCAGCGGGTATCTTACCCGTGCTGCCATCCCTCTCTCTGCCGGTCATGATCACTGTCGCTGGTATAGGCATTTTCTTAGGCGCTGGACCGGGTTTGGTGGCGGGGCTGTTCGCGGGTCTCGCGCGGGCGCTGGTGATGACGCAGGCGCTGAATGACGTGATGGCCCTGGCGGCGTGGGGAGGCTTGGTCGGCTGGGCCGTGCGCCAACGTTATCAAGGTCGGTTGTTTTCATTGCTGCGGCAACCAGTGATCGCTGGCGTGGTAGCTGTCTTGCCCGGTCTCCTGATCTTGGGCTTCAATCGGTTTGTGGACTCCATCCAGTATGGCGGATTGGTCGCAATTGATCATGCCTCCACGCCGTTTCAGAGCGATGGGGGCATCTGGCTGATCGCTGGAGGCGTCTCGGGCCTGGTGTTTACGCTGGGATTCGCTTTTTTCTCCCGGCTCCGCCCGCCGAAGCAACCGCTTGTCCCCTCGTTCTTCAGCCAATCGCTCCGCATGCGTTTCATGGTGGCGCTAATCCCCGTCCTGATGCTGGGGATGGGGCTTTCGATCCTGACGGTGACGCGCCAGGCGGTGACCCTGGCTCGTCAACAGGCGTTGGGAGAGATGGCGCGCAGTGCAGCCAGCGCGGCCGAGGGCATTGCCAGCTTCTATTACACCGGCTCCAATCTTTTGAAGCAGTTTGTCGTTAATCCAGCTCTCCAAGATTCTGAACAACGACAGAAGCTCCTCGAAGAGGATCGGCAGATGGTGCCATTCTTTCAGGAGCTGTTCTTAGTTGATGCGGAAGGCAATGTCGTAGGTCAAGCACCCGCAGATCTGACCAGCCCTTCGTTGACCGAGGAGGAACTCCAGGTGCTTGAGCAGGCGTTGGCCTTTGAGATGTCACTGACCACGCACTTGACGAATATTAACGAGCAGGAACGTCGCCTGACCTTCGTCCACCCCCTGCCGGTTGAAAATGCCGAGACGCCGCGCACCGCGCTGCTGGGACGGGTCCAGCTCAGTGTCAATCCCAATATGCGTCGCGCGCTGGAATCGCTGCAGTCCACCCGTGGCGTGGGTACTGGCTTTATTCTTGATAACCGGAAGTTGATCATCGCGCATCCCGACCCAGGTTTGTTGCTCCGCCCCTGGCAACCCAGTGACCAGGGTACTGCCTACGAGGTGGCGACCGGCGACGCTTACGAGGGGCTGGCGCCAGATGGCAGCCGTATGCTTACGTACGTTCGTAAAGTGGTTGGCGGTGGAGCAGTTGTCATTCAGCTGCCCTTCTCGGCGGTATTAGAAGCAGCCACGTTTATCTCCAGTCCTTTGCTCTACGTCCAATTGGCCATTGGGCTGGCGTTGGCCCTCATCGTCCCGATCCTGGCGACGCGGGTCACGCGTCCACTACAGACACTCTCCCAGGCGGCCCATCAGATCAGCCAAGGTAACCTGGCGATCCCTATCCATATCTCCGGTGAGGATGAGGTCGCGCGGCTAGGCCGAGCTTTTGAACAGATGCGGATGCGCTTGAACGACCGTCTGAATGATTTGTCGTTGCTGCTGGAGGTCTCCCGCTCGGTCTCTGCGACGTTGGATCTGGACGAGGGGGTGCCGCTGATCCTGGAGGGCATTCTCGAAGAGACGCGGGCAGCCACCGCCCGGTTTGTCTTACTGAACGATGACGAGTTTCCTCAACAGGTCTTCTCTGTCGGTATGGCGCACGCCACATTCCCGGCGTTGGATCGATCGCTTGCCAAAGCGCTCTATCGCGGCAAAGCTAACCTGATCAGACAGGATCTGCATGAGTATCCCCTGATGCCGTCCATCCATGGGCCTTTGCAGAGCGTAGCGGCGTTCCCGGTGCGAACGCGCAATCGGACGGTAGCTGTGCTCTGGGTTGGGGCAAAAGAGGCCCATGCCTTTGATGAGGCGCGCATCAACTTCCTCAACACCCTGGTGGGGCAGGCGGCGGTACTCGTTGAAAATGCTCGGCTCTTCCAGGCGGCTGAGGGTGGACGGCGCCGGCTGGCTGCGATTCTATCCAGCACAGGTGACGCCATTCTGGTCACGGATCAAAAGCAAAATCTGCTGCTGATTAATCCGGCTGCGCAGCGAATCCTGGGTCTGGATGAGATGGCCTATGGTCGCTCTGTGACAGATATCAATCTTCCCCCTACGTTGGAAGAGGCCCTGGCGTCGCCCTACGACGCGGAGCGGCAAGCGACCCAGCCTACCATCGAAGTGCCTTTAGAGGATGGACGCGTCTTCTTCGCCAGCATCGCCCAGGTGACGACACAGAGCGGTGAGCGCGTCGGGCGCGTCGTCGTCATGCGAGACGTGACTCATTTCAAAGAGCTGGACGAGATGAAGTCAGAGTTTGTGGCGACGGTTTCACACGATCTGCGGGCACCTCTGACCTTTATTCGTGGTTATGCAACGATGCTGATGATGGTTGGCGACCTGAACGACAAACAGCACGACTATCTGGATCGTATCTTGCACGGTATCGAGCAGATGAGTGCTTTGATTGACGATTTGTTGAATCTTCGGCGCATCGAGGCCGGCGTGGGAATTGGCCAGGAATCCTGTCGTCTGGGCCTCGTGGTGGTGGAGGCTGTGGACACCATGCGGGCGCGCGCGACGGCCAAGGGCATCACGCTGCGGCTCGAGCCGGCGGATGACGTCCCGACGGTGATGGGCGATCCCACATTGCTGCGCCAGGCCATCGGCAATCTGGTGGATAACGCCATCAAATACACGCCGACGGGGGGGCAGGTCAGCGTGAGCATGCGTATAAATCAGGACGATGAAGTGCTGATACGGGTCGCGGATACCGGCATCGGCATCGCCCCTGAGGATCAGGTGCGGCTTTTCGAGAAATTCTACCGGATCAAACGACGGGAGACGGTGGACATTCCCGGCACAGGCCTTGGCCTGGCGCTGGTGAAATCCATCGTGGAGCGTCACGGGGGGCGGGTGTGGGTAGAGAGCGAAATCAACAGAGGCTCAAAGTTTTACCTCGCCTTGCCCGTGGAAGAGGAGCAGGACAAAGGGGCGGCAATCTAGGGCAAACGAAGTAGTTCCAGGGTCGCTCAAACGCCATAGGCGGCTTCCCATCATGTTTCCTTCCCGCATCAACCCCAGTTTCGTTTGTCTTGCTTTTGTCTACGCAGTTTTTACGGTACAGAGGGCGTTTTCACCAGCGGACTTGCTTCGAAATCCCATCTAGCGCCTCTTTGTTGCCATGAACTGGCTTTTGAAAGGCTCGCCGGTCAGACAGCACGACTGCTCGGCGAGCAACTGTGTTCAGCGTTGAAGGTAGCGTTCCCAGAGCGTCGCCAGCGTTGAGGATAAGCGCCTGCTGAGGGCCGGCCCCGGCTCCGTCGTGACGTCATCCTCGTTCTCGAAGACCGCGTACGGGATGCGCTGTTCTCCAACGTGGAGGTGGACGGGATCGTCCGCCGTCCATTCGTCCCAATCGTCCCCGCGATAGAGACGGTGCATCTTTTCATCGCTTAGGCTGTGTTCCAGGATGCTGTCGGGGCGCTCTGGATTGGAACGGGCGCGGTTCTTGCGCAGAGACTCGGCAAAGGAGACACGCACGTAGAGTGCCGCCGCAGTGTCGAGCACGGTCTTGGAGAAATGTGGGTAGGCATCCGCATACCCGCCGTGCTCCGTGCCGCGCGAGAACTCGATCAACGTGGTGTGAGTTGCGTGGTAAGCTGGCTGGTCTCGCAGCTGCTTCTCGTATTCCTGGCTAATGCGCTCGATGAGCAGGTGCCAGAGATAGGTCTCCTTGAAGTATCCATCTGCATGGGTGTGCAGCCGAGGATGTCCCATGCGGCTGAGAATGGCGTCCTCTTCAAACCAGGTCCACAGCATGGGAAAATCATCGATCACGTCGATGACGCCGATGTGGAAACGTTCGAGGCGCTCCTCCACCGGCATGCGCTGGAGATAGTCGATGATCTCGCTCTTGCCTGCGGCGGGTCGGGCGTTGAGAATGAGAATGGGAAAATGTGATCGTGTCATAGCGCTCCTTTTCTGATTGATGACTTACACTTTTTCTGCTGCGGGCAGCCAGATGGTGAACGTGCTGCCTTGATCAGGTCCTTGGCTGGTAACAGCCGTGGTTCCCTCGTGGATCTCGGCGACGTAGCAAACCAGGGCCCAGCTGATGCCCAACCCGCTCTCTCCGGCTTTCAGCGCAGCCAACATTCTGCTCGAAAGGCCGTTCCAACGCCTCGATCTGGGCTTGGGTTAGTCCCAGTCCACTGTCGCTTATGAAATTTTAGACCAGAAAGGCGAATTCGTCAAAAGAAAGCGAACGATGTGTCTGCGAACAGGCCTCTTTCAGAAGTAACAGGGTTTTGTATAATGATAGCAAATGAAACACCGTCTGTTCTCATCAGATCGAGCTTACTGAAGGAGAGTGTCTGTGGATCTACTGCTGAAGGGCGCCAGGGCCTTACACGTGGATGTGGAACCGGAGCATGTGCAAGCATTTGAGGCCTACTACGATGCGTTGATCACGTGGAACCAGAAATTCAACCTCACCGCCATCACGGAATACGAGAATGCACAAGTCCGACATTTTCTGGATTCTCTCACATGCTTGCTGGCGATGGAAGCAGAGTGCTCCCTGGGTCAGCAGTCTCTGATTGATGTGGGGACCGGCGCTGGATTTCCGGGCTTGGTGCTCAAGATCCTGCGCCCTGGCCTTCGGCTGACTTTACTGGATTCTACCGCCAAGAAGACGCGTTTTCTGGATCACGTTGTTCAGCGGCTAGAGCTGCACGGTGTGACGGTTTTGCACGGTCGG
This sequence comes from uncultured Anaerolineales bacterium, assembly GCA_964452025.1. GTDB lineage: Bacteria > Chloroflexota > Anaerolineae > B4-G1 > SLSP01 > G713. The sequence continues at coordinate 8,193 of CAYVKR010000061.1, forward strand.
GCCGAGACGCTGGGCCAGGATCCGAAGCACCGTGAACGGTATGATTGGACCATCGCTCGTGCCGTCGCTGAGATGCCGATTCTGGCAGAATACCTGCTGCCGCTCACGAAGATCGGTGGGAAGGCGCTGGCTCAGAAAGGCGAGGATGCCCCTGCAGAGGTGCAGCGGGCAGAGTTTGCTATCGCACAGTTGGGGGGGCGGATTCGCAAGTTGATGCCGGTGGAGATGCACGGCCTCGCAGAAACGCGCTATCTGGTCCTGATGGATAAGTCTGCTGCTTCACCAGCCAAGTATCCTAGACGGCCCGGTATGCCATCGAAGCGCCCATTGCTGGCTGAGGGGTAGGGCGCTTGTCTAAACCCGCGTGATGATCCCTCCTGCGACTCGCAGAGACAACGTCTTCTTGCGGAAAGACTCGGGGAACATCTCGGCATCCGTCGTCGAGAGAATCGTTTGTTCGACCTGATCCAGAAGCCCCAGAAGGTAAGAGCGGCGTTCCAGGTCCAGCTCGGCGAGCACCTCGTCCAGCAGCAGGACGGGCGCCTCGCCGGTTTCCTCTTTCAGCCACTGCAGCTCGGCCAGGCGCAGCGCCAGTACGGCGGAACGCTGCTGTCCTCGTGAGCCAAAGGTCCCCAGGTCGATCTCCTGAGAGAGAAAGCGCAGCTCGTCGCGCTGCGGTCCGATGCGCGTGACGCCGCGTTGGATCGCCCGGCGCCGATTCTGCACCAGTTTGCGGCGAAACGCTTCTTTGAGCGCTTCCACGTCCACCGGCGGCACCGGATCTTCGCGCGGCAGTAGGCCCAGTTGATAATCCAGCGCAGGCGGCGCCAGCGGGTCGAAGTTGGGCTCGTACTTCAGCTGGAGCCACGCAGCCCCGCCGGTGAGTTCCTGGTGGAACTGGTCCGCGTGCAGCGAGAGCGCGGCGACGACCTGACGACGGTAGAGTGAGATGGTGACGCCGGTCTCAGCAAGGATCGCCTCCAGCGGTTCCAGCTGCGCTGGATCGCCACCTTCGTCGCGCAGATAGCGCAGCAGCGCGTTCCGGCGCGAGAGCGTCGACCGGTACGTGCTGTGAGCAGCCACATACTCCGGGTAGACCTGCGAGAGCAGCGTGTCCAGATGTCGGCGCCGGTCAGCCGGCGGCCCGCCGACCAGCGTCACGTCTTCGGGCAGGAAGAGCACCACGTTCAAATGTCCCGTTAGATCCGAAATCCGGACGCTCCGTTCGTCGATGCGCACGCGCTTCGACAAGCGCGAGTGACCATTGGAATTCTCGGAGATTTGCAGCGCAATTTCAATGCGCTCCGTGCGATCTCGTTTCACTACCTCGGCTTCCACCTGGGCGAAGGGCATGCCGGAGTCCACGGCGGACCAGTGGATCAGATGTCGGTCGGTGTGGGTAAGAGGTGAACTCCCTAACGCGAGGTAGGCGATGGCTTCCAATAGGCTGGTCTTCCCCTGGGCGTTGGCGCCCAATAGCAGAATGGATGCAGCCGGAAAATCCATCTCCAGGCGCGTGTAGGTGCGAAAATGACGTAGGCTCAGACTTCGAACGTGCATGACCTCAGTATTGTAACATGGTTGAAGGATTAGTCAGGTAGTCGGATAGTCCGGTAGTCTGAAAGTCAAGTAGTCAAACTGCAGGCGTATGGGCATTCGCGACTACGCGACTACCAGACTATCTGGTACAATAGGCGCTGATGCCGACACCATACCAACACCTTGCCGAGTCTGTTGCAATCCTGGAGAGCCTTGATCTGCCGGGAAAGGTACGCCCTCGCCTGAAAGCAGAGCAGGGCGCCTTTTTGCTGGGCACGACAGCCGGTGACGTGCGCTACTTGACCGGTCAGCCGCGTGTTGAAACCCACTTTCATGAAATCCCACCCGACAGTGCCCAAACCACGGTGGAAAATCTGTTCAGTACTTACCCGGCGCTGGCGGATCCAGGAGCGCTCTTGCCCGCTCAGTCTGCCTTTGTCAGCGGCTATCTGCTTCATCTGACCTGGGACGTGAATTGGGCGTTGCACGTCTTCTGCCCACGCTATTTAAACTCAGACACCTGGTCAACCTGGCGCCAAGCGATGATCCACCACAACGCGCTGCGCTTGGTGTTAGATCGCCGCGCCTTCGCACGCATGTCGGCAGCGGACGTCGCAACGAAGCTCCGTCGCACGCAGCCGGATCAATGGGTGCCATTTATCGTAGATGAGGTGTTGCGAGAATGGCGTGATTGGGTTGCACATCACCTCACCACGCCTCAGAACGTCGAGGGGGCGGCGGTCGTCTTCGCGGAGCGCATGGGCATTTCCATCGACCATCTGCTACACGTCGCCGCAGCTATCGAGACCGATGTGGCGGAAGCGCGTGTTCCGGGTCTGATCAAGGCGCTGGAGCGCTTCAAAGCGAGCGCGTATGCTGACAGTCTGCAGATACTGTGCGCATATTGGGAAGAAACGTAGACATCTTCGGAAATTCCACCCCTCCCCCGGGCCCATCACTCTGCCGTATGGGTTCCCACGCGCTATCTCTAATGCCTTTCTGTTTTGGCGCTAATGTGATGTTAATTTTTATCCTCCATAATAAAGACGAACAGTATACGTTACGAAATTAGTCACTCAACCGGCCTTCTGGACCGGCCCGGTGGCGAGATCAAGGAGTTTCAATGGACAATCGACAACGTAAGCAGATTCAATTTTCTGCTATCTATCTGATCATTGCGCTGGTCGGCACCTGGCTTTTCCAGCAGCTCATCTACCAGCCTATGGTCGTTCGCATGCAAGAAGTGCCATATAGTCAATTTTTGGAGCAATTGGACGCCGGGCAGATCGAGAAGATCTCCATCGGAGAGACGCGGATCACCTACACCTGCTGCGCCGAGGGGGATGAGGAGAGCCAGCAGCGCAGTTACAACGTGGTGCGTGTCGACGACCCGGATCTCATCGAGCGTCTCAAAGAGGCCGACGTCACGTTCTCCGCCGAAGCGCCTGCTAACACCTTCTTACCCTCGCTGTTGGGCTGGATCATCCCCTTGCTGCCGTTGGGGTTGTTGTGGTTCTTCATGCTCCGGCGGATGGGACAGGGCGGTGGACCGGGCGTGATGTCCATTGGCAAGAGCGGCGCCCAGGAGATCGCGGGGGAGATGACGGGCGTCAAGTTCAAAGACGTCGGCGGTCTGGATGAGGTCGAGCTGGAGCTCAAGGAGATCATCGAGTTCCTCAAAAATCCGGAGCGGTTCACGCGTCTGGGCGCCAAATTGCCTAAGGGCGTGTTGATGGTTGGGCCGCCGGGAACGGGTAAGACGCTGTTGGCCCAGGCCACGGCTGGCGAGGCCGGCGTGCCCTTTTTCTCTATCAGCGGATCTGATTTCGTTGAGATGTTTGTCGGCGTCGGCGCTTCGCGTGTACGTGATCTCTTCGAGCAAGCGAAGAAGAAAGCGCCGTGCATCGTTTTCATCGACGAGATTGATGCCATTGGTCAGTCGCGGGCCGGTGTGAATGCCATCGGCACCAACGACGAGCGCGAGCAGACGCTCAACCAGCTGCTCAACGAGATGGACGGTTTTGAGCCGAACCAGGGCGTCGTCATTATGGCCGCGACCAACCGTCCGGAAGTGCTGGATAAGGCGTTGTTGCGTCCGGGTCGCTTCGACCGGCAGATTGAGGTGGTGTTGCCTACCGGGGCAGGGCGTCGCGAGATCCTCGACATTCACACTCGCGAGGTCAAACTGGCTGACGACGTCAATCTGGACAGTCTCTCAAAGATCACGGCGGGCTTCTCCGGGGCCGATCTGGCAAATTTGGTCAATGAGGCTGCGCTACTGGCTGTCCGCCATGACCACAAGGCCGTCATCATGGATGACTTTGACCTGGCGCTGGAGCGCGTCATCGCTGGCCTGCAGCGTAAGGTTACGCTGAAAGGTGAGGTGCGGCGGAAGGTTGCCTATCACGAGGGCGGGCACGCACTGGTCGCCTACCTGCAGCCTGATACGGACCCGGTGCACAAGGTCAGCATCATCCCCACGTCCAAGGGCGCGCTGGGCTACACGCTGCAGATGCCGGATGAGGACACGTATCTGCTGGGACGCGATGAGTTGATGCAGCGCATGGCGGTGATGCTCGGCGGGCGCGCGGCTGAGCTGGTGGTCTTCGATGAGCTCTCCACTGGCGCCGCTAACGATTTGGAGCGGGTCACGCAGCTGGCGCGGCGCATGGTCACCGAGTTCGGCATGACCGAGGCGCTGGGGCCGGTACGCTACTCCGCTGATCCTTCCATGGGCGGATACCTGGGCCGTATGGGCAATTTGCGCCAGGACATCAGCCCGGAGACGCAGAAATTGATCGATTCGGAGATTCGCCGCATCGTCGACGAGGCGCAAGCTCGCGCCGTCGACCTACTGCGCGAACGCGCAGATGCGCTCCACGACATCGCCGAACATCTTATCGAGCACGAGGTTATCAGCGGCGACGAAATCACCGACATCGCCGGAGAGAAACCGGGCGAAGGTTTCTAACCTGGATACGATCTCCAAAGATGCCGCGCTCGATAAAAGAGCGCGGCATCTGGCTTTTTGGGTAGACAGTCGGAGAGTGCGTCAGCCACCTTAACTTTGACTTTGGTGAAAAAAGCCTGTTTACCGCAGAGAGCGCAGAGAACGCTGAGAGAAAATCCATAGCATGTTGGGATTTCGAAGCGAGTCTGCTGGTGAAAACGCCCTCTGTACCGTAGAAACTGCGTAGACGAAGGCAAGGCAAA
>CAYVKR010000062.1:0-12897 GCA_964452025.1 uncultured Anaerolineales bacterium
TTCCTCGCCAGAGTCTACAACGGCACGCTGACCTACGGGCGCATCGACGTCACGCCCATGCTGGTGCTGGACGCTGCCGGCGAGGTGCGCCCCGCCAAGACCGTGCCCACGCACTTCACCCACGTCTACGATGCCTCACCCGAGGAGGTGGCGGAGATTTTCGGCGACGTGGATGCGAAGGGGCACTTCTACGTCGGCGAGCCGCTGGAGATGGAAGGCACGCGGATCGCCCTGAATTTGCAGCGCTTCGTGGAGCGCTCCAGCGGCGTCTTCGGCAAGAGCGGTACCGGCAAGACGTTTCTCACGCGCATGCTGCTGGCGGGCATCATCCAGGACAAGGCCGCCGTCAATCTGATCTTCGATATGCACAACGAGTACGGCTGGCGGAGCAAGGACGAGGCCAACCAGGACGTCAAGGGGCTGCGCCAGCTCTTCTACGATGGGCGCGTCAGCGTTTTCACGCTCGACCCCGAATCCTCGCGGCGGCGCGGCAGCAAGATCGATTACACCGTGCGCATCGGCTACGACCAGCTGGACCCGGAGGACTTGGAGATGCTCGCGCCGCTCTTCGGCTTCACCGACGTACAGACCAACGCGCTCTACATGCTCCGGCGGCGCCTGGGTCGCCAATGGGTGCGCCGCCTGCTGCAAGAAGAGCCCGACGAGGCGCTGATGCATCTGCTGGATCAGGGGCGCATCCACGAAGGCACGCTGGGCGCCATCCAGCGCAAATTGGCGCAGTTGCACCGCTTCGGTTTCCTGGTGGAGAAAGCGCCAGACGATCCCATCGGCCGTATCCTCGACTATCTGAACAGCGGCGTCAGTGTGGTGCTGGAGTTTGGGCGCTACGGGAACGCGCTGGAAGCCTACATCCTGGTGGCGAACTACATCACCCGCCGCATTCACCGCGCCTATGTGAACCGCAAGGAGGCCGCGCTGGGTGGACAGGGGCAGGAGCCGCGCCCGTTGGTCATCACCATCGAGGAGGCGCACAAGTTCCTGGATCCGTCGATTGCCAAACACACCATCTTCGGTACCATCGCGCGGGAGATGCGCAAGTACAACGTCACGCTGCTCGTCGTCGATCAGCGGCCCAGCGGCATCGACCCGGAGGTGATGAGCCAGATCGGCACGCGGGTGACGGCGCTGCTCGACGAGGAGAACGACATCCGCGCCGTCTTCTCCGGCGTCGCGGGGACGTCGCGGCTGCGGGAGGTGTTGGCGCGCCTGGAGACGAAGCAGCAGGCGCTGCTGCTGGGCCACGCCGTGCCCATGCCCATCGTCATCCACACGCGCGATTACCGCGACCTCTACGGTGAGGTCGCAGATGCATCCGCCGGCAACGCCCAGGACGCAGCCTCGGCACTCTATGGGTAAGCACATGGATGAAGCCGTCTTCGAACGTCACCAGCAGTTGGAGTCGCTGCCGCCGGTAAAGTTGCTCTACATCCTCTACCGGCGTCTGATTGAACAGGGCCTGGGCAGCACCGCGCTCTGGATCGTGGAGAAGATCTCACGCCGACTGGGCGGCGTTTCCCCGGCGGCGACCAGCCACGTCTACCCGGGCCTCTACGTCGGTGGGCAACAGGACAAGCGGGGCCTGGCGCGGATGCGGGAGCAGGGCATCGACGCCGTGGTCAACATGCGCAACGAGAGCGACGATGCCGAGCGCGGCGTCGCGCCAAAGCACTATCTCTGGCTGCCGACCATCGATGACGCGCCCCCGCGCATTGAGGATCTGGAGCGAGGCGTGACTTTTATCGCAGAGCATCGAGCCGCCGACCGGGGCGTCTACGTGCACTGCGCCAGTGGCGTGGGCCGCGCGCCGACCATGGCGGCCGCTTATCTTGTCAGCAAGGGGATGACGCCGGAGGAAGCGTGGACGACCATTGAGCGCGCGCGCCCCTTCATCCGCCCGACGCCCCCGCAATCCGAGGTCATCGAATCCTACGCGCGCCAACTGTCTAAAAAGGAGGCGGCATGACAACCGAAGAACGCCTGGAGCGCGCGCTGGAACGCATCTACGCCGATCCCGCGCTCACCAATGCCCTGCGTGACCCCGAGGCCACAGTGTTGCTCGATTGGGCGCAGCAGCAAGTGACCTGTCTCGTCGCAGAGACAGAAACGCTCGACGAGGAAGCTGCCTGGGCTTGGCTTACCCCGCGCCTGCGTCGGCTTCGGGATACCGTCCGCCGGATCGCCGAGCACAGCAGCGACGCCGACGATCCACTGACCGAAGTGCGCCGGCGCATCTCGCGGCTCTCCACATTCCACGAGGAGGTTGAGAATGACGAAGGGTGAAGGACGCCGTCTGGGCTGGAAAGAATTCCTGCTCTCGCTCTTCTTGATCGTGACGGTCTGGGCCAGCGGAAATCTCTTCTTCGGCGGCGGCGAGAACCCGAGGATCGTGGAGACCGAGGGTAGCGTGCAGGTGATGTTCACCTCGCCCCACGCGCGCGGCGAAGCGCAGGATGCGGGTGGCCTGGATGCCGCGCTGGCCGAGGCCATCGACGGCGCCCAGGAGCGAGTGGACGTCGTCGCCTACGACTTCGACCTGACGACGGTCGCCGAGGCGATGATCGCCGCACAGCAGCGCGGCCTGGACGTCCGCCTGGTGACGGACAGCGATTACCTTGACGAAGCCGGCACGGCGATGGTGCGCGAGGCCGGCATCCCCGTAGTGGACGACATCGAAGACACATTGATGCACAACAAGTTCGTCATCATTGACGGGAACGAGGTCTGGACCGGCTCCTGGAATCTCACCGAGAACGGAACCTATCGCAACAACAACAACGTGGTGCGCATCAAATCGACAGCATTGGCCCAGACCTACACTGACGAGTTCGAGGAGATGTTCACGCACCGCATCTTCAGCGCCGGTTCCCCCGAGGATCCCCCTTCCCTGGAAGTGGAGATCGATGGCGTCTGGGTCGAGAGTTATTTCTCGCCGGAGGACAATATTCAACAGCGCCTCATCGAGCTGCTGGAAGGCGCCGAACAGAGCATCCGCTTTATGGCCTTCACCTTCACCGCCAACCCGCTGGCGCAGGCGTTAAACCGCAGGCACCGGGACGGCGTCACGGTGCAGGGCGTCGTCGAAACCCGCAACCGCAACGACCTGGGTTCCGATGTGGAGGCACTGCAACAGGCGGGCGTCGACGTGCAGTTAGACGGCAATCCCTACAACATGCACCACAAAGTGATGATCATCGACGACGCCATCGTCGTCACCGGCTCCTACAACTTCTCGCGCAACGCAGCAGAATACAACGATGAGAATGTGCTCATTCTACACAGTCCTGAGATCGCAGCGCACTATCTGAATGAGTTTGAGCGTCTATACGCACAAGCAGAGGAGGCAAATGATGACTAAGATCAATGGTTGGAAGTGGGCCACGTTGATTCTTGTGATGCTTATTATCTTGACCAGTTGCTTCTTGACCGGTGGATTGATCGGCGGCTCAGTGGGCTACACGCTTGGACGGGTGATAACCCGACAGCGATCCTTTCCGCCACGGCGTTTTGAGCTCCCAGGACCCTTCGAGATGCCCGAGCAGCCTATGCCGCATCAGATGCCGCAGGAGGACCGCCCCTGGCTCGGTGTCTTCTTCCAGATGACAGACGAAGGCGCGGAGATCATGGAGGTGGTCGAGGGCAGCCTGGCGGAGGACGCGGGACTGGAGACCGGCGATGTGATCACGGAGGTCGATGGCAAGGCTGTGACAGCGACCCATCCGCTGGATGCGGTGATTGGACGGTACGAGCCGGGCGACCGCGTGCGGCTGACGGTGCTACGCGACGGCGACGAGGAGACCATCCGCGTGCAGCTGGAGTCCCGACCGGTGCAGCTGCCCTTCAACCAGGAAGAGCTGCCCTTTATGATCCCGCCGTCCCCCGGCGAGGGGTAGATTGGATGCTGGAAACTTGAAGCTGGATACTCGAAGCTGGATGCTGTGTCACGTGACAACGTCCGGGAAGGTCAGGTCTTCCCGGACGTTGCTTTATGCTGCGGAGAGGCACAATCCTCAGTTTCGGGTCACCAGCGGCAAGAACACACGCGCTGCCTCGACAGCCTTGACCTGCAGCGTGAGGTTGATGCGCTGGACGGCGTCGTCCGTCCCTATCGGCGCCGTCGCCGTCACGGTTACATAGCCCGTATAGCTCATCGACTGGGTCGTGGTGTAGCTGATGGGCGTGAGCGTGAAGGCGTCAGGCGTTGTGCCGCCGGTGACCGATGTCTCGAACCAGGCGCCCGCCCGCTCAAGCTCCCACGTCAGCACATCGTCCGAGCCGACGTTGCGCGGCGTCACGACGTGGGATTGCGGCAGCATCAGCGCGTCGGAGATGAGATAGGTAAAATTGAGCTCCGCCGGAAGATTGCCCAACCGTGGCGTCACGATGTCCAGCGTCACCTCGACCCGTTGGACGGCGTTGAGCGTCTCCGCCGGATCGGTGACCGTCACAGTGAACGCGCCGGTGTGCTCGCCTTCCGGCAATGCCGCAATCATAGTCGGATTGGGTATCACCCCAAACGGTTCCGGTGTCGTCGCCGTTTCTGGTGAAAAGTCGAGCCAGTCACACCCGGTAGTGATGGTCCAGGTGAGTGGATCGCTATTGCCGACGTTTGCGGGGGTCACGGTGTAATACTCAGGTGAAAGAACGCCGGTGGCTTGATTGGACGTGTAGGTCAGTTCTGCTGGAATCCCACCCAACTCTGGATCGGAAAAAGTATACGTCGGTTGGCCCACAAAGGCATAATTCCAGTCTCCCATCTCGCCATTGAGCCAGAGATCGTAACCCTCTGAAGGATAATCGATATCGCGGAATCTTGTGGGGTCGTTGGGTTGCACACCCTTGAAGACGTCGCCCAGTGTAGCGCCGGTTTCCCGCGCTTCTAGAATTGCACTGGATATCCACGTCGCAGCATTTGTATAGTTGGAGTTATTGTAGTAGTTGTTGGCAAAATAAGCCCGCACGCCAATGTCCACAAAGGGCTCAGCGTATAGAGCGACACGACGTTGTGCTTCCTCCTGGCTAATATCCCCGGGTGACCCGGCAGTATAGCACGCGTGCGTGAAAATCACCACCGCGTCGCCCGCCAGGCGATCCGCCAGCTCCTGACGTACAGCTTCGGGTCCTACAAATTCTCCATCGCCAGGCCCTAGGTAAAAGGTACCGAGTTTCGTAGGATGGTCTCCGCTGCCTACCCCATGTCCTGCATAGATCAGATAGCTGGCTCCGGTCGCTGCCTGCACGATGTCGCTCCAGCCGAAGTCGTCCTCAGTGGAGTAGAACGCGCTCACCTGGACATCGTTATCGCGAAGAAAAGCCGCGGCGTTTTCCATATAGGGTTGGAACTGGGGGGTATCCGTCCCTAGAATGACGATGGCTTTGGAACCGGCAGCCTGCGGCGCACCATTGGATAGATCGAATGGCTCCGTTGCAGGCAAAACATAGTCATCAGGAATCTCCACGGCAGGCGCAATGTAGATCGCAAGCGGAGGCGTTGCTTGGCCCAGCGCAGGTGAGACAGCCGGCGAGGCCAATGAAATAACCGCCAAAATGGCAATACAGACGAACATTCTTTTCAGCATGATTTTGACTCCTATTGCTTGCCAGTATTCTAACCGCTATTTTACCTTGATCAGTCGACAACAGGCAATAGGATAGAAGTCAGGGATGAAATCTGGTTGCTGGATCCTTGAATCTGAATAAAAGGAGCGTATCAGAGGATCAAGCAGGCGTCCCCCAGCGAGAAAAAGCGGTAGCGCGCTTGGATGGCTTCCGCGTAGGCCGTGCGGATCAGATCGACGCCGGCGAAGGCCATGACCAGCGCCAGTAGCGAACTCTTGGGTAGATGAAAGTTGGTGATCAGCGCGTCCACCACGCGGAAGTCGAAGCCCGGCGTGATGTAGAGGGCGGTGAAGCCCTCGTAGGGCGCGACGGCGCGCCAGGGACAGGTGCCCTCTTCGGACTGGAAGAGCCCGCGCCGCGCCGCCGTCTCCAGCACGCGCATGCTCGTCGTCCCCACGGCGATGACGCGCCCGCCCATGACCTTGGTCTGGTTGATCTGCTCGGCGACCTGGGGCGAGAGGCGCACCCACTCGCTGTGAATCTCGTGCGCCTCAACAGTCTCCTCGTCGATGGGACGGAAGGTATCCAGGCCAACGTGCAACGTGACAAAGGCGAAGGTGACGCCGCGCTCGCGGCGCAGGTTGAGCATAAGATCAGGCGTGAAGTGCAGACCCGCCGTCGGCGCGGCAGCGCTGCCCGGCGTCTGCGAATAGACCGTCTGGTAACGCTCCGGGTCTTTGAGTTCCTCGTGGATGTACGGCGGCAGCGGGACCGCGCCCAGGTCGTCCAGGTGCGGCTCCAGCGGCTCGGAGAACGCCAGCACGCGCTCACCGCGCACGCCGACTTCGAGTACCTCCGCTTCGATCTTTGTTGGTTTGTTGTCCGCGAAAAGCCGCACGCGGGTGCCGACGCGCGTCCGCGCGCCGCCCATCAGCCCGCGCCAGCGCGTTTCGTTAAGCTTACGCAGCAGGAGAATCTCCACCCTGCCTCCGGTGGGAATCTTGCGCGCGAAGAGGCGCGCCGGGATGACGCGGCTCTCGTTGGCGATAAGCAGATCGTCGGGGCGCAGATAGTCGCCGATCTCGCGGAAGATACGGTGCTCCAGTTCGCCCGTCTCGCGGTGGATGACCAACAGCCGCGAAGCGTCGCGCGGCTCCACGCCCTCCTGGGCGATCAGCGCTTCTGGTAGATCGTAGTCGAGTTCAGCAGTTTTCATCGACGGCTACTCTGGCAGCAGCACCGGACGCACCTCCGGCGCGTAGGTGTCGATGAGGTCCGGCGTGATGGCGTTGCCCCGGGCAATCGCGGCGTAGAGATCGGCGCTGGGCCGCCGCGTGCGCGCCTGCGTCTCCGGGTCGAGCCCAATAAGGCCGAAGCGCAGCGTCCAGCCCTCGGCCCACTCGAAATTGTCCACCAGCGTCCAGTGATAGTAGCCCTGCACCGGTAGATTGCCCTGCATGACGCGCCACATCTGGTGCAGATGAAGCAGCAGCGCGCGGGGCCGCTGGTCGTCGTCGCTATCGGGAACGCCGTTCTCGGTGATGTAGATGGGGATGCCCATGGTGCTCAGGCGCTTCAGCGCGCGCGCCATCCCCTCCGCGTACAGCTCACCGTAGCCACCGTCCAACATCTCAGCGTCGTCGGCGTGGGTGGCCCGACCGAAGAGCATGTCGCGGGCGCCGCTGTCGAAAGATACCAGATCGCGTGTGTAGTAGTTTAGCCCGACCCAGTCCAGCGTGCGGCGCAGGTTGAAGGCCGGCCCAAAGCCGATGGGCAGCGTCCACCAACCCCGCCATACGGCGCTAAGGGTGCTGCGGTTATAACCGATGTCCTGCACCCGCGCCACCAGCCGATCCAACGGCGAGCGCGGATTGGCGGGATCGAAGAGGCGCAGGTTGTGCGCCAAGCCCACCTTCGCCGCCGGCTGAACGCGGTGGATGGCGCGATAGGCCGCGCCATGGGCCTTGAGCAAATTCCGCAGCACCGTTCGCGTGGCTTTAAGATCCTGTTGGCCCGGCGGGAAGAGGCCCATCAGATAGCTCATGATGGCGTAGACGTTCGGCTCGTTGATGGTGCACCAGAGCGTCGCCTCCTCGCCCAGCGCGCGCACCACCCGCTCGACGTAGCGGGTGAAGTACGCAATCGTGCCGACGTTCTCCCAGGCCCCCTGACGCTCCAGCCAGAGCGGGTTGGAGAAGTGATGCAACGTCACCATGGGCTCGAGGCCGCGCTCACGCAGGCCTTGCAACATCTCGCGGTAGCGGTTCAACGCTGCGTTGTCAAAGGTGCCTGGCTCCGGCTCCACGCGGCTCCACTCGATGGAGAGCCGCAGCGCGTTCAGGCCCATGTCAGCGGCGCGGTCGAAGTCCGCTTCGGCGTTCTCCCACCAGTCGCAGGCCAGCCCGGAGGTGTGTCCCTGCTTGATGCGCCCCTCTTCCTGCTCCCAGGCCCACCACTGATTGTTCTTGTTGTTCCCTTCGACCTGATGCGAGGCTGTTGCCACACCCCATTTGAAATCCGGCGGAAAGTGATAGGTCGCGTTGGGCATGGCGTTACTCCTCTTCCCGAAGGTCGCGCAACCTGACCACGGCCTCTTCGACCGTCGCGCAGAGATGCGGATAAGCCAGCACGCTGCTGCCGATCTCCGTCTGCGCGCCGATGCATTCGACCAGCGGGGGCCAGTGCTCGCCGACCAGCATCAGTGGCTTGACGCGCCCGTCCGCATCCGCCAACGCCTGGGCCAGGCTCCACGTGGTGACGATCTCCGTCAGCGTGCCGATGCCGCCCCAGGTGGCGATAAAAGCATCACCCTCCAGCAACATACGGCGGATGCGCAGCAGCAAATCGTCGGTGTGGCGCTCCTCGTGCAGCCAGCGCGACGGCACGGCGTCAGGAAACTGGTCTGTCGTGTAGCCGATGACGTGTCCACCCGCCTCGTACGCGCCCTTGCTCACGCGATTCATCACGGCGCTGTAGCCGCCGCTGCCCACGTCGTAGCCCGCTTCCACCAGCAGGCGGCCCAGCCGCTCCGCGTCGTTCAAGTATCCGTCGTCTTTCGTCCGCGAACTGCCGAAGACAATCGCCAGTGGCCTATCGTTTTCGCTCATAACACCTCTTTTCACTCCCACTTGAAATCCAACCTTTTGGGAAGACTGGCTACCTATCACTTTGATTGCTAAAATCTTTCTCTTCTCCGTCATTCCGAGCGGAGTGCCGATTTTTGGCACAGGGTCGAGGAATGACGCGACCAGAGGGTGGAGTCGGTTTCATAAAACGGTCCTCCATCTTCCCGGAAGGTAGCACCTACACTGGATACGCCGAGAACCCGATGAAGCCCGGCCCTACGTGCGACCCGATCACCGGCCCGGTCTCGTTGATTAAGAGCTCCTCACACTGCAACTGCGCCTCGATCTGCTCGGCCAACGCCTGCGCCTCGTCAGGGCGCTGAATGTGCGTCACCGCCACGCGGACGGACGCATCGCCCACCTGCTTCTGCACCTCTTTGACCAGCTGGCGCAGCCCACGCTTGCGCGTCCGCGCCAGTCCCAATGGCTCGATCTTCCCGTCCTTCAGATAGAGAATGGGCCGCACGTTAAGCATCGTGCCCAGGAACTTCGCCGCGCCGTTGATCCGCCCGCCCTTGCGCAGATACTCCAGATCTTCGACCAGGAACGCGCTGCCAAATCGCTCGCGGATCTCTTCGACGACGGCGGCGGCTTCGGTGCGCGATGCACCGTCGACCAGCGCCTGAGCCGCCGCTCCGACCAGCAGCGCCAGAATGCACGTCGTCGCCTGCGAGTCGACCACGGTGATCCGGTCCGGGGCCACCTCGCGCGCCGCCATCTGCGCCACCAACGGCGTGCCGCTCAGTCCCTCCGAGATGTGAATTGAAAGCACCTCGTTGCCGTTGCGCGTCAGCTCTTCGTAGAGCGTCATAAATTCGCCCGGCGCGGGCTGACTCGTACTGGGCGCCGTCTCGACGCTTGCCAGCCGCCGGTAGAAATCCTCCGGCGCGATCTTATCTTCATCGACCGCCGCGTTCCCAATGTTAACCTTCAGCGGCACCAGATGAATCGGCCATCGATCCGCCATCACCTCAGGTAAATACGCCGTTGTATCCGTCACCAAATGAATCATGATTGCCTCCCATGTATAAACGCCTGGATAAACCCGCTTAAGAACGGGATCGGCAAGGGAGGGGACGCCGCCAATGTGATACCTCAACACGCCATAACCGGACTATCGGCAGTAATGAAACCGCATCACCTTCATACAGATAATGTTAGCAATGCAAATATAATACAATGACGTTTGAAATGAAAAATAATAGCAACATCGCGCAATCCCACTCAGCCTGCCTAGAATAAAACACGCTGTTCATTATAACGGATTTGAGGTGGGAGACAAAGGCTCAGAAGGGCGGTTCGGAGAGTATCACGCGATCATCGGGCGCCGGCTGCCCGGCCTCATCTCTGGCAGGCAGGCGGCCGTTCGTCTCTGGCTCGTACCAGCCCACGCCCAGCCGATACTCGCCGGGCGGCAGCCCGTCTGTCGCCAGCGTGACGGTCTCGCTGACCACCTCCCCGGCGACCCACCGGCTGGTGGGATAGGTCCAATCGCGCGGCATGGCGTCATCTTGCGCGGGCACCGCGCCGCTTTCCACGTTGTAGAGGTGGACAAAGCGTTTGTAATCCCGCGCGGGCGTCTTCGCGGCCCGCCACCAGAGCGTCAGCGTGATTTTATCTTTGGCGGATGAAAGGTCGTATCCCAAGAGCTGCACGACCTCACCGAAGGACGCTTCCTGGCGGAAGGGCATCGGAGACGGCTCGAAGACCCGCGCGCGGCCGGCGATGGGCAGCGACTCGACCACGGCGCATGCACGCAGCGGCGTCTTACCCTCCAGCAGCGTGAGCCGCAGGCGATAGGGGGGCTGAGGCAGCGACGGCGGCATCTCCAGTCGCACCGGCGCGCGCACCCAGGCATGTTTCGGCCACAACGCCGTCTCTGAGCCGGGCGCGAGCGGCCCTTCCATCGTAGCAACGACCTCCCCCCGTGCGTTCAGCATCTCCCACCGCGCCGTCAACGCTCGTCGCGGCGCCTCGACCGCGCTCCAGACCGCGTCGAAGGCCAGCGCTTCTCCCTCGTCCACGGCGTCGGGCAGCCGCACCTCGGCGAGCCGGACGTCGCCCGCTTCACACAGCACCTCTTCCAGCGGATCGCGTCGCGTGGCGTCCGTCAGCCGGAGGGGAACGTCCACCTCGCCGCCGGCTGCCATGGTCGCCTCCAGATAGGTGATCACGGAAAGCGTGTAAGCGCCCGGCGCCAACCCCTCCGGCAGCGGCATCCGCAGATGATCCACCACCCGCTCACCCGGCGTCCAGAGCGTCGTCGGCAGATAGCCGTAGCCCGGCTGCAGATCCATCTGCGCCAGCTGGCGGCCCGTCGCGTCGCGCAGGCGCAGCGAAAGACTCCAGTTGCGCGGCGTCCCCGTCGTGGACCAGGTGAAGGCGAGATCCAGCGTGCGGGCGTCCCGCTGTTTGGCCTCGACGGCGTGCAGCGTCAGCGCGCCGTCGCCCAGGGCCGCGATCTGCGGCGCGTCCGCCGGCAGCGGCGGCCCTTCCGGCACGCGCACCGCCCCGACGGTGAGCGCGCCCATCCCCCGCCCCTGCGCCGTCTGTCCGAAGCGCTCGCCGGCGTCGTCGTGGACGCGCAGTTGCAGCAGATAGAGCCCCCGCGCCAGATCCGCCGGCAGCGCCAGCGTCGCCGTCTGCACCGTCTTCACGCTAAAGGACGTCTCCGCCAGCGTCAGCGGAACGTTGTGACGCGGCGTCGCCGGGGAAACCAGGCGCAGCGTGCCCGTCAGCGGCGCCGTCACGTTGGCCCACGCGAGTTCGATGTCGAGCGTCTCGCCGGGCGCGGCGGTCCCCGGGGCATCCACCGTCGTCAACTGCGCTGCGCCGAAGTCCACCGGTCCCCGATGCGGGTAGGGCATCTGGACGAAATCGAAGAACGTCGCGGGGCCCGCGGCAGGGGACTGTTGAAAGACTGCGCATGGAGCGATGGAAATGACAAATGATAAAATGACAAATGACAAAGAAGAAAATGACAAAGCGGGAGCGGAGGAAAGCAGCCAGATGACGCAGGCCAGCAGGGTGGCGGCGGAGATGAGCAGGGCCACCGTGCGCAGCGGCGTGTTCCGTAGGCGTAGCGTCACGACGTGCGGGCCGGCGGGCACGTCCACCGCCAATCGCCCCGAGCCGGTCACCGGACGGGCATCGGCGCGCGCGCCGTCGATACTCGCTTGCCAGCCGGGCCACCAGTGCAGCGGGAACGCCACCGTCGCTTCACGGTCCAACGTCACGCGCCAGACCTGTCGCACCGGCGTGCGGCGCGGCAGCGTAGCGAACAGCCCAACGCTGCCGTCAACCGTGGGCATCATGCCGTTGATTCCATCCATCACGGCCTCCGAGATGTAGAGGCGCGGCACCACGCCCGCCGGCAGATACTCGTGCCGGATCGTCGTGCCGATGTTGCCGGTGAAAGACTCGTAGAGCAGCAAGTTGTCCCAGGTCACGTCCTCGGCTGTGATGCGCAGGCGATCGGGGCGTAGGGAGAGCAGCGCGGAGAGGATGAGGACCGTGCCAAAAACAAGGGCCAGGAATGGCGGCGCGTATTGCGTATTGCGTATTGCGTGTCTGTTCTGAGCCTGTCCTGAGCGAGATCGAAGGGCATCGTCGAAGGATCGCGTGATTCGACCCTCGGCCAGCGCGCCGGTGACGGCGGCGGTGAAGAGCGCCTGCACCGAGAGGAAGCGCCAGGGAAACTGCGTCGTCTCCAGCAGCGGCAGATGCCGCCAAAGCGGCCGCGACAGTGGCGTGATCATCACCGTCGCCACCGCCAGGCCTGTCAACAGGTAGACTTCACGACTTAGGATTTTAGATTTTGGATTTACAATTTTGGATTTACCTTCGACTCCTGACTCCTGACTTCTGACTCCTGACCTCTGCCTCCTGACCTGCCGTAAAACTCGCCACGCTAAAAGGACGCTTCCCGCCACTGTCAGCCCTGCTTGGACCAACCCCATGGCGAAGGGCCCGATCTCGTCGGCACTGCCCGCGATCTCGTAGTTGAACAGGAGCGAGCCCTGCACCAGATTCGCGCCGCGAAAGTGGTTCTCGTAGTTGAAGTACCCTTCGGTGAACTCAGGGCCCATTTGCCCGTACCGGGTCTCCGCGATGGCGGGCAGCCAGAACCAGGCGGTGAGCAGGATGCCGAGGAGGAAGGGAAGGACGATGCGTGATGCGTGTTGCGTGATGCGTG
>CAYVKR010000063.1:0-6034 GCA_964452025.1 uncultured Anaerolineales bacterium
AGCAACCAGGTATGCTTGAGTATTCGCCATTCATCATTCGCTATTTTCGAAGGAGACACCATTACGTGAGCGCGCAGTGGCTGTCTCCATTGCGCAGATGAGATATATCGTTGATGAAGTGAATGCCCGTCCATGCCGGCGCTCTGAAACTAACTTGACTGACCGACGTGTTTCTGAACTGCAGGACGGGTGTAAAGCCCTGGGGTACCTTCATGATTTGACCGAGATAGGCGCGGAACACGCCGCCGTGCGAGACGACGATCACGTCGCCCGCCTCGTGGACCGCTCGAATCTCCGCTAAACTCGCCGCGACGCGCTTGCCAAACGCCTGCAAAGATTCCGCGCCGGGAATATGCGGCAGAACGAGGTCGCCACGCCGCACGATTCGCTCCAGGTGGGGCCACTGCTGCATCATCTCTTCCCAGCGCATGCCGGAGGCCACGCCAACGCCGATTTCTTGCAGCCGTGGATCGGTGATGGGCCGCAACTCCGTGGCCTCACCAATGACGCGCGCCGTCTCAGCGGTGCGCTCAAGGGGACTGGTATACAGGGCCGTCGGCTCGATCTTGGCTAGCCGCTTGGCAACGCATGCGGCCTGGCGCCGGCCCTCTTCCGTCAAGGGCGGATCGGCTTTGCCTTGGAGCCGTCGCTCGGCGTTCCAGGTGGATTGCGCGTGTCGAACCAGCCAGAGTCGCAGGGTCATGCTACGATGACGCCTCTGGGATCAGAATCTCGCGGAGCAAGCGTTCGGCGACCGAGGCGGGATCTTCTTCGCGGTGTTGCACCGCTTCGATTGCGTCTTGCCGCCGTGCCTCACCGACGCGCTCGTCCAGCAGCGCGAGGATGTGGTGCTGCAGCCAGTTTTCGATCTCGGCGCGCGCGTGCTGCTGTTGTAGCGTTTCCCAGCACCCGCTTTCCTCCAGATACCGGCGGTGCTTGGTGAGGGCCTCGACTAATTCCGCAACACCTTGGTTCTCAAGCGCCACTGTCTGGAGGATGGGTACCTCCCACGGCGCAGCGGTCACTGCGTCATCGGCGGGGGTCTCGGCGCCGTGATGACCGGCCATGCGCGTTGACCCGCATACAGATTGCAGCGCTCGCACCGTCTGGCGCGCCTCGGGCCGATCCGCCTTGTTCA
Organism: uncultured Anaerolineales bacterium; assembly: GCA_964452025.1. Classification (GTDB taxonomy): domain Bacteria; phylum Chloroflexota; class Anaerolineae; order B4-G1; family SLSP01; genus G713. The sequence continues at coordinate 1,139 of CAYVKR010000063.1, forward strand.
CCACGATAACGTCCGCGACCTCCATCAGGCCGGCTTTGAGCGCCTGGATGTCGTCGCCCATGCCCGGCGCTTCCACCAGCACCACGGTGTGGACGACCTGCGCCACCTCCACCTGGGCCTGGCCCGCGCCGACGGTTTCCACCAGAATGATGGGGAATCCTACGGCATCGAGAATGGCGACCACGTCGCGGGTCGCGTGAGCGATCCCGCCGGGGTGACCGCGTGAGGCCATGCTGCGGATAAAGACGCCCTCGTCGGTGACCAGGTCGCGCATCCGCAGCCGGTCGCCCAGCAGCGCGCCGCCGGAGTAGGGACTGGTGGGATCGACAGCGACGACGGCCAGCCGCTGATCCCGATCGCGGTAGGCTCCGGCCAGGCGGTTGACCAGGGTGCTCTTTCCTGCCCCGGTCGAGCCAGTGATCCCAATGATGTGTGCGGTGCCTGTTTTAGGATAGAGCGCAGCAACCGCGTCCCGACCCGCCTGGGTGCCGTTTTCGGCCCAGGTAAGCAGGCGCGCCAGCGCGCGGCGGTCGCCCTTCAAAGCGGCGGTGACGATGTCCACTAAGCTTCGACCGCCTCTCGAATAAACGTCACCACGTCCTGCGTGTTGGCTCCGGGCCCGAAGACCTCGTAGACGCCCATCTCTTTCAGCGCCTCGACGTCGTCGGCGGGGACGATGCCGCCCAGGAAGAGGGGCACGTCCGCCATATCGCGTTGATGTAGCGCTTCCATGACACGCGGCACCAGTTCCATGTGCGCGCCGGACAAAATCGAGAGCCCGACAACGTCGGCATCTTCCTGTAAAGCCGCTTCCGCGATCATCGTGGGTGTCTGGCGCAAGCCGGTGTAGATGACCTCCATGCCGGCGTCGCGTAGCGCGCGAGCGACAACCTTGGCGCCCCGGTCGTGTCCGTCAAGCCCTGGTTTGGCAATTAGCACTCGAATCTTTCTTGTCACCATACCTCCTTGTGAAAAGCGTGCCTCACAATTATACCCGATCTCAAAAAGATGATAAGGGACTTTTTTGCAGCAAGTTGTAGATCAGCGCCCTCTGTGTCTTGACTCGCTCTATTCCTTGAGCGGAGCCTGGCAGTTGACGCAGTATTGGGCATCGGGATCGTTGAGAAAACCGCATTTGGCACAGGCCACGGGCTGCGCTTCAGCCAGTGGTCCTCTGCAGGCCTGGCAGATCATCGTACCCAGCTCGTTAGGCGTCCCACAATAGGGGCAGACGACGTGTTGCGGCGCCGGGCCAACGCCGCTGCCAGCACCGGCGGTCCGACAGTAGAGTTCTACTGCGTTCCAGAGCTCATCCCGCAGTTGAATGCTCCGCACGTTGCGAGCGATGTCGTCGAGCTCTCCCACGATATTCCAGGGGTTGAGGATGGTCAACAGTCCGCTTTTCGCCAGGTCCGCTGCCACGCCCAACCAACGCTGTTCCGCCATGGAGACGACGAGGCCTGTCTCCGACGACGTGAGGTGCAGCGTGATCGCGCCTTCCGGGTCGCGCCACTCTCGCTTCCGCATCCGGATTTGAACGACGGCGCGACCAGCCTTGCCTCGCATCCATTGGGCGCGAGTCTCCCCTTGATTGAACTGGACGACCAGGGCGCGGGCCATATCTTCGGCATCGAGGTCGCCGTGATAGCCTCGCTGCTCCATTTCGGACTTAACCATGTTCTTCCGTCCTTGCTTGTTCGATGGGTAAGGTCTCTTCTTCCTGGCTTTTCTTGCTTTGTCGCTTCAGTCGCTGGCGCATGTTGACAAGGCGATTTGAGATCGTGCGCTGCAGCCAGCGGGCCGGATGGATGTTCGCCATGCCCAGCGCAAAGACAGCACTTGCCAGCAGTCGGCCTGCCGCGGAAGTTAAGAAGACGGGGAGGTAACCCCATCTCTCGGCGATCAAACCGCCCAGTGCGGCGCCTGCCGTCATCCCTAATCCTACCAGGGATTGCTGAAAAGCCACGTAACGAGGTCGCGTCTCCTCTGGCGTCATCTCCAGCAAGAAGTTGAAGGTTGCCAGATTGTAGCCAGCCCAGACAAAGCCGCTGAACACCTGCAGCGGGTAAGCCTGCCAGGGCCGTTGGATAAAGGCCCACAGGGCCGGCACCAGGGGAATCAAGAAGCCGGTCAGCCGCTTGACCCACGCCGTCCCCTTGCGGTCGACCCAGAGGCCGAAGAGGCGCTGGGCCGGCAGTGCAGCGAGCGCAGAGACGGCGCTGACCACGGCCAGGGTGCTGGCTGGCGCCTCGATCTGATCGGCCAGGAAGACTAGAAAAAACGGGCTGGCGATGTTGACGCCAAAGCTCCATAACGTCGAGACTGCACAGAGGCTGACAAACGCCTGTTGCTGACGTATCTCTCGCAAGAATTCGGGCGTGCTGACTGTGCGCTCCGGCGCGACTTCCACCGCGTTTTCCTTGAAGCCGGTCAGCATAGCAGCCGAACCGATAGCAGCGACCACGGCGACGCTCAACGCTACCTGGTAGCCTAATGGGCTGCCCAGGAGATCGATGCTCCGTCCGATCAGAAGCAGAGCGACAAAGGCTGCGCCGCCCATAAAGATATTGCGGGCGCTGAAGTACCGTCCACGCCACCGAGGAGGCACGGCCCTACCCAACATTGCGGTCCAAGCGGGATTTGCAAAATTCAGGAGGAGTGTCCGCCCCACGGCGAAGGCGATGCCTACCATGACCAGGGCGTGGATAGGTAAATTGAAATGGGGAAGAAGCACCAGCCCCAAGAGCAGCAGCCGTCCCAACAGCGAGGGGAGGACGACCAACCGCTTGTAGTTGGGCCGTCGCATCGCGAGCTGTCCGCCGGGCAGCGTCGCCGCCGGCATAGTGAAGTTGCTCAGGGAGCTCAAGAGACCCACCTCAGCGCGGGACGCGCCTAACGCTACCAGATAGACTGCCTGGTAGGTGTTGACGATGGCGTCACCGATATTATCCAGCACACCGCTGAGAACCAGCCGCCGTAGGTTCTTTCGGGTGGCGATGGGGACGTTAGCGCTCCAGCGGCCTCCCGAAAGGAGTAGCCGAAGTCCATTCACCCATGTGGAGCGCCGGAGGGAGCGGTGTTTGCGAAGCGTGCGACGTGGGTTCATCCAACTCTGACGAGATCCTCCGCCGGTAGGACGAACAGCGTGGCCTTATGCTGCCCGGGTTCTGGCGTCTTACAGTGCTCTTCGATCAGCTCGCACACCCGCTGAATATCATCGGCTTCTACGCCGATGAGCAACGTCACGTTGCCTCGCCGCAGGAAACCGCCGGTACTGGCGATGCGCGTCACCCGGTATTCTTCTTCCACCAAAGCGTCGGAGACGGGCAACGCATCCGAGTCTTTGACAATAGCGATGATCAGTTTCATGTCCCTCCTCCTTCAAAAACAGGACCCGTTTGTAGTAAAGCCGTTTGTAGTGAGGCGCTTCAGCGCCGTCCAGACCGCACAAAGTGCGTTACTACGAACAACAGTTTGTAGTAGGGCACTTCAGCGCCGTCCCGTCCTGCACTAAAGTGCGTCACTACGAACAACAGTTTGTAGTGAGGCGCTTATGAAGTTTAAGAAAATAATTGGGTAATAGAAGCCGTTTTGGTATCATTATGATTGGGAGGTGTTCAATGTGCCAAAACAATTACAACTTGAACTAACAACGGAGGAACGAACTAAGTTGGAACGCGCGCGTGACACCCACGAAAAGCCCTATATCCGGGAGCGCGCCGCCGCGCTGCTCAAAATCGCCGCTGGTTGGTCAGGGCGACAGGTCGCCCGCAAAGGCTTGTTGAAACCGCGGGATCCCGATACGGTGTATGAGTGGGGCAAGCGCTATAAAGCGGAAGGCTTTACGGGACTGTTTATCAAGCCGGGTCGCGGTCGCAAGGCGGCCTATGCGGATGAGGAAGCCGCGCGGGCCGAGCTGTTACACCTTATCCGGCGGGCCCCGCAGCAAAGCGGGGTGGATCGCAGTCGCTGGTCCTTGGCGACCGTGCGGCAAGCATGTGACTGGCTCGAGGAGTGTACGCTTTCCGGGATCTGGCAGGTGTTGGAACGGCTCGACATCCACTACAAACGCGGGCGGCAGTATATCCATAGTCCTGACCCCCATTACGAGGCAAAGTTAATGGATGTGAGTGACTATATCGAGCGCGCCCGGTGTAACCCCGCGACTTATGCGGTCTTGTTCCAAGATGAACTGACCTACTACCGGCAACCCACGCTAGCTCGGGCCTACGAGGCCGCCGGTAGTGCGCAGCCGTTAGCCCAACGCAGCCACCATAGCAACACGCAGCGCCGTATCACGGCGACCGTGGATGTCTTGACCGGCCGCGTTGTCTATTTACAGCGCAGTAAGATAGGGGTGAAAGCCTTAGTGGACTTCTACGAGCAAGTGGCGGAGACCTACGCGGGGATGGACACAATCTATGTGGTGCAGGATAATTGGCCGATCCACTTTCATCCCGATGTACTGACCGCTTTGCGCCCGCAAGATTTGAAATGGCCCCCTCCATGTGCCCTCTAATTGGCCTACTGAACCGAGTCCGCAAGCGCGCCGCTTGGAGTTACCCATTGAGTTGGTGCAACTGCCCACCTACGCGCCCTGGACGAATCCGGCGGAGAAACTATGGCGCTGGCTGAAACAAGATGTTTTACACCTGCATCGCTATGCAGATCGGTGGCATGCGCTTTGGGAGGAAGTAGATGAATTCCTGGATCAGTTCGCCCACGGTTCGCCGGCGTTGTTGCGCTATGTAGGTCTTCAATCCAGAGAGAATCTGTATGGGCCTGTGCTCACAGCCAACGAGGGGACTGTCCTATTACCGAATTAAATTTTTAAAGTTCATAAGTGCGTCACTACGAACAACAGTTTGTAGTGAGGCGCTTCAGCGCCGTCTAGAC
>CAYVKR010000063.1:6134-12846 GCA_964452025.1 uncultured Anaerolineales bacterium
AACAACAGTTTGTAGTGAGGCGCTTCAGCGCCGTCTAGACCGCACTAAAGTGCGTCACTACGAACAACAGTTTGTAGTGAGGCGCTTCAGCGCCGTCTAGACCGCACTAAAGTGCGTCACTACGAACAACAGTTTGTAGTGAGGCGCTTCAGCGCCGTCTAGACCGCACTAAAGTGCGTTACTACGAACAACAGTTTGTAATGAGGCGCTTCAGCGCCGTCCAGACCGCACTAAAGCGCGTCACTACGAACAACTTTTGATTGCCCTAAAAAGGGTTAGCCAAAGAAAAATGGGGTATATGTTGTGGTTGTGCGCACAGCCACAACATATAGTATCCTTTACTCACCTGAAAAACCTTTTTCAGGTGAGTCAACTCTCGTGATCGCTGACGTGACTTGCACCAGGGACTTCTTAAATTTGCAAGAATTGTTCTACCGGTAGCACAAAGACCGAAGCCCCGCCCACATAGACTTCGATCATGGCCGGATGCCCAGGCGCCATGGCCATCTCCACGCCCATGGGGACGTACCGTGTGCGCCTCGGGCATTGTTCTCGCAACAATGCGAAGAGCTCGGGCAATCGCTCTGCCGCTGTGCCGATGAACAGCGTCACCAGGGAATCGTGGAGAAGACCTCCGACGGCGTTTATCTGGGTGATCCGAAACCCCTGTGCGTTCAAGGCCTTGATCAGATCGCGGGACTGGCTCCCATCTACGATGGTGACTGCCAGCCGATCAACAGTTGGTTTCACGTTGCCCTCCTGGCCCATAGCTCGGTGATGTTTGCAGGTCTGCCTTTCTTTGATTATAATCGGTTTGTTGCGATTGGAAAGTGTTGGCGAGGATGGGCAAACAAAGCGGTTCCAGGGTGGCTAAGACGCAATAGATGGCTCCCAGTCGTGCTCAGCGCACATCAACCTTAGCTTCGTTTGTCTTGCTTTTGTCTACGCAGTCTCTGTGGTACAGAGGAGAGGGCCTTTTGACCAGCGGACTCGTTTCGAAATTCCAGGCTGAGATTTCAAAGCAGGTTGTCTGGTGCAATTGCTCTTGCGCTTCAGAGACTGCGTGGATGCGAAAAAACAAACGAATGGGGCGTTGATCTCTTATATCACGTCTGTTTGAGGAAGAAGTTGACGTTTTTATGAGACGAATAGGGTTGATCTTGTGGATTCTACTTGTGATGATGGCGTGCGGCAGGCCGGCCCAGGTGACGACGCCAACGCCGGTGCCATCGCCCACGCCAAGTCCAACAGCAACAGCCACGGCTGAGCCTGGCCCGACGACGGTCACCATCTGGCACAACTGGCCCCTTAGCCGGGAAATGGTGTACACTGACGTGATCGTCGATTTCAACGCCGTATCCAAGGACGTGCGGATTGAAGTCCTCAAGGTTGAGAACCTCGCAGAAGCGCTGCGCGTGGCTATCCCTTCTGGTGAAGGTCCCGATATTGTGCACGCCCACGCGCAGCAGATAGGCGCCTGGGCCGAAAGCGGCGCCATTGCGTCGTTAGGTGGATACATTGGCCCTTCGTTTCTGAAGAGTCGGTTTGAGCCGGCTGCTGTGCAGGCAGTCATCTGGGGAGACACTCATTGGGGCTTCCCTGATAGTCAGGCGGGTGTGGCCTTGATCTACAACCGTGACATGCTCTCGACGTCCGATCTGCCCGACCCCGATGACTTCGAGGATCTTTTACAGAAGGCGCGGGCTTTTCGCCAGAAAAACCCAGACAAATACTATCTCTGTAATCCGGGCCTGGGGCAAGTGGATGCCCACTCGGTAGCGCCGATCTATCTGGGACATGACCTCCGGGCTCAGGGCGGCTTCGTTGACGAAGAAGGCGATGTCCATTTGAACAGTACTGCGGCTTACGATGCTGCTCTATGGATCGCGGAATTTAGCAAGCTGGCGCCTGCTGAGGCCAACGCCGGTATCTGTCAGGCCATGTTCGTTGAGGGCCAGGTTCCCATCTGGTGGATGGGAGAGCGGGCGTTGTTGGCGCTGGGGGATACAGATATGGAGTATGGCATCGCACCCATGGGCAGCCCGCTGGTGGATGTCACCGCGTTCATGTTGAGCGGCAACGCTGCAGCACGGGGCCACGCCAACGCTGCCTTGAAGGTAATGCAACACCTCACCGGCGCGGAGGTGCAACGGCGCCTGGCCCTAGACGTGCGTCTGGTGCCGGCGAGCAGCGCTGCGCTGACTGATGCTGATCTTCAGGCCGATCCCATCCTGTCTGGCTTTGGGGCGGCGCTTCATCGCGGAACGCCCTGGCCTAATCATGCCTATGGCGATTGCGCGTGGGGACCTTTGGGAGATGCGACCCTGGCGATCTGGCGGGGTAGATTGACGCCGGCCGAGGCGCTGAACGAGGCCCAGTCTCTCGTCAAGGCCTGTGTGTCGGACGTCGAATGATGCCTGTCCGTGTATGCTGACGTGACGGGGATTTCGAAGCAAGTCCGCTGGTGAAAACGCCCTCTGTACCGTAGAAACTGCGTAGACGAAAGCAAGGCAAACGAAACTGGGGTTGATGCGGGAAGGAAACATGATGGGAAGCCGCCTATGGCGTTCGAGCCACCCTGGAACTGCTTTGTTTGCCCGTGACGTCGATACTTTTGACATCCAGATAAAGGATGCTATGATGCCTGCACGCATGGGCGTTATGAGGCGGCAATACGTTATAGAGAAAGGGTTGGATCTCGCACAGACCATGGCTCAAAGCCGAGCGCGATGGAACTTCTAGGCAATCGTAAGCCCATCTACGCGATTCTGATTGTCGTCATCCTGGCGACGATTCCGTGTTATGTCTTGGGCTTCATCTTGTTGGGGTTGCAGTCTACATCTCCCCAGCCCACGCCAACGGTGACGCCCACCTTGACTCCGACGGACACGCCGTTCCCCACGGATACGCCCTTTGTCGTTGAGCCGGGCAACGGTGGCGACGGCACCCTCGCGCCCACGCCGACGCAGTGGTTCCCGCCGACGTTTACGCCGACACCGACACTTACCTTCACGCCGACGCCGACGCAGACCCCGACCGAGACGCCAACGCCAACCGCCACGGAGACGCCCACACCTTCGCTGACGCCCACGCTCACACCAAGTGAGACGGCGACGCCGGACGTGACTTCGACCTTTACCCCCAGTCCCACGTCCGAAGCCAGCGCAACGCCTACGCGCACACCCACGCCGACACGTACGCCGACGTTCACGCCGACCAATACCGTTACCCCCTCGCCCACCTTCACCGCCTCACCGACGCTAACGGCGACCGAGGTCATCACCCCTTGAGGGACCAACTTAGGCCTCATGGACCTTCCGGACCTTTGCCTGTCTATTTTCCCCGACACATGATCTGAGAAAGGAGCAGCTTGGAGACTTTAACTCTGCTGAAAAATCTTAGCGAGGCCGTCGGCCCCTCTGGGCGCGAAGCACCCGTTCGCGACGAAATCAAGACCTTGTGGCAGCCTCTGGTCGACGATCTACGCGCCGACGCCATGGGCAATCTTGTCGCCCATCAGCGGGGGACAGCTTCCTCGGCCCCCGCTTTGATGATCGCGGCCCACATGGATGAAATCGCGCTCATCGTCACCAAGATTGAGAAGGGTTTTCTGCACGTGCACCGCATTGGTGGCGTCGACCGTCGCGCGCTGCTCGGCCTGGACGTGACCGTGCACGGCCAGCACGATCTCCCCGGCGTCATCGGCACGCGCCCGCCGCACGTGCTCAGCGCGGAGGAGCGGAAGAAAATCGTGCCGTGGGAGAAACTCTTCGTCGATGTGGGGCTTCCGGAAGACGAGGTTGCGGCGCGGGTGAGTGTGGGCGATCCTATCTCCATCCGCCGACCCTTGGTCGAGTTGAAGCACCGGCGCGTGGCGGGCAAGGCCCTGGATAATCGTGCCTCTGTTGCTGCGCTGACGTTGGCGCTGGAGGCGCTCCGGAAGATAGAGCACGACTGGGACGTCTACGCCGTCGCTACGGTGCAGGAAGAGGTCGGCTTGAAAGGGGCTATCACCGGCGCCTATGGCGTCGATCCGCAGATGGCTGTGGCACTCGACGTGACCTTTGCTCAGCAGGCCGCCGACAATGATCCGGGCGCCTTCGAGCTTGATAAAGGGCCAACCATCGGCGTTGGGCCCAATTTTCATCCGCAGGTTGTAGAGCGGCTGCGCGCCGCTGCCAAGCAGTGGGAGATTCCATATCAGACCGAGCCAATGCCTCGCTCCTCAGGCACCGACGCCTGGGGCATCCAGGTCGCACGAGAGGGGATTCCGGCGGGCCTGCTCTCTATTCCCATCCGCTACATGCACCAGCCTGTGGAGACGGCGGCGTTGCAGGATGTAGAGCGCACCGGGCGCTTGCTGGCGGCCTTTATCGGCGCACTGCCGGCGGACTACAGACCGCGTTGGGAGGATGAACTGTGAATCAGAGAGAGATATTGAAGACGCTATCCGACGTCATGGCAACCTCCGGCGATGAGACGGGGATGCGCCGCGCGCTTCGTCCGCTGGTTGAGGAGCACGTCGACGAGCTGCGCGTGGACGCCATGGGCAACCTCATCACGTTGAAGCGTGGTACCGGAGAGCGCGACCTACGGGCGCTGGTCACCGCCCACATGGACGAGGTGGGCTTTATGGTGGTGGGGTATGCCAACGGCGGCGAGCTGAAGGTCCGCTCTGTCGGCGGGATCGACGCGCGTCTTCTGCCCGGCCTCGACGTGCGGGTGGGCGCGGATCAACTGCCCGGTGTGATCGGCTTGAAAGCCATCCACCGCGATAACGGTTCCAAGGTCACGCCGTTGGAGAAGCTGGCGGTGGACGTCGGCGCCTCTGATAAGGATGAGGCAAGAAAGCTGGCGCCCCTCGGCACGCGGATCACCTTTCCCACCGAGGCGCACGAGATCGGTCACTTGATCGCCGGCAAAGCTTTCGACGACCGCGCCGGCTGCACGGCCCTGGTCGATCTGCTGCAGGGCGAGCCGCTGCCCTTCGATCTCTATGGCGTCTTCACCGTGCAGGAGGAGGTCGGTCTGCGGGGTGCGCGCGTCGCCGGATACACCGTCGCGCCGGACGCTGCGCTCGTTCTGGAGGGCACCATCGCCGACGATCTGCCCAAGGAAGAAGACGTGAGTCCAACGTCTGAACTTGGTAAGGGGCCGGTGATCACCGTGATGGATCGTTCCTATGTGGCGGATGCGCGGCTGTTGCGGCACGTGGTCCAGGTTGCCAAGGACGAGGCGATGCCTTACCAGTTCAAACAGCCGGGCATCGGCGGGACGGACGCGGGCACGATCCACTTCGCGCGCGGCGGTGTGCCGTCCATCACGCTGGCGGTGCCGTGTCGCTACATCCACGGCCCCATCTCGCTGTTGGATCCAGAGGATCTGGTACACACCATTGCGCTGACGCGCGCCGCGTTGCAGCACCTCACACCGGAGATTCTTGGACGTGCATAACTCCGCCATTGAGCGCTGTGAAAGACAGCTCGGTTTAGATTTGTTGCTTTGTGATTTGCCATTTTGTTATCCGTGATTTGATGTTTTTCACAAGGAGTCTATCTTGAATTTGGAACTATTGACAACTTTGATAGACGCGTTTGGTCCGCCGGGATACGAGGATCAGATCCGCGAGATCATTCGGGCGGAGGTCGAGCCGTTGGCTGACGAGGTCTGGGTTGATCCGTTAGGCAGCCTGGTCGCGTACCGGCAGGGTGATGGCAGCGGTGCAAAGATCGTGCTGGCGGCTCACATGGACGAGATCGGCGTGATGGTCACCCACGTCGACGAACATGGCTTTCTGCGCTTTGCGCGGATGGGCGGTGTCTTCCCCAGAAACTGTGTGGGACATCGCGTCCGTTTCGCCAACGGTACGCTGGGCGTCATCTACGTGGAGCGCCGCGATGATAACAGCAAGATGCCCAAATTGAGCGACCTCTACATCGACGTGGGCGCTACCTCGCCTCACGAGGCGCCCGTGGGCGTCGGCGATCCAGCCGTCTTCGTGCGCTCCCTGGATACACAGGGTGACCGCTTGGTCAGCAAGGTGCTGGACGACCGCATCGGTTGCTACGTGCTCATTGAGACGCTCCGTCAGTTAGATGCTTCGCCGCATGACCTCTACTTCGTCTTCAGCGTGCAGGAGGAGGTAACGCTCTCCGGTGCGCGCACGTCAGCCTACAACATCGACCCGGACATGGCCCTGGCGGTGGATGTGACAAGCACCGGCGATACGCCCAAAGCGCTGCCCATGGACGTGGCGCTGGGCAAAGGGCCGGCGATCAAAGTACAGGACGCCGGCATGATTGCGCATCCCAAAGTCCGCGCCATGTTGGTTGAGGCCGCGCAGCGCGCCGAGATTCCCTATCAACTGGAGGTTTTGCAGCACGGCTCGACAGATGCAGCGGCTATGCAGCTGACCCGTGCCGGCGTGCCTAGCGGCTGCGTGAGCATTCCGTGTCGCTACGTGCACAGCCCATCAGAGATGGTGGATCGCAATGACGTGGCGCAGGCCATCACGCTCTTGCTGACTGCGCTAGGCACGTCGTGAGCGGTCGCTCAACCGACGTCGCGCCCCATGCGGGATTTCGAAGCAAGTCCGCTGGTGAAAACGCCCCCCTGTACCGTAGAACCTGCGTAGGCGAAGGCAAGGCAAACGAAGCTAGGGTTGATGCGGGAGGGAAACATGATGGGAAGCCGCCTATGGCGTTTGAGCCAC
>CAYVKR010000064.1:0-12828 GCA_964452025.1 uncultured Anaerolineales bacterium
TCGATGAGGCGGTCGGGCGAGAGCGTCACCTCCAACCCTTTGCTCAGGCTCCCGCGCACGACGGTGCCGAGCGCGGACGTGGAGGCCGGCTCAGCGCGGGGGAACCAACGATCTAACTTCGATTCTGCCATGGCGTCCTCTCTGATCTTGGAATAGGCATCCGATTTTTGCAAAAATCGGATGCCTTGTGCTGAGATAGTTTGTGTCACTCCGCGTGCTGCTCGTCCAACTCCTGCAAGATCTCGACGTAGGTCTCCAGCGACCAGCCGCCGCGCACGCGGATGCGGGGCCAGGTGAAGCGGTTGTCCAACGTCTGGGTGGTGCCCCATTCTGTCGTCACGCCGCCCAGATAGCCGGCGGATTCCGTCACGGAGAGGGTGTCGCGGTCGTATTTGCCCGCCGGATAGCAAAAGAAAGTCACTGCTTGCTCAGTGTGCGCTTCCACGGCTTCCTTGATGCCCAGAATCTGGAAGACCAGGAAGTCGTAGTCGCGGTTACGCAGGTCATAGTGATCGCGTCCGTGTCCCTGGACGGCCATACCGGCCTCGGCCAGCTCGCGCATCTCGTTCCAGGTCAGGTAGGCCTCGGCCTCGAAGTGCGCCGGGGTCGCCAGCACGAAGAAGTCGCCGACGTAGTCGTACTTCTGCAGCAGCGGCAGAACCTCTGTGTAGTGATCCTTGTGACCATCGTCGAAGGTCAGGACGATGGGCTTTTCCGGCAGTGGCTTGCCGAGACTGAGCGCATCGTAGAGATCCTTGAGTAACACCGTCTCGTAGCCCGCGCCCTTGAGATACTGCAGCTGCGCCTCGAACTCCGCCGGCTCCACCGTCAGGCCACGGCGCAGACTGTCCGCGTCGGGCGGCAGTTCGGAGACGTAATGGTACATCAGGATGGGGATGTGCAGCGTATCAGGGGGGGGAGGATAGGTCGCCGTCGGCTCGGGGGTCTCTGTGGGTGTGCTGGTAGGAGACGGCGTCGATGTGGGTGTCGGCGTCTCTGTGGGCGTTGCGGTTGCCGTCGCCGTGGGCGTCGCGGTATGCGTGGGCGTCACTTTTGCCGTCGGCGTGAATGTTGCCGTCGGCGTCACCTCAACCGCTGCATCAGCCATGGCGCATCCTGCCAGTAACACGAGTAGGAGTGAACAGAGTAATAGGCGTTTCATGCCATGATCTCCGCGCTATAGTGAGCTAACACGTCCCGCGTGGCGCGGAAGGCCAGCGGTGGCAGCGCGTCCAGCGAGAAGAAGGCCGCGTCGGCTGCATCATCGCCGGACGTCAACGCTCCATCGACAATGTGCCCTTCATAGATAATGATGATGTCGGCGCCGTGGGGATGCTCGCGCCCAGAGATCACAGCCAGCAGATCCACGGCCTCGACAGCGAGACCGGTCTCCTCGCGGCACTCACGTACGGCTGCGATGTCTGGCGCTTCGTCGTGATCCACGAAACCCGCCGGAAGACTCCAGCGGCCCTGCGCGGGGTTCCACGCTCGTTGCACCAGAAGCACACGGTGCTGCTCGTCGGTCACCAGCATCGCCGCCGCGACCTTGTGATCTCGAAAAACCACCAAACTGCAGCCAGGGCAGACGCGACGCATCCGCCCGAAGGCTTCAGCGTCAACCAGCGCGTGTCCGCAGCGCGGACAGAAGTTGAGCTCCAGCTGCTGTGAGATGTTATGTGGATCAAATTTCATCGTCTTATTATTAACCATAATCTTGTTTATGCTACCCGATCTGAGCGTAACGTCAACCCGCGAACAAAAAGCGCAGCGGGACGGGGGATGAGCTCACATGAAACGAGGGCGGACGTGATCGTCCGCCCTTCCAATCATCAAAGGGATGGCGTGTTTCAGCTGCAGCGCTGCGCTCGGATCTGTATCACCGGCGGCTTGTCAGCCACCAGGTCACAAGCCCCAGGACGACCGTGCTGATGCCGAAAGCGATGGCGAGCCAGAGCTGCCAGGTGGGACGCGACCGCGCTGAGACGGCCTCTGCTGGTACGGCTTCTTCCGTCGCTTCCGCTACCACCGTGGGGACCGGTTCGACTTCACTGCCAGTCGCTTCCTCGGCGAGAACCTCTGGCGCGTCTTCCACATCGCCTGCACACTCCTCCGAGGTATCGTCAACGCCGCAGATGCCGATATCCTCATCTGGCGGCGCTTCCTCAATCTCCGGTTCCAACGGTGATTCATCGCCTCCAAGCCCTTGTTGACCGCCAATTTCTCCCTCGCCGTCATCCCACGTGGGCGCACCCCCACCCGTTTTCTCTTCGCTTGCCCGATCTGCTTCCTCTACGGCAGCCATCTCAGCGGCAGCTGTCGGTGTCGCTGCTACTTCGGCCGCTTCTTGCGGCGCCTCCATGACTTCAACCGGCGCTTCCTCTTCGACCGCAGCAGTGTTTTCTTCTTTGGGCTGTTCCCGCTCTAACATTAAGATTTCTTCGTGCGGCGCAGCGGCTGGCTGCGGGGTGAGGCTCACGTTGACCTGGAGGCCCACCATCACCACAAATGCCAGAGCGCTCAGGGTCGTCGCCAGCCGCATCGCAAAGAGCAAAGGGCGGCGCGTTGCAGGTTCCGGTTCCGGCTCCTCCACCATCGACGGGGTGAGGATGTAGTTCCGCGGCTCTTCTCGCAGCGGCACCTCTTGAACAAACGCCAGGGTCAGCCGCAGCTTATCCAAGCGCTGTTGCAGGGTCACATTATTCGCTAACTCCGATTCCAACGCCTCTGAACGCTCGGCATTCATCTCTCCATCCAGGTAGGCGTAGAGATCGGCATCGTTCCACGTTATGTTGGTCACTGCCTACCTCCTTTTAGCTCCTACCTATCTGACGATAACGAGGCGGTAAAAGTTCCGAATGTTCCATAAGATAGTCTCTCATCTTGGCACGGGCGCGGTACAACCGCGACTTGACCGTGCCTAACTCGGTTTCCATGGTATCTGCCACTTCCTGATACGATAGTCCTAATCGATCTACCAGAAAGAGGGTAGTCTGTTGTTCTTCCGGCAACTGCTCCATCGTCTGTTCCAGCAAGACGCGCAGTTCATCACGCTGTACTGTCTCCTCGGGGAGCTCCGCTTCATCCCGGAGATGGGGATTGGCCTCCTCGTCCATCTCTCCGAAATCGTCGAAGGAAATTTGAGGACGGCGTTTGTAGCGGCGCAGCTCGTCGTAACAGGCGTTGGTTACAATCCGCAGCAGCCACGCGCGGAAAGAGCCGCCGCGAAAGCTGTCCAGGGCCCGATAGGCGGAGATGAAGGCCTCCTGCGCAGCGTCGTTGGCCGCCGCCGGGTCTTTCATGATGTGGTAGGCCAGGTTGTAGACTTGATTCTGGTAGTACAAAATCAGCTCGTTGAAGGCATCCAGGTTGCCACGCTGGGCGGCTTTGACCAATTTCTCTTCGTCAAATGACTCTGCTATGGACGTCATATCCTCCCTCGTTACGAGATCGTACCTCGTCTATGAGTGCTCTCTGGGCGCTGCCCTTTCGCACCTGTGCCTTGACGGTTTCGCGATTCCGGATATACTTTGAAACACGCCGGAGTGGCGGAATTGGCAGACGCAAGCGACTCAAACTCGCTCGGGCAACGACCCATGTGGGTTCGACTCCCACCTCCGGCATTATAACGCAAACGAGGGCGATCTCAAGGTCGCCCTCGTTTTTCTTTGGCTGCTGTGGCACGGTCTCTGGCAAGCAATGAAATTGCTGGGGACATCGACCCCGGCTAAAACGCTCAAATTCCCTTCGTTAACACCCTCCGCAGTATGGGTTCGGTCTCCAGCACGTGGGGGACAATGTAGTCTACGCCGTCGCCTGGCAGCGTCTCTTTGCCTACTAGGATGGTTCGCATACCAAAAGCCGCAGCGCCTTTCAGATTGGTCTCACTGTCATCTACCAGCACGCACGCTTCACCGGATGCCTCTAGCAGGGTGAGGGCTTGCCGGTACGCCTGGGGGCTCGGCTTGCCGTGATACTCAACGGCCCGCACGTCAACGATGGCCTCAAAATGCTCCCGCACGTCCAACTGCTTGAGCACGCGCTCCGCCCAGCTGGCGATAGCGTTGGTGAAGACGGCCTTGGGCGCATCCAGCCGGGTCAGCATGGCGGCGAGCTCCGGAGACGGCGCGAGATAGCGGCTCACGTCGACTTGATGGACGGTTTCGAGATAGTCGTCGATATCCACGTGGGGATGATGTTTCAGCAATCCGCCCATCGTCGTGCCATAGGCGTGATAGTATTGGTCGCGAAGTGCGCCTGCCTCCTCCGGTGAGATCTCCAACGTCTGGGAGACCCAGGTCACGATGCGCTCCCGGACTTCCAGGAAGAGACCGGACGCATCGGTGTAGAGCGTATCATCTAAATCAAACAACAGGTACTGTACAGGCATATCTTGTGAGCGTAAATCGTGGTCGGCGTTAGTATCACGGATCACGCTGCACGCTCTATTCCGCAGAAAGATAGTGGGGGCATTCTCTCAATTCCTTTGTTCATATCCAACCTAGCGAATATCCTTACGTTTCAGAACAACCAAACTCAAGATTCCGAAGAGCAGACCGTAGCCCAGGAGAAATCCCCAGTTCTTGAGCAGGTGGTCGGGGCTGCGTTCGTAGCTGATGCGGAACTCTTGTTCGGTCGCTACGTCCATGGGGTCCGGCTCGACGGTGAAACTCTCTTTTACCGTTTCCGTCACCGTCACCAGATCGTTCACCGTGACCTCGGGTACGGAGATGGGCACAGTCTGGGTGATGCCCGGCTGGACTGGCACCTCGATCTCCTGCGTCTTCGTCACGACGGTTACCGGCTCCCAGTCCTCGTCGGGTTTTCCCACTTCGACTTCTACTTCTTCGGTAACCGGATCGGGCTGGAAGCGAGTCAACGTCATCTCGTTGAGCGTTTCCATATCTGCCGAGGCTCCCAACGCTTCCATCGCCCAACGGGTCAGCGTGAGCGAGGAGAACTCCTCTGTAATCCCCGGCAGATCAAAGAGAACACCGGCGAAGATCATCTGAAACATAAGGACCAGGAAGACCAGGTAGATGACCGTGTTCTCGTTCGGCACGACGGTCGAGATAAACAGGCCCATGACGATGGCGGATAACGCCGCGACGCAGAGTGTGACGTACATCTCCACCGGCGCAGGCAGCAGGATGCCATCGGCGGGAAAGTCCACGCGCAATCCCACGACCAGGAGAAGCATTAGGCATTGGAAGAGAGCAAAGCCACCTAACACAAGAACTTTCGACATAAGATAAGGCACCAGTCGCAGGGTGACCATCCGCTCCCGCCGGTAGACGGACCACTCCTTGACAATCTCATAGACCGAGGCGAAAAGTCCCAGCAGTACAGCGGCGAAAGAAAGGATAAAGAGCAGCGATTGGCTGTCGCCGATGATGCTGTAGGTGGCGCTGGTGGCCCCAGCGGCGATTTCCGAGCTCAACTGCCGTTGAATATCGGCGGCGGTGTCACCCACCAGCCAGTTAGGCTCCGAGATGAGCAAGACCAGGGCGCCGATGATGGGCATGACGGCCATCAGCACGGTGAGCAGCAGTTTGTCGCGTAACACCAGATCAAGATAGCGACGTGTCAGTACGCTCAACTGCCGAATGGGGTTGACCCGAGGGCCGCGCCGGTCCATTGTTTCACCCGTCTGCTGCTGGCCCTGAGGCAGGTTCTGCTGTCGCTCTGCCACGAACGTCTGATGTTGCGGCGAACGGCGGTAGGTCTCCTCCCACTGCTTCGCTTTCTGGCGCGAGATTTCAGGATTCGCGTCGTCCAGGCAGTCGTACACATCGGAGAAATCCCCGGTAGTGACGTTGAAAAAGTCAAAGGTCTCCTCCGGCGGGCCGTAGTAGGCCATCCGTCCCTGGGTGAGGAAACAGACATGATCGCACTGAGTGATGTTGGCCGTGGCGTGCGTGACCAGGACGATGGTGCGCCCTCCGTCGGCGAGATGGCGCAACGTGTACATCATTTTCTTCTCCAGGCCCGGGTCTAGCCCCGAGGTTGGCTCATCCAGGAAGAAAAGGCGCGGCTCAGCCAGAAGCTCTGAGGCGATGGAGACCCGCTTCCGCTGTCCGCCGCTCAGGCTGTTGATGACCTGATCTTTCTGCCCGAGCATCTCCACGTCTTCCAGCACGTTGTCGATGCGCCGTTCGATCTCCTCAGCGGACGTATCAGGCGGCAGGCGGAGTTTCGCCGAGTAGCGTAGCGCATCGGCGACCTTGAGGTCGCGGTGAATGATGTCGTCCTGGGGTACGTATCCAATCATCGTGCGGTAGGCATCGAATTGCTGATAGAGGCTGTCGCCGTTGACGAGCACCTGACCCTCTTGGGCGCGGGCGACGCCGCTCAATGCCTTCATCAGCGTGCTCTTTCCGGCGCCGCTCGTTCCGACCAGCGCGATGAACTCTCTGGGATAGACGGAGAGGGAGATATCGTTGAGAATACGCTTTCGCGTCTTGCCCTTGCCTACTTCTCGACTCACGCGGATGCCGTCGAGCCGGACGCCGCCTCTGGCGACGTACTGCCGAAGTTCGCCGGCCTCGTAGACCAGTTTGAACGGCCCGATCTGCACCACATCACCTTCTTGAAGTCGACGGGCTGTGGTAAGGCGACTGCCGTTGACAAACGTGCCGTTGGTGCTGTTGAGGTCGGTGATAAGCGGTCCCTGAGCCGTCTGCTGAATGCGCGCGTGCTGACGCGAGACGACCGGCGCGTCTAGCGTGATCTGCGCCTGGGGATCTCGTCCAATGGTGATAGAAGGAGCGCCCCCCAGCATCTGAGAACCCATGTGCTGCGTGCCCATCGGTGATCCAGCAGCGCGCTGCGGCCCGACGTGCTCATAGGCAGGCATGCCCACAGCCTGAGGTGCCGAACGAAACGTAAGCCCGACGGAGTTGCCGTGGACGTCGCCGATGCGCAGGACATCGCCATTCTGGAGCACGGCGTGTTCCACCCGCTGACCGTTGACGTAGGTGCCGTTGGTGCTCTTTAGATCCGTGTAGTGCCATTCGGCGCCGTGCCGTTCGAATCGTCCGTGGTGACCGGATATATAGCTGTGAGAGAGGACAATGTCGTTATCCGGCGCCCGTCCCATGGTGAGAACGGGCCGGTCGAGGGACACCTCACGCTGCGGCTGACCGGTCACGCGGATGATTAACGTGGGTTGGGTTGGAGAGGGGGCCTCTGCCTTTCCGGGTTCCTTTCCAGGGTCGAGGGGCTGTCCGCATTCAGGACAGAAGCGGGACTGCGCACGTACCAGTGCGCCACACTGAGGGCATCTTCTTTCCATGGGACTCTCCTGTGAAAATGGTTGAACGTTATGCGTTGCAAGTTAAACGTTGCCGATTCCGCTGTGACCGGTCTCTGGTGGGTTGGCCTTCAGCACATCGGAGTAACCGAAGACAGACGTGTCACTCTCCCGGCAGCGACGACGCGGCGCATCGGAACCCATAGTAACTCTTTGTTTCCGTGGGTTCATTTTCCCAGCGGGCAGCGCCCCGTATTTCTCCTCCTGCAAAGAGCCAGGAGCCACCACGCAGGCCCCGTCTCGTCCCGCTCGCAGGGCCAGTTGGGTTGTCCTGGGGCGATCTCTCATAGTAATCCTCCGCATGCCAATCGTTGATCCACTCGAAGACGTTGCCCGCCAGGTCATAGGCGCCCACCCAACTCGCACCCGCCGGGAAACTGCCGACCGGCGCTGTTTGCTCATAGCCGTCCTCACAACTGTCATCAGCACAGTTCGCCAGACCGACCTGCCACTTGTTGCCCCACGGATAGTTCAGGCTCTCCGGCCCGCGCGCCGCATACTCCCACTCAGCCTCCGTCGGCAAGCGGCTCTCCGCCCAGGTACAATAGGCCGTGGCGCCGAACCACGAGATCTCAACCACGGGATGGTCAGCATAGCCATCCTTGGGATGGAACGTTCCCCCGCGCTGTTCGATCAGACACTCGTCAGCGTCTACGTCCAGCCAGGTGACGCCACCCTCTGCTTGATTCCCCTGCTCGTTTAAGAAAGCCGCAAACTGCGCATTGGTCACCTCGGTCTGATCGAGCCAGAAGTCATCTAACGATACCGTGTGCTCGGGTCGCTCGTTGCCATACAGGAAGCTCCCTCTCTCGAACTCACCCGCCGGCACGTAAACCATCACTGCGCCATCGATGGGACGGATCCAGGTCTCGCTTGGGGCGAGACCAGCGGATGGTTCCTCGGGCTGCGGCGTCTCCGTCGGCGGTGGTGTGTTGGTCGATGTGGGCGCCGGTTCTTCCGTCGGTGTCGCTGTGGGGGTGCTGTCCTGCAGGTCTCCAGTGGCCTCGGAGACAGAGGACGTCGGCTTGGACGTGTCAGTGGCATCCGGCACAATGGTTAATGCTGCAGGTTCCCGTCCTCCCAGAACAAGCACGCCCCCGACGATCATCACCATGCCGACGGCCCAGCCCCAAATGGGAATTGCCCTCCACCACGCGGACGTCGACTTGGATGGTTCCGAGGTCCGTGTCGCTGGCATCTGCCGCACAGTCTGCTCCCCTTCCGGTTGCAGTGCGGTGGTCGGCTCAGCCAGATGTGTCGTCGGCTCCTGCGGTCTTAGTGCCACTGCCATGGCCTCGGCGCGGTGAAATCGGTGACCCGGTTGCGGCTCCATGGCGCGGTGGACGACCTCCTCCAGCTGTGGGGAGACGTGCGCGTTCAATTCGTGCAGCGGGCGCAGCGCCTTCGGATCGACCATGCGCTGTGTTGCCGTCGGCGGCGCCTGTCCCGCCAGCGCATGATAGAGCGTCGCGCCCAGGCTGTAGATGTCGCTGCGCGCGTCGGTATGGCCTGCCACAGTGTCGTACTGCTCCGGCGGCGCGTACTCCGGCGTCCCCGCCCCCCGGATGGCCGTGCGCGTCCGCGGATCGTTGGGATCCCAGAGCTTCACCAGCCCGAAATCCACTAGGACTGCCTCGCCCGTCGGCGTGATGACCACGTTCTGCGGCTTAAGATCGCGGTGGAGCACACCCTGCTGGTGACAGTAGGCCAGTGCCGCCAGCAGCTGCGCGGCCCAGGTGAGGACTTGTGCTTCGCCCAGGGCGCCAACTTCCTCAATGCGTTCAGCCAGGCTCACGCCCTCCACGTACTTCATGACGAGGTAAGACTTGTCGTCCTCCTCAAAATAATCGCTGACGTTCACGAGATGGGGATGGTCGAGTCGCGCCAGGGTCTGGGCTTTCTGGATGAACTGTTGCCGCATCCGCGCCAACGTTTCCGCGTCGAGGTCCGGTTGCGGCACCTGCTCTTTGACGGCCACGGGGATGTTGAGGCGCGTGTCCCAGGCACGATAGACGGCGCCCATCCCGCCTTGGCCCAGCAGGGCCACGACACGATAACGACTTTGCAGCATTTCTCCGGTGGTCAACGTCATAGCCCCCCTCCATCGGATCTAGCTGACCGGGAAACTCAGGCGCAGGCGTTAAGGAAGCGCAGCCTGACATTACTGTTAGTGTGTTGGTCGTGACACACCAGTGCATCCTTGACTGAGATAAAAATCGTGGTTGTGTTAAGGGTCAGTCCCCGACAGTAGTTCCCCAGCAGACCGAGGCCTGTCCTCAATAGACTATCTAGATTATGGACGAAATACGCTGATTGTCCAGTCAGCGCGCATGTGGCGCTTCATTCTCTGCGTATGCTACGTGGATCACGCAAAACGGGGCCGGAACGTGCGCCGGCCCCGTCAAGTTAGCAGATGCTCTGAATCACTCCATGGTGTCGTGCAATGGCAGCGCCACCATGCCGCTGATGATCTTGGGGAAGAAGTCGGTGGATTTCTGCGGCATCTTCTCGCCGGCCTTGGTGCAGGCGCGGACGTGCTCCATGCGTGTGCCGTTGAGCAGGAAGAGGAAGTTGGCTTCACCCCCATCGACGGCCTCCAGGCCAGGCGCAGGATTGCGGAGATAGTCCAGGTTCTCTTTGCGCGCCACGCTCTCTTTCGAAAGGCCCATGACGTGCTCCAGCACCAGCTCGTGCAGCACGGCGACGTCCAGCGCGTGCCAGCTTGGCTCGCGATCGGGCACCAGGTCGTCCATCGCGTCGAGCGATTTGAGCGTGAGCAGCGCGTAGTCGCCGTCGTAGAAACCGTAGCGCGGATGCTCCGGCACGGCCTCTGCCAGCCCGGCTTCTACCGCTTCGCGGTTTGCCTTTGGCTCGACGTCGAAGTAGGGTTCCAGCGCCTTGAGCACCTCTTGCCCGTTCATCTTGTCGTAGGCGTGGACCAGACGGTGCGTCGGCAGGATCACCAGGCCGGGATCGCTCATGCTGACGAAGGTCGCCATGACGTAGTTGAAGGCGGCGTCGGCGGGCGCGTCGAGGTGCTGCTCTCGCATCTCGTCGCGGTAGGCCAGCGCGGTCTCGTAGCGGTGATGCCCGTCGGCGATGATGAGATTGCGCTTCGGCCCCATCGCTCCCGTCACGGCAGCCACCACGTCGGGCTCGGTGACGACCCAGAAATTCTGTTCGACGTCGGGCTCAATGACCTGCTCGCGCAGCATGGCGGGCATGTGGCTGTCCAGGTAGGGTTGCAGCAGCGCGTTGATGTGGTTCTCGGCGTCGGGATAGAGGATGAAAATATGGCCCCACGCGGTCTGCGTGACTCGCGTCAGCTCCAGCCGGTCGGCCTTGGGACCGCTCATGGTGCGCTCGTGGGGCAAAATGACGCCTTCATCGAAGCGGGTCAGCTCCAGCGCGGCGGTGAAGCCCCGGCGGGTGTACTCGGCGCCATCGGGCGTGGTGAAGGTCTGCTCCAGCACGTAAAGCACCGGCTTGGGATCGCGCAGCATCACGTCTTCAGCCAGCCAGGTGTGCATGTAGCAGCGTGCGCGGGTGTAGACGTTGTTCTCCGGTGCGTCGGGTTTGCGCACGCCCTGGATGATGCGGGCGAAGTTGTACGGACTCAGATCGTAGTACGCCTCGCGTTCCGCCGCGTGGATGCGATCGTAGGGCATGGTGATGACGTTTGAGAGATCACAAAATGCATCGGGATTGTAGCGCAATCCCCGGAAGGGTCGAATCTTTGCCATAGTGCCTCCGTTTAGATCAGATGCTTCTTGACTTTCTTGATGATTTCGTCGCCGATGCGGGCCTTGGCTTCGGTCGTTCCTGCGCCGATGTGCGGCGTGGCGATGACCTGCGGGAGTTCCACCAGGCTGCGCAGCAGGTCGCCGGTCGGCGGCTCCTCGCTGTAGACGTCGAGCGCAGCCGCTGCGACGTGTCCTTCTTCCAGCGCGTCGTAGAGCGCGGCCTCGTCGACGACGCCACCGCGCGCGGCGTGGATGAGGCGGACGCCCGCCTTCATCTTGGCGAACTCGGCGGCGCTTAGCAGATGGTGCGTGTTCTCGTTGTGCGGCAGGTGCAGCGTGATGTAATCCGCCGACGCCAGCAACGCGTCGAAGTCAACGACGTCCTCGTGCTCGACGTAGGGGTCGTAGGCGACGACAGTCATGCCCAGAGCCTTGGCTTTCTCGCCCACGGCCTGCCCAATGCGCCCGTATCCGATGACGCCCAGGGTCTTGTCCTGGATCTCGGTGCCCTTGAGTTGTTTCTTGGCCCACTCGCCGGCCTTCATCGTCGCGTCGGCGCGAGGGATGTGGCGCGCCAGGCTCAACATCAGGCCCAGCGTCAGTTCGGCGACGGCGTTGGTGCTGGCTGCGGGCGTGTTCTCCACCGCGATGCCATGATCTGCGGCGTAATCCACGTCGATGCTGTCCAGGCCGACGCCCGCGCGGACGATCAGTTTCAGGCTGGTGGCTTTGTCGAGGAGGGGCTCGCGCACTTTCGTGCGGCTGCGGACGATCATGGCGTCGTAGTCGCCGATGACGTCGACCAGCGCGTCTGGCGTGACGTCATCGTGCACGTCGACGTCAATGCCCAGGTCGCGGATGGCGGCTACGGCGGAATCGTCAATCGGATCACATACAATCAATCGTGTCATTGTGTCCTCCCTGGGGACTGGCCTACGCCAATCCCAGAATGTCGTTGATCTGACCCAGCAGCCACTCGATGTCGTCCACGGTGAGATCGCCCATGTGCGCGATGCGGAAGGTCTTCTCACGCAGCTTGGAGCCGTAGCCGTTGGAGATCACGGCGCCGCGCTTGGCCAGTTCCGCGTTGAGATCGACCACGTTGATGCCGCGGGTGTTTTCCACGGTGGTGACGGTGTTGGAGAGGAAGCGCTCGTCGGGGAAGAGACCGAAGTATTTGCGCGCCCAGGCGCGGACGGTCTCGGCCATCTCGATGTGGCGCTGCCAGCGGTTCTCTAACCCTTCCTCTAGGATATCGTCCATCTGGACGTTGAGCGCCTGGATCAGGCTGATGGCGGGCGTGGCGGGCGTCTGGCTGCGCTTGTAGTATTTGTAGAGGCGCTGCAGGTTGAAGTAGAAACCGGGATTCTCCACCTCTTTGCTGCGCTCAAGCAGGCGCTCGCTGACGGCGGCGACGGTCAGTCCCGGGGGCAGCGCGAAGGCCTTCTGTGTGCTGGCGAAGACGGCGTCGATGCCCCAGGCGTCGAACTCGATCTTGGCGCCTGCCATGCCAGAGACCGCATCGACCAGGATCATAACGTCGGGGTACTTCTCGTGGACCAGCGCGGCGATCTCTTCCAGCGGGTTCATGACGCCGGTGGACGTCTCGTTAAAAGTGACGGTGAGCGTGTCGTAGTCGCCCTGGCTCAGCGCCTCGTCGACCAGCTCGGGCGTGATGCCCTGGCCCCACTCCACGTCCACGCGATCCACGGGCACGCCGCTGGCGACGGCGGCTTCGTGCCAGCGGTCGGAGAACGCGCCGCAGACGGTGACCAG
>CAYVKR010000065.1:0-12752 GCA_964452025.1 uncultured Anaerolineales bacterium
AAAAGCCCCAGATGCATACACATCTGGGGCCCGGTCAAGGCCTTTCTTGGTGGGCCGACCTTGACGACCACAGTATACCATAGCCGCCCACCGAGACAAACCCGGTGGGCTTTATCAATGATGATGATATAAAACACTTGCACAATGGAGAAAAACGTATGCCTTTGACGTCCGGACAAGTGTTGCAAAACCGCTATCGCATTGTCACTCTCCTGGGCCAGGGCGGTATGGGCGCCGTCTATCGCGCCTGGGACACGCGGCTCAATATCCCGGTAGCGGTCAAAGAGTTGGTAGCACAACCCGGCCTCAACGCAAACATGCTGAGTCGGCTGCGCCAGCAGTTCATCCAAGAAGCCCACATTTTAGCCCGTCTTGATCACCCTCACCTGGTAAACGTCAGCGATTACTTTGAGGAAAATGGAAAAGCCTACCTCGTCATGAAGTATATGGAGGGACAGGATCTGGCACAGCGGATTGAGCAAGAGGGGGCGCTCAACGAGACGCAGGTACGTGCCTGGACCAACCAGTTGTTAAGGGCACTTGCGTACAGCCATGCACAGGGCGTGATACACCGGGACATAAAACCGGAGAACGTGATCATCACCCTGGAGGATCAGGCGGTGCTGGTGGACTTTGGCCTGGTGAAGCTGTGGGATCCCAATGATCCTCACACACGTACGGTCATTCGGGGAACAGGCACGCCGGCCTACGCGCCACCTGAGCAGTACGATATCGTGGCCGGCCATACCGACGCGCGAAGCGACATCTACAGTCTGGGTGCCACGCTTTACCACGCACTAGCTGGGCAAGCCCCGCCGACGGCGACGCAGCGCATGGTTGATCCCCAGGCGTTACGACCGTTGCGGATATTCAACCCGCGCGTCTCGTCACAGCTAGAGAAAGTCGTGCATCGCGCTATGGAGCCTCAGCCAGAACGTCGTTTCCAGAGCGCGCAGGAAATGGCAACCGCATTGATGCAGAGAGTGTCGAGTTTGGATTCGAGCGGGGATTCCCCAGTCTCGGCAAGACAAACCAGCCCGGCCTCGCGATCCACCTGGTGGCAGCAGATGCCGGTATGGCGCTGGGTGGTGACCGGCGCCATTTTGCTCCTCATTGTCATCAGTGTAGGGTTGTTCTCGTTATTCAGAGATAGCTCTGTTCCGTCTTCAGACCCAACTTCGAGTGCCACGTCCGCACCAACACCGACAAAGAGAGCGTCCCTTACAGAGACAGCCACAGCGGTTCCGTCCCCATCTCAGACGCCTCTGCCTGAAGCGGGCGACACCCGCATCCGTTCCCAGGATAAAGCATTGATGGTCTATGTGCCGGCGGGGTCTTTCCTGAGGGGCTCAACCGATGCTGACGAGATGGCTACTGAATTCGAAAAACCGCAGCGCGAGGTCTATCTGGAGGCCTTCTGGATTGACCGCACCGAGGTAACGGTGGGCCAATATCGGGCGTGTGTGGATGCCGGTGGTTGTGCGCCTCCTATGGAGACGTCCTCGGCCACCCGTCCCGATTATTACGACGGCGGTGCCTTTGACGATTATCCGGTATTATGGGTCAACTGGTACGACGCCGATACCTATTGTCGTTGGGTGGGTGCCCGTCTTCCCACGGAGGCCGAGTGGGAGAAGGCTGCGCGGGGTACCGATGAACGGGTCTTCCCCTGGGGCGATGTATGGAATGAGAGCCACACAAACGCTAACGATCGCCTGGGGGATACGCGCCCCGTGGGCAGTTTCCCCGCCGGAGCCAGCCCTTATGGCGCGCTTGATATGTCAGGCAATGTATGGGAATGGGTGGCCGATTGGTTCAACGAGGAGTACTACATCTCCTCTCTCACGCGCAACCCGACAGGACCATTGTCAGGTAGTGAGCGCAGCATGCGAAGCGGATCATGGTACAGTCGGATTGCGTGGCAACGAGCTGCCAACCGGGGATCGGCTGAACCCAATTTCTCCGATGATGATATCGGTTTTCGATGTGCCCAGGACGTGCTGGTGCCATGAAGTACACGATCTATGCGGTGCTGCTCTCTGTATTGGTGGCCTGTAACGGCCTGAATCCCGTACCCACACCGAGTCCCAGCACGTCACAAGTCAGGCAAGCGACGACAATACCACGGCCTACTTCCACTTCCTCCGTTACTGATCCAGAGCCTACGCCTCTATCGCCGTCTCCCGTGCCGACTTCCACGCCGACTCCTTCCCCGGAGTGGATGAGCTATACAGCCGATCTCCGGCATCTGCCCCAGGCTGATCTTGGCGGACTCCCTATCTACGATCTCACCCTGACGCTGCGTGACGACGAACAGGGGATATGGGAAGGAGAAGCTCGCATCCGCTATGTGAATAATGCCGAGAGACCTCTATCTGATCTGCTGCTGCGTCTCTATCCAAATACGCCTGGCTACGGCGGTTCACTTGAGATTCAACGTCTGCGCGTCGATGGCGTTTCTGTCCAGCCTGTCCTTGAAATGGAGGGAACCGCCGCCCGTGTCCCGTTGCCACATCCTCTGGCTCCCGACCGCAGCGCTTTGGTCACTACTGAGTATCAGTTGGCGGTCCCTTATGCGAACCGGGCAGGTTACGGGGCCTTTAACCGCGAGGGTCACGTGATGACGCTGGGAGGCTTCTATCCCACATTGGCCGTGTATGAGCAGGGATGGCAGTCCGATCTGGTAACAGGAATCGGTGATCCTCTGCATGCAGAAGCTGCGTTTTTCACTGTCACGGTGACGGTGCCTTCCGACGTCATCGTCGTAACATCTGGGCGGTCTGTGGAGAGGAAGAGCGCCCCCCAAGGCACCGAAATCCAGCGTTTTGTCGGCGGACCGATCCGAGACTTCGCCCTGGTCCTGGGACGAGGTTACACGAGCACAGTTGGGACTCGAGATGAGGTTCAGATTCGAGTGTTTAGCCACACGCCGGAGGGTCTGGCAGCAGCCCCAGACATCCTTCAGTACACGCAGGACGCAGTACAGACCTATGAGCGGTTATTCGGCCCGTATCCGTATACAGAGCTCGACATGATTCAATCCCCTATCAGTGCCAGCGGCCTGGAAGCGCCAGGAGCGATCCAACTCGGCCCGAAGACATTAAATCAGGGTGCCCAGTGGCTTGAACTGGTTGTGGCACACGAAGTGGCCCACCAATGGTGGTACGGAATGGTGGGCAACGATCAGGTCAATGCAGCCTGGTTAGATGAAGGTTTGGCCAGTTATGCGTCCATGCTCTATTTCCGGGAAGTTTACGGCGCAGATTATGCCGACACCTTGCTGTTTTCCTACTATCAACAGCCCTACTACGCTCAGTCCCCGTCATATCAACGGACACCTGCCAACTTGCCCGTAACAGCCTACACCGCTGCAAATTACGGCCCCGTCGTCTACATTCACGCGACAAACTTCTTCCACGAGCTGCATCAGGCATTAGGGGAAGAGGACTTCTTGGCACTTCTGCACCAATTTCTGGCTGAATACAAGTATCGGATTGCTGATGCTGAGGATTTCATAGCTCTGGCCAACACCTATGATCCGGCTGCAGTTACTGTGTTATACGCGCATTGGATTCAAGGCAAGCCATGATCGCGTGATAGAATTCTGAAGGCTACACATCTCACTACAAGGTCCAAGGTAAACTATGTCATTGAATAACGGACAGATGCTGCAGCAACGTTATCGCATCGTCACTCTCCTGGGCCAGGGCGGGATGGGCGCCGTCTACCGCGCCCACGACAACCGCCTGGATATCTCCGTCGCCATCAAAGAACTCCTTCCCCAGCCCAGACTCGATCCCGAGATGCTCGCTCGCCTGCGGGAACAGTTTCTGCAAGAAGCCAAGGTGCTCGCGCGGCTAAACCATACGCACCTGGTCAACGTGAGTGACTACTTTGAGCAAGGTGGCAAGGCGTACCTGGTTATGAAGTACGTGGCAGGCGAGAGCCTGGCCGAGCGTATCGAACGCGAGGGCGCTCTACCCGAAGCCGAGGTGGTCGCCTGGACCGCACAGATCTTAGGTGCGCTGGCCACCTGCCACGCGCAGCACATCCTGCACCGCGATATCAAGCCGCAGAATATTGTCATTCAGCCCGATGGCAACGCCGTGCTGGTGGACTTCGGCTTGGTGAAACTCTGGGATCCCAATGATCCGCGCACCCACACCGTGATTCGCGGGACGGGCACGCCGGCTTACGCGCCGCCGGAGCAGTATGACATCGTGGCCGGTCATACCGATGCGCGAAGCGACATCTACAGTCTGGGCGCGACGATCTATCATGCACTGACCGGCGAGGTGCCACCGACGGCGACGCAGCGCATGGTCGATCCCCAGGCCTTGCGCCCCTTGCGCGAGCTGCAACCGGAGGTCTCGCCGCGTTTGGAACGCGTCGTCCATCGCGCCCTGGAGCCCCAACCCGAACACCGGTTCCAACATACACAAGAAATGGCCGCGCCTCTGCAGGGCATCGATCGTCCTGCGCCTGTGTCCCAACCACAGCGCAAGGCCGGCTGGCTCTGGTGGGGCATCGGGGCCGTGGTACTCATCACCCTACTCATGCTTGGAACGGTGGGGGCACGATTGCTATCCCGTGAGACGGGGACGCCGACCGCGACCGAGACCCTTGAGCAGCCCACCTTAACTGCAACGAACGCCGGTGCGGTCAGCACGACGGCGGTTGAGTCTCTGCCATCTCCGGCCGCCGCCCGCACCGAAGAAGCCACGGCAACGGCCCCAGAGGAACCCAGCGCGACCCTCGCCCCAACGGTCACGCCCGAGGCCACGGCGACATTGGTACCAACAGCGACGCCCAACCCAACCGCAACGCCCAGTTGCTCCACAGTCCAGGGACACTTTGCCGCCGTCTGGGCGGCGGAACAGGCGCGCCTGGGATGCGCGCAGGGAAGCGCGTTTAGCGGATTGATCGCGGAGGAGACCTTCGAGGGCGGCAAGATGTTCTGGCGGGAGCCCATCGACACCGCGCAAGCCCTCGTTCTCTTCAACGAGGGCACCTGGCGGATCTTCACCCACGCGCCCTACGTTGAAGGAAGCCCGGAGTTCCCCTGCGCAGACGCCAACACGCCGGCCCAGTGTCCGCCGACGCCCAAGCGGGGCTTCGGCACCATGTGGTGCGATATCCCGGAGATTCGGAATCGCCTGGGCAATGCGCTGGATTGCGAACGGGGCTATCAGGGCACTCTCCAGCAATTTGAGAACGGCTCCGCCTTACGCACCGACACAGGTACAGTCTACGTCTTCTACGGCGATGGGACGTGGGAGCGCAGATAGATGCAGGAACCCAGTCCGGAGAGCCCATGTCACTGAACACTGGCCAAATGTTGCAGCAACGCTATCGCATTGTCACTCTCCTGGGCCAGGGTGGGATGGGCGCCGTCTATCGCGCCTGGGACACGCGGCTCAACATTCCTGTCGCGGTCAAAGAGCTGGTCCCTCAACCCGGTCTCGCCGCACCCATGCTGAACCGGCTACGACAGCAATTCATCCAGGAAGCCCAGACCCTGGCGCGCCTCGACCATCCCCATCTTGTGAACGTGAGCGACTACTTCGAGGAGGAGGGCAAGTCCTACCTCGTCATGAAATACGTGGAGGGGGAGAGCTTGGCCGAGCGCATCAAGCGCCCCGGTGCCCTCGACGAGACACAGGTGCTGACCTGGGCCAGGCAGCTGTTGGCGGCACTGGCCTACTGCCACAAGCAGGGCGTGCTGCACCGCGACATCAAGCCGCAGAACGTCATCATCACGCCGGACGGCGAAGCCGTGCTGGTGGACTTCGGCCTGGTGAAGCTCTGGGACCCCAACGATCCCCGCACGCGGACGGCGATTCGCGGCGCGGGGACGCCGGAGTATGCGCCACCAGAACAATACAGCACGCATACTGGACATACCGAGCCGCGCAGTGATATCTACAGCCTGGGCGCGACGCTCTACCATGCGCTCGCAGGACAGGCACCGCCTTCGGTCACCGACCGTATGGCGTTTCCAGAACGGTTCAAGACCCCTCGCGAGTTGGATGAACGGGTCAGCGCCCAAATAGATCAAGTCATTCAGCGGGCGATGGCTCTGCCGCAGGGGGCACGCTGGTCCACAGCCGAGGAGATGGCGAAGGCGCTGGACGCTGAGACAGAAGCCGCACTGGCACCTCCAAAACGACGTCCCGCCCTTTGGCGCTGGGGAGTCGGCATCGTAGCCCTGATCGGTGTGTTGGCGCTGGTGGTGATAAGCCTTGAGGACGGCGGCCGCCCAAAAGCTACTTACGTCACCTCAGCAACTGCGACTGCAACACCCGAGAGCACTACCTCACAGAGTATAGCGACGGAAACGGTGGCGCCTACCCGCACGGTGGAGCAGCAGCCGGCGCCATCCCCCAAGCCTACCATCACTCGCTCACCCACCTCAACACCTCGGCCGGTGCTCACGTATGAGGCCCTGGCTATCCAATCGATTGCGAACACGTCCTGGGACCATTTCCAGAGCCCGCCTCTGGGCGATGTCACCTTAGGCGAGATCCCCTTCAATCTCTCTTCACAGATTTTCAAGAGTCAGGCCGAACCGGCACCGAACAACGCCTATCCCACCAAGGCCACGCTAAATCTGCAGGTAGCGCAGGCCCAACGGATCTACCTGTTGCTCACGGCCGGCAACGCCTTTGCGCGGTACAACCGTCTGTCGGTAGGTGAGGTGCGCGTGATGTGCGAGGATAGCGAGCATCTGCTGACGACCCTGGAGTTGGGCCGCAATCTGCGTGAGTGGCATACGATTGGGGACGTCGTCACTACGGCGCCTGAAGCCAAGATGGTCTGGCGGGGAGCCCTGGCCGATTTTCCCAATTTGACGGGACATATCGATATGCTGACCTTATCGCTGCCTGAAACGTGCCGGCAAGGAGTACTTTCCGAGGTGAGAATTGAAGATCTCTCGACGGAGAACGTTGGGTCGCGAGATCCAGCCCTGAACGTCATCGGCCTTACGGTGGCGTACTACCCGTAGCCCAAACTTCGAAAGGCGCGTAGACATCAAGGACCTCCCCAACGGCGTTCAGCGCCAGCCAGTTAGTGTAGCCCCACTCCTGCGGCTGCCCATTGAGAGCAAAGGGCGTGACCGCCATGATGCGCGCATCCTCCTGCCAGGGCGTCCACCCCTCGGAGGGCCGATTGGGATATCGTCCCCCGTTCCCATACATGGCCAAGTCGAAGTATAGGGCCACAGTCGCTGCATCAGGTAGCGCCACACCGCCGTCGGTGGTTTGTGGATCGGTGGACTCAGCATGCCGCCACCCCGTCTCGGTGATCATAACCGGTGGAAGCTCGCGCCCGTATGTCGAGAGTTTGAAGAGTTCCCACTCATAGCCGTTGATCCCCCGGTTGTTGATTCTCGCAGGGGGCACTTGACGATGAGGATTGACAGCATCATTGATCAGATCCCGTCCATACACTTGCTGCCAGGGCGGCGCTGTAAATGGTCCCATCGGATAGGCATGGCTGCACCAAACGTCTAGATGCTCAAAGACTTCGGGGACCGCGGCGTACATCTCATCCAGGAAAGTTTCTTCGTCCATGTAATAGAGTCCATCGATAAAGGGCTGACTGCCCGTATGTGGGGTGTAGGGATCAAAACCGGCGTTGAGCACGCGTGCATCAGGGTCGGCGGCGTGAATAGCGATGGCGACATCAACAAAGAAGCGCGCATAGGCGGCCGGGTCGGGCCGCCCACCCCATTCGTTCCCATGATTGGGCTCGTTGCCAATAATAACGTAATGCGCGTCAGTCGGCCAGTCAAGGTCGCGCACAAAAGCAGCGTAACGCGCCGCGAGGGAACGATAGCTGCCGTCAGCATCGGGCTCGGGTGCCCGCCACCAGTTCAGGTCTTGATCGTAGGTGGTCGCCAGACGTAGCACAGGTATCAGTTTGTACTTGGCACAGAGATCCATAAATCTCTGCCAGCGTTGCCCGTCCAGATCGTCCCCACGAATCAACTCGGTGACGTACCCCCAAGGGCCGACGGCCCAGCTCGCGTACTCGAGGTGGATAGGCCAGAGTGCGACGGGCCAGACATTGCGCCCGTCGTCGAGTAAGAGGTGGATGCCGCGCTTGTTTGGGGCAAATCCGGTCTGCGGCGTTGACAGAGATGGGGGCGTAAGCGTAGCCGTGAACCACGGTGACGGTGTGGGGGAGGGTGTGACGACAGGAGCGTTTTGTATGCGGGTAGGCGTTTGGGTGGAGCCCGGGGACGCGGTTGGAGACGCCAGGCAACTCGTCATGATCATAAGCAGTAGGACCCAGCCCAAAGGATTACAAACGTTCAGCACACTTCGCATCTTCAGCCACCTTCCTGCAAATCACCGCTCTCAAACCACATGCTAACAGCAGAAATAAAAAGCCAGTTGTACATTCATCAAAATAGTGCTAAACTTTGGGATGAAATCAACATAGAAAAAAAGCCCCACAGCGTTCCCGCGCTTGGGGCTTGGAAAAGCCCAGGCGTCTGCACCACCCAGGCGATCACCAGTTTACACCATACGCCCGCCGGTGCAAGCGCTGACGGGCGCTTTGCGTTATTATTCATGGCATATCACGAGGAGAACGACCCAACCTATGCAGAACAACTTCACCGCAAAAGCCAACTTTATCTGGTCCGTGGCGGACCTGATCCGCGACACCTTCAAGCGTGGACGCTATCAAGAGGTCATCCTGCCCTTCACAGTGCTGCGCCGCATCGACGCGGTGCTGGCCCCGACCAAGGACGAGGTGTTGGAGAAGTATCACGCCTACCGCGACCGGCTCGACAACCTGACGCCGCTACTGACCAAGGCTTCGGGCTACGCCTTCTACAACACCTCGCCCTACACCTTCGAGCGGTTACTGGCTGACCCCCACAATCTGGCCGACAACCTACGCGCCTACATCGCGGGCTTCAGTCCCAACATGCGCGAGGTGCTCGCTAACTTCGACTTTCACCGCACCATCGAGCGGCTCGACGAGGCCGGGCTGCTCTACCTGGTGATCGAGCGGTTCAACCAGATCGACCTACACCCCGACGTCGTGCCCAACCACGAGATGGGCACCATCTTCGAGGAGTTGATCCGCCGCTTCAACGAGGCGCTTAACGAGAACCCTGGTGAGCACTTCACGCCGCGTGACGTCATCAACCTGATGGTGCGGTTGCTCATCGCGCCCGACCGCGAGATGCTGCGCCAGCCCCACATCGTGCGGAAAGTTTATGATCCGTGTTGTGGGACGGGCGGCATGCTGACGTTGACGAAGGACACCATCCAGGCGCTCAATCCGCAGGCCAATGTCTACCTCTACGGGCAGGAGGTCAACCCGGAGACCTACGCCGTCTGCAAATCCGATCTCTACATGAAGGATCCCACGGGCCGCGACGCCGAGCACATTACCCGGGGCAGCACGCTGGCGGAGGATCATCACGTGGGCCAGGCCTTCGGCTACCAGCTGGCGAATCCGCCCTACGGCAAGGACTGGAAGATGGACCGCGAGGCCGTGGAGCGCGAGGCGGAGCGGGGCCACGCCGGGCGCTTTGGCGCGGGGACGCCGCGCGTCAGCGACGGACAGCTGCTCTTCCTGCAGCACATGCTCAGTCACCGCTCCCGGCCCGCGGAGGGCGGAGGGCGCATCGCCATCGTCATGAACGGCTCGCCGCTCTTCACGGGCGACGCGGGCAGCGGCGAGAGCGAGATCCGCCGCTGGATCCTGGAGCACGACTGGCTGGAGGCGCTGGTCGCGCTGCCGGAGCAGCTCTTCTACAACACCGGCATCGCCACCTACGTCTGGATTCTGAGCAACCGCAAGCCGGAGACGCGGGAGGGCCAGGTGCTGCTCATCGACGCCAGCGAGCTCTGGGCGCCCATGCGCAAGAGCCTGGGCGACAAGCGGCGGGAGATCACCGAGGCGCACGTGGCGCAGATCGTCGAGATCTATCAAGGTGCGGCGCACGTCACCACGGCTGATGAAGAAGAGGAGTCTGGCGTCCACGAGGTCACCTTTCAGAAAGACGATGGTACGGACGTGCGTTGCACCTATCGCGTTTTCAAAACCACGGACTTCGGCTACCGCAAGATCCGCGTGGAGCGCCCGGTGCGGATGAACTTCTGCGCCTGCGAGGAGCGGATTCCGCGTTTGAAAGAGGAGCGCGCCTTCCAGAAGTTGGCCAAGAGCCGCAAGCGCGATCCCGAGGCGCGGGTACAGGCCATCGCCGAGGGTAAGGCCAAACAGGCGGCGATCCTGGAGCTGCTGCGGGCCATGGAACCCGTCGTCTACAAGGACGTGCGAGAATTCCGCGCCGCTTTCAAGAAAGCCGCCAAGGCGCGGGGGATCAAGCTCTACGCCGCCATGCGCGACGCCATCGTCGAGGCGCTGGGCGAGCCCGACGAGAGCGCCGCGATCCTGGTGGACCGGCAAGGGCGGCCCGTGCCGGACACCGACCTGCGCGACTACGAGCGGGTGCCCCTGGACCGCACAGTGGAGGACTACTTCGCCGAGGAGATCGCGCCGCATGTGCCAGATGCCTGGGTGGACGGGGACTACGTCGACGACCTGGACGGCGGCGTGGGCCAGGTGGGCTACGAGATCAACTTCAACCGGTATTTCTACGAATACGAGCCGCCGCGCCCGCTGGAGGAGATCGAGGCCGACCTGCGGACGCTGCAGGGCGAGATTGTGACCCTGCTGGATGAGGTAATAGGTGGGACGCACTTTGGACGTGCGTCCCACCTCGAAAAGCCAGATGCTGATTGATGAGAGCATGGCAGTTTTAGGAGGTTCAAATGGATAACAATATGTTCAGAAATGCGGTGAGCCGTTTACAGGAAGTACTGGCCTATAACAGGAGCCAGCCATCGCCTCGACCGCCCTTTGGCAGCAAGGATGAGGTATTAGGTCGATACCAACCGATCTTTGCTCGCGAACATCTCCCGGAGCTCACGACTTCCGAGTTCCGTTCCTTTCTTGTGCACAAGAACAACAAACACTGGCGAGGTCTACACCGTCAATCTGGGCGAATCACCTCAGATATGGAAACACTTCGCAGCAGTCTTGACTTTTTGTTGTATGGAGAAGGCGATATCGCCCCGCGATTCACAAGGTCAGTGCGTGCGGTTAAGGGGATGGGCCATGGTATTGCTTCCGCCTTACTTCTCGTTAAGTATCCGGATCGCTACGGCGTCTGGAACGGCACTTCGGAAAAAGGGATGAAGACGCTGAAGGTATGGCCCACCTTTCGTCGCAGAACTTCGATGGGCGAAAAATATGTAGCGATCAACAAGGTACTGCGTTCCCTGGCTGATGAAGCAGGGATGGATTTGTGGACGCTGGATGCGCTGTGGTGGGATCTGAAGTGAGACCAAAAACCGTCTTGAACATTAGCGCGATCTTGATGCGGGGAACCGTGTGGCGTTCAGAAGGTGGGACGCACTTTGGAAGTGCGTCCCACCTGGACGAGGAGGCGGCATGAGCCGTTGGCCCGCCTATACTGCCTACAAGGACGCCGGCGTCGCGTGGCTGGGGGAGATCCCGGCGCATTGGGAAGCAACTTTGCTCAAACGGATTGCTGATACCAAATCTGGAGCCGGTTTTCCTCATGAAGAACAAGGAGTTTCGGAAGCGGAGCTCCCTTTTTTCAAAGTAAGTGATATGAACACGTTAGGAAACGAAGTATACCTACAACATCCACAAAATTGCGTGACTCACGAGACATCTCAAAACCTTGGAGCATCTATTTTTCCTAGTGGTAGCATAGTTTTCCCCAAGGTTGGTGCAGCATTATTGACGAACAAACGCAGGATTCTGAAGCAACCATCGTGCATCGACAACAACGTAATGGCTTTAACATTGAACGATGGCGTGGTGAAGTACATTTACTATCAATTACTCGGTATCGATCTAGCACAGTTAGCGAATCCTGGTGCAGTGCCATCTGTTAACGAGAGCCAGATCAATGAAATAAACATAGCATATCCACCGCCCCCCGAACAGCGCGCCATCGCCGCCTTCCTTGACCGGGAGACCACCAACCTCGCCGCGTTGACGCGCAGATTCGAGCAGCTCCTCGACCGGCTGGAGGAACAGCGCGCCGCGCTCATCAGTCACGCCGTCACCAAGGGCCTTGATCCCGACGTGGAGATGAAGGCGTCGGGGATTCCGTGGCTGGGAGAGATCCCGGCGCATTGGGAGGTTGTGCGGAATGGAGCTTTATTCGAACGACGTGATGAACGTAACTATCCCGATCTCCCGATTCTGAATGTATCAATCCATACTGGTGTAAACATCCGTGAGTTCTCATCTAATCACATCGAGCAGATGGCCTCAGATCGATCTGTTTATAAGCGGGCCAAAAAAGGTGATATCGCTTATAACAAAATGAGGATGTGGCAAGGAGCAGTTGGTACTGCGCCCGTCGATGGCCTAGTGAGCCCCGATTACACTGTGGCTAGACCTCGATCAAATGCTGATCCCAAGTATTACGAACGCTTATTTCGAACCGAAGTCTACAAGGCCGAGGTAAATCGTTATTCTCACGGTATAGTTCCTGACCGCAATCGTCTCTATTGGGATCAATTCAAAGCTATATCATCTCCACACCCACCATATGAAGAACAACACGCCATCAACGCCTATCTCGACCGGGAGACCGCCAGGATCGACACTCTCGCCGCCAAGGTCCGCGCCGCCATCGCTCGCCTCGACGAATACCGCACCGCCCTCATCTCCGCCGCCGTCAC
>CAYVKR010000066.1:0-12640 GCA_964452025.1 uncultured Anaerolineales bacterium
GCAGTTTCTACGGTACAGAGGGCGTTTTCACCAGCGGACTCGCTTCGAAATCCCGAGGGGGATTGAAGCAGATCGACGATTCTCTCGTGACCCACGGAATGAGCACCTAAGCGTGGATCTTCTCCTTGGGAATATCTGGTGTGCCCAATTACATTTGTATCCCTTTTTGGTTCAGTTTGACACTATCATCGTTTTTGATAGAATGTCCTAATGTGTCGTTCTTTGAACTTTCGAAGCATGGCACACTAGCCAAGAAAAGGGGGTGGGGAAGAAAGGTGATCTGTTCGAAAGATGTGGTCGTAATTCACTGAAATGGTCCCAGGTGTTTGATGTTGCCACCTCTGTGTGGCTTAAAATAAAACAGGAGGAGAGAGATGCGTTCGCGATTTATCTGGATTATTGCTGCGTTAACCTTGGTGCTGAGCCTGGCTGCTTGTGGTGGCTCTTCGTATGAGTGCACCGACGAGTGGGGTTGCGCCGAGATTGGTCCCGAGCAGGCCGTGAAAGTTGGGTACGTAGGGCCCACCACGGGCGATTACTCCGCTTTTGGTATCGATATTACCCGAGGCGCAGAACTGGCTGTTGAGGATAACCCGGACATCCAGGGCTTCGAGGTCGAGTTGGTGGTTGAGGATACGCAGGGCACGCCCGAGCAGGGCGCTGCGGTTGCCAATAAGCTGGCGTCTGATTCTCAAATCATCGGCATTGACGGTCACACCTTCTCGGGTTCCACCGAGGTTGCGATTCCTATCTACACCGATGCAGGTATTGTTATGGTCTCCCCGTCGGCCACCAACCCGACGCTTATGGATCTGGAGTCCCCCGTTTTCAACCGCGTAGCCTTCACCGACCGCATGCAGGGTGAGTTTGCGGCTAAGTACATCTTCGAAGAACTTGGCATCACCGAAATCGCCTTGATGCACGATGGCGGCGCCTACGGTCAGGGGCTAGCCGAGGAGATGGGGGGGTTCTTTGAGGATATGGGTGGCACAGTCGTCGCGCAAGAGGCCATCACGCCTGGTGAGACCGACTACAGCGCGCCGCTGGCTGCGATTGCCGCGGCAGAGCCTGAACTAATCTACTACGGTGGTTACGATGCGGATGCGGCTGTGCTGGTGACGCAGATGGAAGGCGCCGGTTTGGGTGATGCCCTCTTCTTTGGATGTGACGGCACCTACGGCACCAAGTACATCAACCTGGCTGGCGAAGCGGCTGAAGGCACCTTCTCCACCTACGTGCCCATTCCTGAATCCGAGGCCTTTGCGGACTTCCGCGCCCGGTACCAGGAAGCCTATGGCGACGAGCAGGGTGAGCTGAGTCCCTTCAGCCCCCATGGCTACGATGCCATGTCCTTGATTCTCAAGGCTGCCGACGAGGTCGCGATTGTAGAGGGCGACAGCCTCTATATTCCGCGCAAGGCGCTGGCGGAAGCCGTGCGTAGCACCGAGAATCACGACGGTCTGACGGGCACGATTACGTGCTCCGACAGTGGCGAATGCGCCGCTGCTTCCATCCTCTTTATGGTGGTTGAAGATGGCAAATGGATCCCAGGCCCTGGTCAGTAAAGACCAACTGACAACGTAGCAAAACAGTTAGGGGATGAAGGGACAAGCCTTCATCCCCTCATTTGAATATACGACCAACAGTCAGGAGCAGATGAATGACCACAGAAGAAAAAGGTTCATCATCGGAGCGTTACGTCGACGTCGGGCAGTGGATTCGCATCGGCATCGGTGTCGTCATCGCCATCTTCTTGTTGTGGCGATTCTACAATATCTTTGTCCTGGAAGGGGCTTTTGGGCTGGATACGTGGGCCCGTTTTGCAATCTCCGGCATTATTTTGGGTAGTGTCTACGCGCTTATTGCCCTGGGCTATACGCTGATCTACGGTATTCTCTTCATGATTAACTTTGCGCACGGCGACGTGATGATGCTGGGCGCCTTCGCCGGCTATTTCACTCTGGAAGCGCTCAATGGGATGGCCTTTGTCAATCGCAACCTGGGCA
Organism: uncultured Anaerolineales bacterium; assembly: GCA_964452025.1. Classification (GTDB taxonomy): domain Bacteria; phylum Chloroflexota; class Anaerolineae; order B4-G1; family SLSP01; genus G713. The sequence continues at coordinate 2,007 of CAYVKR010000066.1, forward strand.
CCGCGATGTTATCCGTCGTCATTACCTTTGTCGTGGGTATGCTCTCCAGCATGGGCTTGTCGGTGCTCCTCGAGCGGATCGCCTATCGACCGCTGCGCAACGCACCGCGCCTTGTCCCGCTTATTAGCGCCATCGGCGCCTCTCTCTTCTTGCAAAATACGGCGCAGTTGGCCTTTGGCGCCCGGCGGCACACGTACACCAACCCGCTTTTTATCGAACGTAACAGCGGGTGGAACGTGATGATCGGTGGGAAAGACGTGCTCGTCACCTACACGGGGGTTCTGACCTTTGTCATGTCGGTTCTGTTGATGCTGTGCCTCTACTGGCTCGTCAAGCGGACGAAGACCGGCAAGGCCATGCGCGCGGTGGCGCAGGACAAAGAGACCGCTGCGCTGATGGGGATCGACGTCGACCGTATTATTGCCACCACTTTTGCCATTAGCGGCGCGTTGGCCGGCGCGGCCGGCGTGATGTGGGGGCTGCACATGGGCATCGTCTATCACTACGTGGGCTTTATCCCCGGCCTCAAGGCCTTTACCGCAGCCGTCTTGGGCGGCATTGGCAACGTGCCGGGCGCCATGCTCGGTGGTCTGACGTTGGGCATTCTGGAGGCGATTGGCCCCGCGCTGCTGGGGTTGCCGTTCCAGCTCAAAGACGTGTTGGCCTTCTCGATCCTGGTGCTGGTCCTGATCTTCCGTCCCACCGGCTTGCTGGGTGAGGTGCTATCACGGGAGAAGGCCTGATGACGACGTCCGAGAGCGCAAGAGGGGAGTTATCGATGCAACGTATCAATCTGAAACACGGTTTGATCGCCGGAGTGGTGAACGCATATATTGTCCTGGTTGGGCTTATCGGCCTGGCGGGGACGCTGCTGGAGGATTGGTTTAATCTGCCGTCGGCTGTGCCCGGCGCCTGGTTTGTTCTGGTCCTGGTGGCGATGTGGGGCGGCGCGCAGGCGGTCAAGAAGTACGATCGCGTGGTTGTCCGTTCCTGGGCCGAGGCGTTGACGCGGGCGCTGCCCTCGGCGCTGGTCCACGGTCTGTTCATCGGCGCGCTGGCCTGGCTGCTGACGACGCTGGCGGCCAACGGCGCCGAACTACGAGAGTGGTTGGCCCAGCTGACGCCGGATAATCTGGGACTTCTGGCTCTGGGGCAGCTCCCTTTGAGGGGCGCACTTCTGGCGTTTGTCATGCTGGCTGCCGGCACGCTGCTGGGTGCCCTGGTGACCTATGTCGCATCCCACTATCAGTGTGGTGCCAGGATCAAGGCGCGCACGGAGAAGATGGGTCAGTCTTTCATGAGCCTGGCGCCGTTGAGCAAGGCCGCCGACTACGAGCACATCAATCAGGTGGCTTACGGGATGGGGCTCGTGTTGCTGCTTACCGCGCCGCTGATTTTGGGGCGCTATTGGAACTATACGCTGGGCACCGTAGGCATCTACGTCATCCTGGGACTGGGTCTCAACATCATCGTGGGCATGGCGGGACAGTTAGTGCTGGGGTACGCGGCCTACTTCGCCATCGGCGCCTACACTGTGGCCCTGCTGACGGCGCCCGCTCCCCACGGGATCATGATGAGCTTCTGGCTGGCCCTGCCCATCGGCGTGGCGCTCTCCGCGCTGACCGGGGTGCTGCTGGGCCTGCCCGTCATGGGCATGCGCGGCGACTACCTGGCCATCGTGACGCTGGGCTTCGGCGAGATCATCCGCATCCTGGCGAAGAGCGACGTCTTGACCGGCTTTACCGGCGGTCCGCGCGGCGTCCGCAGCGTCGCCGGCCCCGCGATTTTTGGCCTGGATCTGAACAACGAGATCTTCTTCATGTACTTCATCATGATCGGCATCCTGCTGGCGGCCTACATCACCTACCGACTGCGGCGCTCGCGCGTGGGTCGGGCGTGGATGGCGATCCGTGGCGACGAGGACGTCGCCGAATCTATGGGCATCAACTTGCTCAGATACAAGCTGCTGGCCTTTGCCATGAGCGCGGCTTTTGCGGGATTGGGCGGTGTGCTCTTTGCCTCACGCAACAGATTCACCGGCCCCGAGGATTTCACGCTGCTGGTCTCCATTAACGTGCTCTCGCTGGTGATCATCGGCGGCATGGGCAGCATCCCCGGCGTGATCCTGGGCGCTTTGGTGCTCAAGGGCCTGCCGGAGATCCTGCGTGAGCTCTCCGATTTCCGCATGTTGACCTTTGGCGCGCTGCTGGTGGTGATGATGATCCTGCGACCTGAGGGGATCTGGCCCTCAAGCCGGCGGCGCATGGAGTTGCACGAGGAAGAAGAGGATCTTGAGATACAGGCCGAGGCAGCGACGCCGGACATCGAGCTTTCACTGTCGGAGGAGGGCGTATGAACACAAAACGGATTTTAGAAGCGCGCGAGGTGACGAAACAGTTCGGCGGGCTGCTGGCTGTCAACAACGTCTCCCTTGCCGTGTCGGAACAGAGCATCTTCAGCATCATCGGGCCGAACGGGGCCGGCAAGACTACGTTCTTCAACTGCATCACCGGATTCTACAAGCCAGAGGAGGGCGGACTCTTCTTTGATGGCCTGCCGCTGGTCGGGCGGCGTCCGGATCAGATCACCGGCCTGGGCATTGCCCGCACTTACCAGAACATCCGGCTCTTTAACGAGATGACGGCGCTGGAGAACGTCCTCGTGGGTCAGCACCACCGGTTGGGCTCCGGCGTGCTGGGCGCGGTGCTTCAGACGGTAGGCACGCGCCAGGAAGAGAATGACGCCCGCGACGAGGCGTTTGAACTGTTGGACTTTGTGGGGCTGGGCGGACAGGCGGAGGTCTTTGCCAAGAATCTGCCCTACGGTGACCAGCGCCGCCTGGAGATCGCGCGGGCGCTGGCAGCCCGTCCCCAACTCTTGCTATTGGACGAGCCAACCGCGGGCATGAACCCGGCGGAGACGCAAAAGATGATCGCCTTTATCCACCGGCTGCGCGACGAACTTGGCATCACCATTCTCCTCATTGAGCACGACATGCGCTTGGTCATGGGCGTGTCGGAGTGGATCGTGGTGTTGGACTACGGCATGAAGATCGCCGAGGGAGAGCCCAAGGACGTGCGCGGCAACCCTAAGGTCATCGAGGCTTACCTGGGCCGTGACTCTGACTTCGCGCTGATGAACTGAGGAGGACCCATGGCATTTTTAGAACTGCAGAACGTACATTCGTACTACGGTAACATCCACGCGCTCAAGGGCATCTCGGTGACTGTCGAAGAGGGTGAGATTCTCACGCTCATCGGCGGGAACGGCGCGGGCAAGACGACGACGCTGCGCACCATCTCCGGCCTAATGCACCCGCGCCAGGGCAAGATCTTCTACCAGGGACAGGATCTGACCTACACGCCACCGGCTGACATCGTCGGTCTGGGCATCACGCAGGTGCCCGAGGGCCGGCGCATCTTTGGCACGCTCTCGGTCAAGGAGAACCTGGAGATGGGCGCCTATACCCGCGACGACAAAGACGGTATCGCCGAGAGCATGGAGTACGTCTTCCGCCTCTTCCCGCGCCTCAAGGAGCGGATGAACCAGGCCGGCGGCACGCTCTCCGGCGGTGAGCAGCAGATGCTCGCCGTAGGGCGCGCGCTGATGGCGAAGCCGAAGCTGATGCTCATGGATGAGCCTTCCATGGGATTAGCTCCCTTGCTGGTGGAAAACCTCTTTGAGGCGATTCGCACCATCAACGAGCAGGGCGTCACCGTACTGCTTGTCGAGCAGAACGCGCACCTGGCGCTCTCCGTCGCCGACCGTGGCTACGTCCTGGAGACCGGGGTAATTCAGCTGCACGGCAGCGCGCAGGAGCTGGCGCAGAATCCCCAGGTGCAGGAGGCTTATCTGGGCGGCGGCTGAACCATGCGCTGACTACATCGCAAATGAGACGGGGACCTGGTTCCCCGTCTTTTTTTGCGCTTTATCTTCATCCAGCTGCCTATCACCCGGCCTAGCCGAATTCTCTACTGTTTCGTGATCCGTCCAACCTTCCGGGGTGCTCCGACGTAGACTTTTGCGTTACTTAAGATATATAAAGAATAAAATTATATGCTATAATATGTGGGTATGATCTGAACACTCGAGAACGTTGTAGAATGCTAACGAGGAGGCACACAATGACTCACAAAAAACGCATATTCGCCTGGTGGATGACTCTGCTGTTGGCACTTAGCGTCGTTGGCTGCGGTGTGCAGGCGAGGCCCACACTGATGGCGGTCGTGACGCAGGATGCCGCGATGGCAGAGGTCGGCGAGGTGGACCTGCCCGTTGATCTCTCTTACGAGACGGTGCAGGATCTGCACGCAGATGACGAGGTCGTCATCGTGGACGTGCGGCAGCCAGAGGAGTACGCGGCGGGCCGTATCCCCGGCGCACGGCTGATCCCGCTGAACGAGCTGCCCAGCCGTCTGGACGAAGTGCCGCAAGACGAGCGCGTCGTGGTCGTCTGCAGAAGCGGCAACCGGAGCAGCAGCGCGCAGCGCCTGTTGGCGGACGGGGGCTTCGATAACGTGCACAACATGCTGGGCGGCATGATCGCCTGGGAGAGTGCGGGCTACGACGTCGAGCGGTGACGGCGCACAGACGTGCTACTGCTGAACGCCGATGTTGCGCACCTCGTGGTAGTTGGTTACGGAGCCGGTGCTGCCCGCAAAGCCCAGTTTGAGCGTCGCAGGTGGATCGGCGATGGGCGTCGGTGGAATGACCTGGTGTAGCGTGTCGCCAGCGCCAAAGCGTATCCAGACCTCGACGGTGGTGCCGGATGGCGTCCGCTCCAGGCGGATCTCGGCGTGACGGTGCGTATCCTCGCCTGGGCGCGTGCTAACACCTGTGATGTCGATACTTTCATCGAGGCTTAGCGTCCCGGTCAAGTACTCGTACCCGCCTCCCACGTTATGCGGACCTCGGACGGCGATGGCATCGGGCTCGCGGCCCGGCCCGCCGCTACGTCCTTCCGTGGGATTGGAGTAGTTGCCGAACTCGTCGAAACCAATGCCCAGATAACCATTCTGCAGACCCGGTTGGCTGGTATGAGGTGCGTAGCCGAGTGATCCGCCATAACCACCGATGGAAAACGTCTCTGTGGATCCATCAAAGAGGAAGACCGAGAGTCCGTCGGCACCGTTGCCGCCCCAGATGATGAAATCGAAGACCACCGTTAATCCGTTGGTAGGATCAAACGTCTCGTCGTAGTAAGCGTAGCCGTTCTCAAAATCGTCCTCGTCGGTCAGGCGAAGCCAACCGTCGTCAACGGGATCTTCGTCGCCCGCCGTCAGCTTTGCGTTGCCGCCGAGTTGCCAGCCCGACGGCGGCTTTTCTCCAGAGAAGGGCGCGCCGAGATCGAAGCCGCCACTGTCGACCGCCAGGTACGTCGTCAGCGTGCCCTCGTCGTCCCAGGTGTAGGCATAGCGGCTTGACCGGCGCAGATAGTCACCAAAGCCCGGCGTCTCCGGCCCGACGACCTGCGGCGAGGCCACCGGCGTGATCTGCACGGCACAGTCATCATCCAGGCGGCAGATCTGCAGCGCCTTGTCGACAACGTCGTACTCCGCCTGCTGTGCCACCGTCTCCGCGCGCGGGCGCAGCCCGTTCAGCGCCATCGCTGTCAGCCCGAAGAGCACCGCCAGAATCGCCACGATGACGAGCAGCTCGGCTAACGTGAAGCCGCGCTGATGTTTAGAGGTTGGCTTGTTTTTTGGCACAGGTGTCCATTAGGAGAACTCCCCAAAGCCTTAACCTTTGGGGAGTCTATGTTCTAGATAGGATCTCTAGGGTTATGGCCAGAGTTCGCTGCCAGAACTAGTATCATCACAATCGTAGGCTGCTGTGACGTCTCCATCGCCAGTCCATGTGAAGCAGTATCTTGTATCACGGCGCAGGTAGGTTTCAAACGGGTAGGCACTATCACTACCAATTACACTACTAGTGGTTGTGTCGGTGATGGTAGCATGTTCGCAATCATCCACAGCATAACAAACGTCGATGGCGGTCTGCACCATGTCCGCCTCGGCCTCGGCGGCAACTGCCTCAGCATTGTCGCCCACGCCGTTCAGCGCCAGCGCCGTCAGCCCGAAGAGCACAGCCAGAATAGCGATAACGACCAATAACTCAATCAGCGTAAAACCACGTTCTTTCCTCATTTAAGCCTCCTTGGCCTCTATAAGTTGTTTACACCCATTATATAGGATGATCTCTAACCAAACGTTGCGCTTCTGTTACTTTTAGGTTAACAGAGAGATCGCCAGGTCAGTATCCCAATGATTTTATCAAAACGCGCCGGTGCTGGCAATGGGAAAATAGTCCCACCCAGACGCCGATGGCCCTGAGAGCCTACGTTGGACAGGGCGCGCTTTGTTGGATAGAATGGAGGTAAAGATCAATACGGGACGACGTCCCAGGAGGAACCAGATGCGTTACGTGATGAAGCAGAAGGTACTCACCTTCACGGATGATTTCACGATTCTAGATGCAGAGGGCGAGCCGGTCTATCAGGTGGACGGCAAGCTGTTGAGTATCGGCGACCGCCTCGTCTTTCGCCGTTCGGATGGAGAGCGGGTGGCGGCGGTCCGCGAGAAGCTGGTCAGCTTCAGCCCGCGCTACCGCGTCTACCGTGATGGGGATCTGGTGGCTGAGGTCAAGAAGCGAAAGCTCACCTTGATCCGGGATAAATTCAAGGTCAACATGAAGGACGGCACGCCGGATTTGGAGATCAAGGGCAATATTCTCGACCACGATTACCGGTTTGAGCGGCGCGGGCGTGAGGTCGCCCGCATCTCCAAGAAGTGGGTCTCCTTGCGTGATAGCTACGGCATCGACGTCGCCGAAGGTGAGGACGACGTGCTGATCCTTGCCTGCGCCGTCATCATCGATATGATCAGCCACGACGTCGACGGCTAGTATCCTCATGCAAGAGATCGGATTTCTCCAAGAAATCCGATCTCTGAAGGAACTGCTTACGTAGCCGCCATCAGCGCCAGGAAGCGATCTGCCTCATAGAGCGCGGCCTGCGCCGGCGGCGAGATCTGCGGCAGGATGAGATCGAAGGCGTGCTCCGTCCGGGCGTATTCGACGTAGACGGCGGGCACGCCGGCCTTCTGCAATTTCTGCGCCATCTGGCGCACTGCAGCGGCAGAGGTAATGGCATCGTACTCGCCCTGGAGCAGCAGTGTGGGCGGACAGTGCGGCCCCACGTGCTCCACCGGGGAGAAGAGCCGGTAGGCCTCCGCTGCTTCCTCAGGCGGGCCGCCCAGCAGGCCGTCCAGCATCGCCTCGTGGACAGTCTGCCCGGCGTCCCACGTCTCCGGCAGTTTCATCTCGAACCCCATGGTCTCGACCATGCGATCTGTCAGCCAGGCCGGGGCTTCCTTCGCCGTCGGTGCGATCGGCGTGTCGAAGAGCGTGCGGGAGGATTCGTAGTAGGCGCGCATATCGGTGGGGCCGTACCAGGAGATGACGCCGCGCACGGAAAGGTCGGCCGCCGCCACGTCGTCCGGCGTCATCTGCGGATGATGGGGCGCGTAGGCCGTCAGCAGCGCCAGCTGCCCGCCCGCCGATCCGCCGGCCAGGACGATGCGGTCGGGATCGACGCCGTAGTTCGCGGCTTGCGCTTTCATCCAGGCGAGGGCCCGCTTGGGATCGCCCGCCATCTCCCGCCAGCTGGCCTCCGGGCAGAGGCGGTAGGCCACGTCCATGACCACGTGGCCCTGCGCGGCGAGGTGCCGGAACATGGGCTGGGTTCCCACGTCTTTATCCAGGAAGTGCCAGCCGCTGCCGTGGAAGTAGATGATGCCCAGTCCGGAGGGCGTCACGTCGGCGGGGGGCTGCCAGATATCGCAGAACAGCTGGCGGTCGGTGCTGGGGAGGGTCCAGAAGGGCACGTCGCGCTCCCAGCGCGCCTCGCCTGGATGCGGTAGACCCGGCTGCCAGCGACGCGGGAGCATGTGCGCCGGGCGCCGGGACGCTAGCCGCGACCGCCACCCCGGGCCGAAGGCGCGCTCAAAGGCGTCGCCCGGTTGCAGAACCCGCCGGAGATAATCCGCCGAGAGCACGCTTCCTGCCAGACCGGCGATCACGGCGAGGGGCGATCTCGCCACCGCGCCCAACGTCGCGCTCAAGGCTCCCAGCGCGGCGAGCACCGGCGTCAGTGCGTCCGCCATCATCTTCAACGGTGAGAGCACCGCGTCGTGTTTGGATTTGACACGGTAGACGTGCAGCACGCCCAGGCCCGCGGAGAGCAGCGAGAGAAAGATGGCGATTTTTTTCGTGACCTTTTTCATACGGGACAGCTCCTCTGGTGATTACCTACATCTCACCGCAGAGCCCACAGAGAGCAGAGAGAAGAAAACAGGGTTTCCTCTGCGTGCTCAGCGCTCTTTGTGGTGAGATATCAATGGACTTCGCAAACGACAGCAGACTTATGGGTAATCGCCCGAGCTCCTCTTGAGGCCTCAGGCGCCCTCAGCTGCCGTACATCTCCTCATAGTCCTCGATCGCTGCGTTCACCACTTCAAGCGCGTACTCCCGGTCAAAGATCTTCTCGATAACCATCTGCTTCTCGCCGCCGGGCGTCATCTTGTAGGTGCCGAAGTAGTGCTGCAGCCGGTTGACCAGCACGTCGGGCACCTGCGTGATGTCCTCCGTCTCTGCCCAGAACTGGTCATTCTCCAGAATGGCGATGATTTTGTCATCGGCCTCTCCGCCGTCGATGGCCTGGATCCCGCCGATAACCCTGGCGTTCAAGATCACCTCGGCGCGATTCAGAGGGCGCTCGCTGATCACGCAGATATCGAGTGGATCGCTGTCGCCCCGTTTGGCCTTGGGGGAGAGCTCCTGGATGCGCCGTCCGCAGTAGGTGCGTGGGATGAACCCGTAGAGGGTGGGGGGCTGAGAGGACGTGCGCTGCGGGCGATCCACGAGCATATATCCGGTCTGCTTGTCAATCTCGTACTTGATCAGGTCAAAGGGTGTGATCTCAATGTACGCGTGGACGACGTACGGCGGCTGTGGGCCGACCTCCAACCCATGCCAAGGATGAGGGCGCCAGCGATAGAACGGTTTAGGGAAGTCCATGGTTTCCTCCTTAATTTTCTCGGGTGGCTACAGCCCTCAGATGACCGTGTTATCAGGAATGACGGCGCTCTTGGGGACAATGATCAGTCCATCGCGTGCCGCCCAGTTCTCCGTCTCCTTGTCTGGTCGGTCGGGATCGTAGCGGATGTGGACGTTCTGACCGATGCGGGCGTTCTTGTCGATGATGGCGCACTCGATCACCGAGCCTTCGCCGATGCCCGCGTTTGGACGGCCAAGGCGCCGGTTTTCCTGGAGATCTTCGTCGGTTTCAAAGTAATCGGCGCCCATGAGCACCGAGGACTCGATGACCACGTCGGGTTTGACGATGCTGCGCAGGCCGATGACCGAGTGGTTGATCTCGGCGTGGTAGATCTGGCAGCCGTCGCCCAGCAGCACCTCGTCCAATTGCGAGCCGTGCGACTCGCAGGGGGGTAGGAAGCGGGCGTGGGTATAGACCGGACGATGGGGCGCGTTCAGGTCAAAGGGCCGGTCCGGCGAGGTTAGCGCCAGGTTGACCTCGTAGAAGCGGCGGATAGTGCCGATATCGGCCCAGAAGCCGTCGAAGATGTAGCCCATGACGTGGCGGCTGGGCAACGCGGCGGGGATGATCTCCTTGCCGAAGTCGTCGCCGGGATGCTTCAGCAGCTCGAAGAGCAATTTGGTCGAGAAAACGTAGATGCCCATGGAGGCCATATAGGGCCTCTCCGCGCCGGGAATGCTCTCCAGGCCATCAAGGTTGTCGGGTGAGGGCTTTTCTGTGAAACTGACGATCTCCCGCTCTGCGTTGAGCTTCAGAATACCCAGGGCCGGCGCTTCCTCCGCGCTGACCGGCTGCACAGCCAGCGAGATATCGGCGTTCGTTTCGTCGTGGAACCGCAGGAACTTGCTGTAATCCATTCGATAGAGGTGATCGCCCGCCAGGATAATGACGTATTCCGTGCCCGCCGCCCGGATCTCTACCAGCTGCTGCCGGACCGCGTCGGCGGTTCCCTGATACCAGTGGGTGTCTTCCAGCGTCTGCTCTGCGGCCAGAATCTCGACCCAGCCCTCGGTGAACTTGTCGCGGTGATAGGTGCGAAAAATATGCCGGTGCAACGACGCTGATTTAAACTGGGTCAGAATATCGATCTTGTTGATACCGGAGTGCAGGCAGTTGCTCATAGGGATATCGATGAGACGGTACTTGCCCGCCAGCGGTACCGCCGGTTTCGCGCGCTTCTTGGTCAGTGGGTAGAGGCGCGTGCCACGTCCGCCACCCAGAATCAACCCCAGGACATCTTGCATCATCATCTGTGGTTCTCCTTTTTGATGGTAGTTGTGATAGCAATAGCTTTCGGTGTCTGTGTTTCGGGTACAGATTCAATCATAGTTTATGCCATAACTCTGGTTTCACAAGTTGCCGTCCGCCAGGGATTTCGAAGCGAGTCTGCTGGTGAAAACGCCCTCCGTATCGTAGAACCTGTGTAGGCGAAAGCAAGGCAAACGAAGCTGGGGTTGATGCGGGGGGGAAACATGATGGGAAGCCGCCTATGGCGTTTGAGCGACCCTGGAACTGCTTC
>CAYVKR010000067.1:0-12605 GCA_964452025.1 uncultured Anaerolineales bacterium
GGCTGCGTTTACCTGGCTTTCGTCTACGCAGGTTCTATGCAGAAGGCATTTTCACCAGCGGACTCGCCCCGAAACCCTAAGCGCACATCACATCAAGACCGCAATCACAGATAGAGTTCGCCTCGGGCCACGGTGACCGCGTCCCCAATCAGTGCTATGCGATCGGCGGAGAACAGCCGCACGCGCAGCTCTCCACCGCGCGAGGATGCCTGATGGGCCAGAAACTCCGTCTTCCCCAGACGCTCCGCCCAATACGGTCCCAGCACCGTGTGCGCCGAACCGGTGACCGGGTCTTCGTTGATACCGATAGCCGGCGCGAAGTAGCGCGAGATAAAGTCGTAGGGCGTGACCCCGACGGCGGTCACGATGGGACCGTGCACGTCGGCGGCGCTAGTGATTGCTCCCAGACGCGCGAAATCCGGCGTCAGTTCACGAACCAGCTCGGCTGTCTGCAGCTGGAGCAAGAGATTCTTCGTCTTCGGCGCGTAGGCCACGTGCACGATGTCCTCCGCCTGCACATCCAGGGCGTCCAGCAAACCTTCCGGCAGATCACGCGCCCGAGGCGCATCGGCGGGGAAATTGAGAGCGATACCTACATCCGTCATCTGGGCCCGCAGGGACCCTCCGCGTGTCTCGAAGCGCACCTCGTCGGCCTTCACCTCCAGCTCGCGGAAGAGCACGGCGGCGGTCGCCAGCGTCGCGTGACCGCAGAGGCGCACCTCCGTCGTCGGCGTGAACCAGCGCAGCGAAAAGGTGTGCGCCTCACGCCAAGACCGGTCGTCCAACGGATGAACGAAGGCTGTCTCAGAGAGGTTCATCTCGGCGGCGATGGCCTGCAGCGTCCGCCGGTTCAGCGGCTCCGCCGCCAGGCAGACGACCGCCGGGTTCCCCCGAAAGGGTTGATCCGTAAAAGCGTCCACTTGATAAAACGGCAGGGTGATCTCGGTCATAGTCATCTCCTTTCGCCGGCTGCGTGCCGGTGTAATCATAGTCCGTCTTACGATGATTCCCGCGTCAGCAGGGAGACCGTCTCCACGTGATAGGTCTGCGGAAAGAGATCGACGGGCTGTACCCAGTCCAGGGTGTAGCCCTTGCGCACCAGACGGCGCGCGTCACGGGCAAAGGTTGCGGGATCGCAGGAGACGTAGACAATGCGCTCCGGCGCCTTGAGGGCCAGGGCATCGAGAACCTCCTTTTCCACCCCGCCGCGCGGTGGATCCACAACGACGGCGTCGATCTGCTCCTCGACCTCGGAGAGCGCGTACGCCACCTGGCCCTCCAGCAGCGTGACGTTCTCCGCATCCGCCAGGTTGTAGACGCCGTCGTCGACGGCATCGGGGTTGATCTCGATACCGACGACGAGGCTGGCCCATTCCGCGATAAAGGCCGTGAAGAGCCCCACACCGCAGTAGGCATCTAACACCACCTCATCGCCCTCCAGCGCCAGCGCATCGAGCACCAGGTCCACCAGCTGGCCTGCCTGCTCACTGTTGACCTGGAAGAAACTGGTGGCCGAGATCCTGAATTCGCGCCCGTGTACCACCTCTGTGATGTAATCGAGGCCGACCAGCGGGGTCGGCGTGGTGTCATGCCGCACCTGGACAATGGAAAGCGGGAAATCGACCTTGAGCGAGGGCGGTTCCTCGTCGTAGGTCTGCAACACGACCATGAGATCACCGGTCGCGGTGCCCACCCGCAACTCCATCTTCTCCACGTTGGGGTGCTTCATGTGCAGTGAGCGGTAGAGCTGGCTGAGCAACGGATGCACGATCAGACAATCGTCCACCGGATAGACTTCCTCGCTGCCCGCCGAGAGAAAACCAGGATAGCCCAGCTCGGTGGTGCGAAAGAGTGCGCGGTTCCGGTATTCCCAACCTGTCTCGTCGGGAATGGGTTCCAGCAGCGGCGGATCGTCGAATTTCGCAATGCGCTGTAGCTGATCCGCCACCACGCGCCCCTTGATCCGCACCTGCGTGGGATAGGCGATGTGCTGGAACTGGCATCCGCCGCATTTATCCGGCCCAAAGAACGGACACGGCGGTTCGACGCGCGCCGGCGCTGGCTCTACCACCTCAAGCAGGCGAGCACGGGCGTAGCGTTTGTGATCTTCCACAATCTCCACGCGCACCCGCTCGCCGGGCATAGTATAGGGCACAAAGACCACGCGCCCCTCGTGGCGCCCGATGGCGTCGCCGCCATAGGCCATGGCAAACAAATTCATCTCGAAGGATTCACCCATAAGTTCTCCCGTCTCCTGAATGGCCTGCACCCAATCTTGACTGCTATCCTGTACCAACCGTTATTGTACCACGTCGCGGCAGCAAGGACACAACCGAAGTCCATCCACCGCTGATTATCCATAAGTCTGCTGCCGTTCACGGAGTCCATCGGTTTTTCACCACAGAGAACGCTGATTGCGCAGAGAAAGCATCTGTCTTTTTCTCTCTGTATCCTCCGCGGGCTCTGCGGTGAGATGTGGATAATCACCAAAAGTGCGAGCGTAACACGGAGGGGACAAGAATAGGCGGTAATGAGGGCAAGCAGTTCGTTATGAAGGCCCAAAAGAGGCTAAGCGAGACGTAGGGATTTCGAAGCAAGTCCGCTGGTGAAAACGCCCTCTGTACCACGGTCACCTATTAGGTCAGAACCACCCTGGAACTGCTTCGTTTGCCCGACACGCTATTGAGTTGACAAAAACCCTCGCTCCCGCTAAAATGGCGCTATGTTAGAGCAGGTACAGAAGAATACTCATGCTGGAGAGAGAGATCAACTCAGCATCCTGTTGGCAGTTGCACTCACAGGCGCAACGTTGTTGCGTTTTGTAGAACTTCCTACGTTTTCCTGGAGCGTGCGCCAGATTTTCGGATCGCCTTTGGGCTTTACGTTGGACGGTAACTGGTTGTTGCCCTTGTTTATGATGGGAGTGGCGGGAACCGGCTCCTACATGCTCTTGCAAACGCTTCCCCGTCGTGGAAGCCAAGAACGTCCTGTGCTCTTCTCTCTGATCACGCCTGTTCTGGGCGCACTATTTGCCTCGCTGCTACTGTTGCGCGCTCCTTCCTGGCCTATCTGGTTAGGCGCACTGCTCCTTACCGGCCTCTTGATCGGTGTGCTGGTGCATCTTACCTATGGTGTGTTTTATCTAGATACATCCCATTACGCCAGCTACAGAACGCTGCTGAATCTGGCCGATTACCTGTTGGGCTTCGCGCTTTTTGGTATTTTTTTAAGCGCCCAGGAGCGGTCCCTCGTCAGCAGCCCGGCTATCCTGGTGTTGAGTGGCCTGTTAAGCCTGGATTTGTTGAGCGCAAGTGGTACGGCGACATGGCGCATCCTCATTTTTGGAGGGCTCATCGCGCTGGTGGAGGGGGAACTCACGTGGGTCCTGAGCTACTGGCCGATTTCGCCCTGGGGCGCCGCCACTATCCTCACTCTGGTCGTGTACATTGGTAGTGGCATCGCGTACCAGCATCTATTGAACACCTTGACACGGCGCATGGTGATAGAATTTACAACGTTGGCCGTGGTGGTGCTCGGCTTGATTCTGATTATTAGACCCTAATCCAGGATGTCCTCTTAACATAACGTTCCAACGTCTAGCGTTCAATTAAATCTCAGAGGAGAAAAATTTATGAAAGTGATATCTAATGCCCTGATTCAGGAGAAGCTGCCCAAGCGCATCTCGCGCCTTGAGGAAATTGCTTATAATTATTGGTGGACGTGGCACAGACCGGCGCGGGATCTCTTCAAAGCCGTCGACCATACCTTATGGATCACAACCCGTCACAACGCTGTGAGGATTTTGGGGGATGTTCCCGAGGAAAACCTGGCGAAGCTCGCCGAAGATCCTGCTTTTTTGCGGCAGTACGACAGTGTTATCATGGATTTGGATCATGATATCAGAAACGGTCATCTATGGTACTCCAAGACTTATCCAGAGCTCAACGACCATCCGGTGGCCTACTTCTCCGCCGAATTCGGCGTGCACACCTCGTTGCCCATCTACTCCGGCGGTCTCGGCGTCCTCTCCGGTGATCACACCAAGGAGACCAGCGACCTGGGCATTCCCTTTGTGGGCATCGGGTTCCTTTACGAGCAGGGATATTTTCGCCAGCACATGGATCACAACGGCTGGCAGGAGGCTGTTAATCCATCCTTGCGCGCCGAGGAAGTTGCGCTCAACCCCGTGCTCTGCGATGATGGGGCCTGTTGCCACGTCGTCGTTGATGTAGGCCAGCGGCAGATTCGTCTACAAGTATGGGAAGTGAAGGTGGGGCGCGCCAAGCTCTATCTGATGGATGCCAACGTCGAACAGAATGCGCCGTGGGACCGGGAGCTGACGGCCCGGCTCTACGGCGGCGATCAGGAGATGCGCCTGCAACAGGAGATCCTGCTGGGTGTCGGCGGCGTCCATATCGTCCGGACATTGGATATCGAACCGGGCGTCTGGCACCTCAACGAGGGGCATTCCGCTTTCCTGGTCCTTGAGCGTCTCCAGGAATACGTGGAGAGGGGCCTCTCCTTTGAGGAGGCGGTTGAACATGTCCGCGCCACCACAGTTTTCACCACCCATACTCCCGTGCCTGCCGGGCATGATACGTTCTCCTTCAATATGATGGACAAATATTTCAAGGGTTTCTGGCAGAAACTGGGGATCAGCCGGGATGAGTTCATGGCTCTGGGCAGCTACGACGGTGGGTTCGGCACCGCGTTCAACATGACGGCGCTGGCGCTCCGGCTGGCGGGGAAGTCTAACGGCGTCAGCGAGTTGCACGGTGAGGTCTCGCGGGAGATGTGGCAGCCGCTGTGGCCGGAAAAGGATGTCGACGATGTACCTATCGATCACGTGACTAACGGCGTACATCTGCCATCCTGGGCAGGCTCAGCTGTTCATCATCTCTACCGCAAGTACGTCAGCCCGGAGTGGATGGCGCGCCAGGGTGAAGCGACGCTCTGGACGCGCGTGGAAGAGGTACCGGATGCCGTGCTCTGGCAGGCTCACCAGCATCTCAAGATGAAGCTCTTCACCATCATGCGCGAACGGGCGCGCGACTCACGCGTTGCTCAGTCCTCCTCACCTGATCAGCTGCTGGCATCGGGTATCTTCCTGGATCCCGATGCGTTGGTGATCGGTTTCGCTCGGCGCTTCGCCACGTACAAGCGCGCTTCCCTGATCTTCCGGGACATCGACCGGCTCAAGCGTCTCATCCACCACCGCTACCGCCCGATCCAGATCATCTTTGCGGGCAAAGCGCATCCCGCCGACGATCCTGCGAAACATCTCCTGCAGGAGATCTATAACCGTGCGCGCAGCCCGGAGATGGGCGGGCGTATCGCCTTTGTCGAGGACTACGATATGCACATCGCCCGCTATCTGGTTCAAGGCGTCGACGTCTGGTTGAACACGCCGCGCAAGCCTATGGAGGCCAGCGGCACCAGCGGCATGAAAGCTGCCTTCAACGGTGTGCTTAATCTCAGCGTGCCGGATGGCTGGTGGGCCGAGGCCTACAATGGCCGCAACGGATGGGCGATCAGATCAGAGCAGCAATACGAGAACGAGTGGGAGCAGGATCAGGCCGATGCTGAAGCGCTCTATCGGATTCTTGAAGAAGAGGTCGTCCCTCTGTACTATCAACAGGATCGGGACGGCGTCCCCAGGGGCTGGGTCAACATGATGAAAGAGAGCATTTGCACGGTTGGCCCGCAGTTCTCCACCCGACGCATGGTGAAAGAATACACTGAGCAGTATTACGTGCCTGCTATCAAAAAGGCGCTGGAACTGCTGGAAGAGTAGCAATCAGTCCCCTTGAGGATGACCACAGCCCCCTGCGATCTCGCAGGGGGCTGTTATTTTGCCGGCGCGATCTCGTTGCTCAGTACGCGCCCAGCTCTTGTAGGCGTAGGTCGTCAATGCCGAAGTAATGAGCGATTTCGTGACGCAGCACGTGCGCGATGACTGCCGGCAGCTCGTCGCGATTGCGGGTGCGCAGCAAAATCGGCTGACGGTAGAGGCTGATTTTATCCGGCAAGCGCAGATTGTACCGCGCCCCCCGTTTGGTCAGCGGCACGCCCTGATAGAATCCCAGCAGCTGAGTGGGATGGCGGACGCTGGCCCGCTGAAGCGTCGCCGGGTCCGGCCATTCCTCAATGACGACGTCTACGTTGTCCAGGCGCGCCTGAAACTGCGGCGGCAGCGTATCCCAGGCCTCTGCCACCAGCTGCTCGAAATCCTCTTTTGTGACCTTCCCCGGCTGCATGATCAGGTTTCACAGCGTCTCTGCTGCACCTCACTTGGCATATTCGACCGCGCGCGTCTCCCGGATCACAGTGACTTTGATCTGTCCCGGATACTGCATCGTATCCTCGATCTTGTGCGCGATGTCGCGGGAAAGATTCAGCGCCTTCAGATCGTCCACAGCGCCGGGCTTGACGATCACCCGAATCTCACGGCCCGCCTGAATCGCATAGGCCTTCTTCACACCGTCGAAGGCACGGGCGGTCTCCTCCAGGGCGCGGATGCGCTTGATGTAGTGCTCCAGGCTCTCGCGCCGGGCGCCCGGTCGGGCGCTGGAGATAGCGTCGGCGGCCTCCACGATGACAGCTTCTAGCGATTGCTGATCGACTTCGTGATGGTGTCCTTCAATACAGTTGATCACCGCGTCTGGCACACCGTAGCGCCGCGCCAAATCCGCGCCGATGGTTGCGTGCGTACCTTCGACCTCAAAGTCGACGGCCTTGCCGATGTCGTGCAGTAGGCCTCCGGCGCGTGCAACTTCCTCATCGGCGCCCAGCTCTGCGGCCAGCAGGCTGGATAACTTTGCCACCTCAATGGTGTGCTCCAGCTGGTTCTGACCGTAGCTGGTGCGGAAATGCAATTCGCCCAGCAGCCGGCGCAGTTCGGGATGCAGGCCGGTGACCTCGGCTTCGTAGACGGCCCGCTCGCCCTCTTCGCGCACGATCTCCTCGACCTCTTTCTGGGTCTTATTGAGCATCTGCTCGATGCGCGCCGGGTGAATACGTCCGTCAGCCACCAGCCGGTGCATAGCGCGCGCGGCGACCTCCCGACGAACGGGATCGAAGGATGAGATCATCACCACTTCGGGTGTGTCGTCGACGATGACGTCCACGCCGGCTTTCTGCTCGAAGACGCGGATGTTGCGCCCGCCGCGTCCAATGATCCGGCCTTTGAGATCGTCGGAAGGAATGTCGATGCTGGTAGTGGTCAGCTCGGCGACCTGCTCGCTGGCAAGTCGCTGCACGGCAATCGTGATGATCTCCCGCGCCTGGCGATCGGCTTCCTCTTTGGCCCTGGCCTCTTCCTCGCGGATGACGCGCGCCATCTCCTGGCGGGATTCCTCCGCGACCTGGGCTAGCAGAAGTTCTTGGGCTTCATCAGAGGTCAGATTGGCTATGCGTTCCAGATCTTCTTTGCGTTTGGCCTCCAATGACCGCAACTCGTTCCAACGTTTGTCCAGTGAACTCTGGCGCTTGTTCAGGTTCTGCGTTCGTTGTTCCAGCTGTTCGAAGCGCTGATCCAGCTGTTCTCGCCACCGCCCCAGGCGCTCCTCTTCACCCCGAAGGCGGTCTCGCCGTGTTTCGAGCTCCTGCTCCATCTTTTCTCGCATGGCGTGCGCTTCCTCACGCGCCGCAAGTGCGATCTCATGTGCTTGCTTCTCAGCTGCCTCCAGAAGCCGACGTTTCATGGCCTCCAGATTGCCCACCTGCTGCTGATAACGCCACTGTCGTACCAGATAACCAATACCCACACCGAGAATCAATCCAACCGATCCTACGATCACGCCTATGATGATTTTTGACATTTCAACTTCCCTCGCTTTTTTCTAAATGCTGGCTACTCTGAAAAAGGGTCAGCCAAAGAAAAACATAAAGTATCCCTTTCTCCACTGAAAACCCTTTTTCAGGTGAGTCAAATGTTGTTGGAAGAGAGATAGGCTTCCAGCGCATCACGGATCGCTCCATAGGAAAAGCCACGGCGGGCGAGACGCTGCATAAGGCGCTTCTTAAACGTCTCCGAAGGTAGATGCTGTAGACGCCGGGCGTGTCGCTGCAAGGCGTTCTGGAGCGCTTCTGCTTGATCAAAGTCCTCTAGCGCTTCTTCAATGATCTGCCTGCCCACGAATTTCTGCTGTAGCTCCTGCCGTAAGGCCCATGCGCTGCGCGGGCGGAAGCGGAGACGATTATCAATCCAATAGCGTGCGAACTCCAGGTCATCCACCAGGCCAGCCTCGCGCAGTCGCTCAAGCACCAGATCAATGGTCTCATCGTCAAAATCTTTGTCGCGCAGATAGTAGCGCAGTTCTCCTGCGCTTCGAGGACGATAAGAGAGATAGTTCAGTGCTTTGGCATGCGCTTTTTCCAATGCATCCCCGGCTTTGAGCTCGGCGATGCGCTGGTCAGAAAGCCACTCGCCTATCCGAAGCGAGACGGCTTCAATTTCCGCCAAGCCAAAGGCGAACTCGCCATCAAGATAGACGTTGACCCGGTCCTGGTTGTGCTTCTGTCGCTTCAGCGCCGTGATTTTTCCGGCCATATCTCCTCATACAAAAACGGCCATGGTAGGGAGTACCATAGCCGTTCTACGAACTATCAAGAGCTCTAATGTTTGAACACCTGTGACAAACGCCTTCGCCCTCAGCGGCCACGCCGAGTCACGAAGTCGATGCACTGGTTATTATCGTCCACATTATCCAACGCTTTTTCATTCTGGCGTTGGGTCAGATAGTCAGGCTATAGCTTCCCCTGTATCGCCTGATAAGATCTTGCACTCGCTATAACTCCGTGGCGATACAAAGAACAACTTTACTACAAGACGCAATCAGCGTCCCCAAGCGATAACGTTGCTCAGATAACGATTCTACGTTAACAGTCGTTTACATTACCATTATAGCGTAATCTGTTTCTAGCTGCAAACACGAAACGGCGGGGGCAAACGAAGCTGGGGTTGATGCGGGAGGAAAACATGATGGGAAGCCGCCTATGGCGTTTGAGCCACCCTGAAACTGCTTCGTTTGCCCGGCGGGTCAACGAGGTAGGCGTCATCGGAAGTATGCAAGAACCAGATCCTGTCATGTCAACAGAGATGTGGCAAAGTAACCTGCGAGGGAGGTGCGCGCCGAGAAAGAACGCGCCTGTCTGGAAGCGCAGGGCTACAAATTCGTGGAGTGATGTTCCTGTAAACTACATCTTTCGGGATGCCTGGAGCATCCCAAAAGATAGAAAAGATCACGTCGTAAGAAGATCAGCCTCTCTCTGGAAAAATCTTCCCCGGATTCAGGATATCGTTCGGATCGAAGGCGGCCTTGATGCGCCGCTGCACGTCGATGAGCGTCTCGTCCATGATCAGCGGCATGAACGCGCGGCGCTTGGAGCCGACGCCGTGCTCGCCGCTCAGCGTGCCGCCCAGGTCAGCGATGACGCGGTAGAGGTCGCGTAATACCGCTTCCTCTAACTCAGGCCACTGATCCATGGGCGTCTCGGGATGTTTGACCACCGTGGCGTGCAAATTGCCGTCGCCGGCGTGACCGTAGCAGGGGATCTTGACGTTGTACGTCTCCGAAAGCCGCTCCAGTTCTGGGATCAGATCGGGGATCTGCGCGAAGGGCACGACGATATCCTCCAGGCTCTGCACCGGGCTGTAGACCTTGAAGGCCTCGGCGATGTTGCGCCGCACCGACCAGACGCGCTCCTGCGTCGTGCTGTTGTCGGCGACGTAGACCTCGAGGGCGCCCTGCTCCAGGCAGAGCTCGCCGATGGTCTCGTACTCCTGCTCGACCTGTGCCTCGTTGC
The DNA here is from genome assembly GCA_964452025.1 of uncultured Anaerolineales bacterium. Classification (GTDB taxonomy): domain Bacteria; phylum Chloroflexota; class Anaerolineae; order B4-G1; family SLSP01; genus G713. The sequence goes on from CAYVKR010000067.1 coordinate 9,808, forward strand.
TGCCGTCCACCTCGATGAGCAGCATGGCGCCGGCCTGCTCGTAGGGCAGCTGCTCGTTGAGGTAGTCGCACGTCGTCTGCACCGAGAGCTTGTCCATAAACTCAATCGCCGTGGGGATGATCCGACCATGGGTCATGATGCGCGGCACCATGGCGATGGCCGACGGCACGTCCTCGAAGAGCACCAGCAGATCGACCTTGGCCGTGGGCAGCGGCAGCAGCTTGAGGATGATCTTGGTGAAGATACCCAGTGTGCCCTCCGAGCCGACCATCAAGTGCAGCAGGTCGTAGCCGGTGACGTCCTTGACGCGCTTGCCGCCCAGCTGCACGATCTCGCCCGTGGGCAGCACCACTTCCAGCCCCATGACGTAGCGGCCGGTGACGCCGTACTTCACGGCCTTGCCGCCCCCGGCGTTCTCCGCCACGTTCCCGCCGACGAAGCAAGTCTCCACGCTCATGGGATAGCCCGCGTAGAAGAGACCGTCGTCCTCGATGGCGGCGTTGATCTCGTTGGTGACCACACCCGGCTCCACCACGACGACCAGGTTCTCGCGGTCAATCTCCAGGATGCGGTTCATGCGCTCCACCGAGAGGACGATGCCACCGTGGGCCGGCACCGCGCCACCCGAAAGCCCCGATCCGGCGCCCCTCGGCGTGACCGGGATCCGCTCGCGGTTGGCAAGCCGCATGATAGCCGCGATTTCCTCCGCGTCGATGGGCTTGACTACTACGTCGGGCGTGTGGGCGAAGCGCTCGTCAGCGACCTCGTCGTGGGCATAAGCCTCCATCTTCTCGGGATCGTCGTGGATCACGTGCCGCTCTCCGACAATCTCCTGCAATGCCGTGACAATCTCAGGCGTCACCGTCGCGTATTCGGTCATACGTTGAACTCCTTGATGCTGGATACTGGATGCTGGATGCTGGAAAGTGCTGGTACATCCCTCCCTACTTCCTTACTCCCTACTCCCTGTCCCTCTCCATCTTCTCCACCAGCATCGGTAGTACTTCAAAAAGATTGCCCACAATGGAGAGATCCGCCACGCGGAAGATGGGTGCCTCGGGGTCCTCGTTGATGGCGATGATGGTCTCGGCGGTCTGCATGCCGGCGAGGTGCTGAATCGCGCCGGAGATCCCGCAGGCGATGTAGAGTTTCGGCGAGACGGTCTTGCCGCTCAGGCCGATCTGGCGGGCGTAAGGCTGCCAGCCACGGTCGACGGCGGCGCGCGACGCGCCCACGCTACCGTCCAGCGCCGCGGCGACCTCCTCCAGCAGCGCGAAGTTCTCCGCCTTCTTCATGCCGCGTCCGCCCGCCACGATGACCTCGGCGTCCTCGATGGCGACGTCCTGCGTCTCGTCGGGGACGAAGCACTCGTAGGTCATGCGCGACGTCATCTTCTCCTCCGGCACCTCCACCGCGACGATCTCACCGGTGCGCGATGCGTCACGCGACGCTGGCGGCGTCGATTTGGGGCGTACCGTCGCCATCTGCGGGCGCGCCTCCGGCGTCTTGATGGTCGCCATGATGTTGCCGCCGATGGCGGGGCGTGTTTGCAACAGGTTGCCCGTCTCCGGGTCGATCTCCAGGCCGGTGCAGTCGGCGGTGAGACCGGCGTGCACGCGCATGGAGACGTAGGGCATGACGGTGCGGCCCGTCGTCGTCGCGGCAGCGATGAGCACCTCCGGCTGATAGCGCTCGATGAGGTGCTGCAGCGCGCCGGCGTAGGGCTCGACGAGGAAACGCGCCAGCGCCGCGTCGTCGACGAGGTAGACGCGGTCGGCGCCGCGCAGGATCAGCTCGTGAAGCTCGGCGTCGGGCAGGTCGTGGCCCAGCACCACACTACAGAGCCGGCAGCCGCGCGCGTCGGCCAGCGCGCGTCCGCGCGTCAGCAGCTCGTAGGAGACGGGATGTAGCGTTCCCGCTTTCTGTTCACTCAGGGTCCAGATATCGGTCCAGGTCATGGATGAGACTCCTTCGTGTTGCGTGTTGCGTGATCGTCGCTAGCGGCGATTCGGGATAAGCTGGCGTTCGGTCAGCATATCTACGATGCGGTCTGTGGCCTGCGCTAACTCCTCCGGGCCTTTGATGCGCAGCCGTTCGCCCTCGCGCATCACCTTGGGGCGGTCGATTTTGACGACGCGGGTGGGCGAGCCCTTCAGTCCGATGCATGCCGGGTCCGCGTCGATCTCGTCAGGCCCCCAGACGGGCACCTCGGTGCGCTTGGCGCGTTGTTTGCCGCGCAGCGTCGGCAGGCGGGGATAGGCCACCTCCTTGACCACGGTGAGCACCGCCGGCAGCGGCGTCCGCAGGATCTCGGCGCCGCCTTCGACCAGGCGTTCGACGCGCAGCGCGCCGTCCGTCACCTCGACGATGCGCCCGACGTAGGTCGCCAGCGGTAGGTCGAGGAAGGCGGCGATGCCCGGCCCGACCTGGCCCGTGTCGCCGTCGGTAGCGCGCTCCCCGCAGATGATCAGGTCGGCGTCCTCCAGCTTGCGGATGGCCTGCGCCAGCGTGTAGGCCGTGGCCCAGGTGTCGGCGCCGGCGAATTTGCGGTCGCTGAGGAGCACGCCGTCGTCGCAGCCCATGGCCATGGCCTCGCGCAGCGCCGTCTCCGCCTTAGGCGGCCCCATGGATAGGGTCGTGACGGTGCCGCCGTCTGCCTCCCGCAGGCGCAGCGCCGCCTCGATAGCGTAGAGGTCCAGCGGGTTGACGATGGCCTCGACGCCGGTGCGGATCATGGTCCCTGTCTCCGGGTCCATCTTCACGTTGCTGGTCTCCGGCACTTGTTTGATCGGTACGAT
>CAYVKR010000068.1:0-12603 GCA_964452025.1 uncultured Anaerolineales bacterium
GCCACTGGGATAATCGCCCGGTTTCCAATTGGGATTGGGCGGATTGTCGCGCAGCCCCTCATCCTTGATCATCATGGTGATGACATCGACGCGGAAGCCATCCACGCCCTTATCGAGCCAGAAGCGCATGACGTCCAGCATGGCCTCCAGCACCTCCGGATTGCGGTAGTTGAGCTCCGGCTGCTCCGGGCAGAATTGGTGCAGGTAGTACTGGCCCGTCTGCTCGTCGAAGGTCCACGCGGGACCGCCGAAGGCGCTGAGCCAGTTGTTGGGCGGACTGCCGTCGGGCTTCGGATCGCGCCAGATGTACCAGTCGCGCTTGGGGTTATCGCGGCTGCTGCGGGATTCGATGAACCACGGATGCTGGTGCGAGGTGTGATTAGGCACCAGATCCAGGATGATACGCAGGCCGCGCGCGTGCGCCGCCGCCAGCAACCGGTCGAAGTCCGCCATGGTACCGAACATGGGATGGATACCGGTGTAGTCGGCCACGTCGTAGCCGAAATCGGCCATGGGCGAAGGATAGATAGGCGAGATCCAGACGGCGTCCACGTTCAGGCGCGCCACGTAGTCAAGCCGCTGCAAGATACCGGGCAGATCGCCGACGCCGTCTCCGTTGGTGTCCTGGAATGAACGGGGATAGATCTGATAGATGATGCCCTGTTGCCACCAGGGGTGAGATAAGTTCATGCCTCATACCTCCTCAAATATAGTCCTTCAGTCGGGTAGTCAGGTAGTCGGGTAGTCGGATGGGCCTGCCAGGAAACGTCACGGTCGATCATTTCTACGGTCTGCGGACGAATAGGCTGAGTACGCCCAGGACGAAGGGGAAGACGGCGGAGATATTGAGCGCCAAATTGTAGCTCCCCAGCATATCGCGGGCGATGCCCAACGGCATGGGTCCCAGCGCCGACCCCAGGATGAGAACCATGGATGCGACGCCGGTGATGCTGCCCAGGTGCTCGCGCCCGTAGTAATCGGCCCAGATGACGCTGCTCACGATGCCCATCAGCCCACCCGCCGTGCCCAGCAAGATGCCGTAAAGCGACGCCATGACCGAACTCCGGAGATACTGCGCCAGCACTAACACAGCGGCCTGACAGAAGAGCGCGGCTGCCAGCAACCAGCGCACGGGCATGCGATCCACGAGATAGCCGCCGCCCACGTTGACCAGCGCCGTGGCCACGGAAATGGGCACGTAGACCGACGCCGCCACGGCAGCGGGCAGCCCGTTGTCCTCGAAGATGCTGACCATGTGGAAGAAGAGGGCGGTGACCAGCATTGCCAGGGTCGACAGGCCCAGGGACGCCACCCAGAAAACCGGGGTACGCAACGCCTCCCTGACTGTCCAACTCTTTTCATGCGCTGGGGGATCTAGGGCGTCTTCGTCGTCCCGCACGGGCGGACCGTTGTCCGGCTCCAGCCCATAGACCTCGGGCCGACGCCGGAAGAAGAGATAGCCCATCGGCGCCATCAACACAATCAGCGCCGCGCCGAGCAACTGGTAGGTGCTGCGCCAGCCGTAGCGGGGAATCAAGGCGTGAATCAAGTTAGGGAAGGCGCCGACGCCCAGCAGCGAGTAAGCCAGTCCAGAGATGCCGGAGACGAAGCCGCGCCGCCGCACCCACCAACGGTTGATGATAATCTTTCCCACCAGGTTGAGACTGCCCTGGCCCAGCATGCGGATGGCGATGAAGCCCGCGCCCAACATCACAGCGTTGCGAACCGTGCCCATGATGATGCAGGCCAGGCCAAAGAGCACAGAGACGACTACGGACATGGTGCGGGAGCCGTAGCAGTCGATCTGCCGGCCAACCAGCGGCAGGGCCAGGCTGCCGACCAACGTCCCGATGGTGTAAAGCGTGCTGACCAGCGAACGGCTGATCTCAAGATCGTCGATGAACCGCTCTATGAAAATGGAGACGACGAAGGTTTGTCCCGGGCTGGTCATGATCAACGCTAGCGTTCCGATGACCAGAATCACCCAGCCGTAGAAGATGGGAAAGTCGGTGACGAAACGGTCGCTTCGAGTCCGGCTAGAGTTCAACGATCACGCCTTCGTGCGGTCGCAGCGTCAGACCAGAGAGCGAGACTGCTTCCTCCCGATCCAGGTGTGTGGAGAGCACGACGCGTCCGCTCTCCTCACCCGGCACGGCGACGGTGCGGGGCTTGGCAGAGAAGTTGAGCGCTACCAGCCGCCGCTGATCGTCCGTCTCTCGCCAATAGACCCAGCAATCGTCGGCGACCACGTCCACGGAGCGATACGCACCGCCATGAAGCGCCGGGGCCTGGCGGCGGTAGCGCAGCAGCGCGCGGTAGAGGTTCAGGATCGAGAACGGTGCCTCTGACTGGGCGTGCACATTGCGGGAGACGTAGTCGTCGGAGATGGGCAGCCACGGCTCGACCTCTGCGGAGCAGAAGCCGGCGTAGGTCTCGGTGGTCCACTGCATGGGCGTGCGGGCCACGTCGCGGGTGCGCTCCGCGCCCAGGTTGATCCCTTGCGGATCCTGGATCTTCTCCGGCGGAATGTCGCCGTTCTCGAAGCCCAGCTCGTCGCCGTAGTAGAGCGTCGGCGTGCCCCTGAGCGTCATCAGCATCATGCCGGCGACGCGCGCCGGGCCTTGTCCGCCAAAGCGGGAAGCCGTACGCGGAAAATCGTGGCTGGTCAGGACGAAGTGGTGCCAGGCGAAGTCGGGCAGTACGTCGTAGACCGCCTCGACAGTCTCGCGCATGGCGGCGGCCTCCCAGGCCTGGTGCGCCAGCCGGAAGTTGATGGGCAGGTGCAGCTCGTCGCCCGCCTCGCCGTAGTACTTGACCCAGCGCGACAGATCAAACCAGAGCTCTCCGATGGCGACGATCTCGTCGTACTCGTCGAGCACCTGCCGGATCTCTTTCAACACGTCGTGCACCTCGTCCTGATCCAGGTTGTACTTCATGATCTGCCGCCCGGCGAGGTCGTTCTCCGGCAGGTCAGCGGGCGCCTCAGGGTTGGGCGGATTGTCGCGCAACTCAGCGTCCTTGATAATCAGGCCGATGACGTCTATACGGAAGCCATCGACGCCGCGCTGCATCCAGAAACGCAACGTATCGCACATCGCCTCGCGGACCTCAGGGTTGCGCCAGTTGAGGTCAGGCTGCTCTTTCACGAACTGATGGAGATAATACTGTCCTGTTTTCTCGTCGTACGTCCAGGCGGGGCCGCCGAAGAAACTGCCCCAGTTGTTGGGCGGTCCGCCGTCGGGCGCCGGATCGCGCCAGATGTACCATTCGCGCTTGGGGTTGTCGCGGCTGCTGCGCGATTCCAGAAACCACGGATGCTGGTCCGAGGTGTGATTGGGCACCCAGTCGATGATGATCTTGATGTCACGCTCGTGAGCCGCCGCCACCATGCGATCAAAGGTCTCCAAATCGCCAAAGAGCGGATCGACGTCGCAGTAATCGGAGACATCGTAGCCGAAATCAGCCATGGGCGAGGGGTAGAAGGGACTCAACCAGATGGCCTCGATGTTCAAATCTTCCAGATAATCTAATCGGTCGATAACACCTTGCAGGTCGCCGACGCCGTTGCCGGTGGTATCTTGAAAACTGCGCGGATAGATCTGATAGATAACGCCTTTTTGCCACCAAAGAAGGTCCTGTTTCTGCGTCATTAAAGTCCTCCGATCGATACGATTGATAAGGGATCTCTGTTCGCTTATTATACCTTACTGAGCTATGACGAAAAGAGCGATGAGATAGGGGCAAACGGAGCAGTTCCAGGGTGGCTCAAACGCCATAGGCGGCTTCCCATCATGTTTCTCTCCCGCATCAACCCCAGCTTCGTTTGCCTTGCCTTCGCCTACGCAGGTTCTACGGTACGGAGGGCGTTTTCACCAGCGGACTCGCTTCGAAATCCCGATAGTTCACGCCTCCACGTGCCGGGGAGCGCGGAGCCTACCCGGCGGGGTCCACTGGCTTCGAGCATCTGCGTGAAAATCTCAGTCATCTAATAACCGGCGCCGTGCGGTTTGGATCTCTCGGTGCAGGGCAATATTCTCCAGGTACGTCCGACGGAACGGGCTCTCTTTCGGGATGAAGGCATATTTCCGCATCATCTCTTCAGAGGCCTGGCGGAGATACTCGTTGGCCTCGGCTTCGCGTCCATTGATTCGCAGCGCCTGGCTGTGACGGAAGAGGACTTCCTCGCTTACGCACTCGATGATCTGCACAAAGCCCAGCGCCTCGTAGGTCTCCAGGCCGTGCTGTGAGGCTTCTAACGCCGCCGCGCGGTGCGCCTCCTGTTCCTCGCCGGAGGTGAGAGCAATCAGACCCAGGTGAAGCGCCGTCGATTGAGACGCCACGGCGATTTCGTACTGGTGAGTGAGCAGCGGATTGCTCTCCAGCATATCACAGATCTCCGAAATCAGATCCTGGGCCGCGCGCAGGTGCGCCTCATCGCCCATATCGTTATAGAGCATCATGGTGCCCAGACGCAATCCGGCGCGGGCCGTCGCGAAGACAACTTGCTCATCAATCTGCTGGGCCCGCTCCAGAGCATCTAGCCCCCTCTCGAAGTTGCCCCGCAGACCTTCCAGTTGCATCACGCGCAGGAGCGCAAACATCTCCCCTGGCGTCCCCTCCACGATCTGCAACGCCTCATTGAGCCGCGTCATGGCACCCTCGTAGTCCCCCAGATAGACACCGCGCGTCTGCGCACAGAGGATCAGTGAGGCGCCCTCGCCATCGCGGTAGCCGATCTCACGGCTGAGCTGCAGCCGTTTCTGCTGGTACTCGGTCAGCAAACAGTAGTAATCCCCCCGGCGTTCCTCCTTCAGGCCGAGCTGATCCAACAGTGCAATCTCCATCATCTTGTCGTCCAGAGATTTGCAGATGGGCAGCGCCGCCTTGAGATAGGCCATGCCCTGTTCCGGCTGATCGGTCCAACTGCAGAACTTACCCAACATGATCAGCAGTTGGGCCTCGAAGCGCTGATCCCCCAGCTCCCGCGCGATCTCCAGCGCCTCCTCGCCGGCCTCCTGCCAGGCGGGATCGTTGATATAAAGGCGTTGGTTGGCGATGGCGCCGAGGGCTTCTATTTCCCGGTGCCGGTCGTTGATCTGGCGGGCCAACGCCAGGGCTTTTTTGGCCAGGGGCAGGCCGGCGCGCAGCTCCTCCTCGTCGCGCCAGCGCAGCACGCCCGGCTGTTCCAGCAGCGCATCGATGAGATACGCCGGCTCATCCTCCAATTTATGTGCCAGATTCAACATGGATTGGCTGTCGGCGCGCGCCGTGGTGCGTTTACCCATCAGGCGGAAGACTGCGCTGCGCTCCTTTAGCACCGCGAAGCGGCTCTTACGGAGCGAGACGCGCGCCGATTCTTCCGTAGCTTCAGATTCCAGGTGCTCGATCAGCTGAAGCGCCTCCGTATACCGCTCCACAGCCTCTGGGTTGGCGTAGATTTTCCGGGCGTTTCTAGCTGCGCGCAGCAGATAATCGAGCTCTTTCCGCCGTTCCCCAGCTTGCCCGTGGTGGTAGGCGAGCAAGCTGTTGTACTGCGACCGCTTCTCCAGATCGAAGTTCGCCTCGAAGTAGACGGTGATTTGCCGGTGATAGGCCACGCGCTGCGGCCGCAGCAAGCCTTCGTAGAGCGCATCGCGGATCAAGGCGGAGTTGAAGGCGTACTCCATGCCCAGGCCTGGCGTCCGCCCGCGCTCGCGGATCAGGTCTTCCCGCTGCAACCGCGTGAGATGCTGCGACAGCGACGCGGCGTCCTCCAGCAGCGCCCGCACCAGGTCGGACCAGAAGAGCGGGCCAATGACGGAGGCCGCTTGCAGTACATGACGCGCATCGGCGTCTAGCCGGTCGATCCGGGCCAGCAGCAGGCTCTGCAAGCTGTCGGGCAGATCGATAGAGGTCACGGTGCGCGTGACGCGCCACTTGCCGCTCTCAGGATCTTGTACCAGTATCTCCTGGGCCACCAGCGAATGGATCAACTCGCGGATATAGTACGGGTTCCCCTCGGCCTTATTTATGATGAGCGAGCACGTCTCCTCCGGCAGCACCTCGGGGCCGATGAGTTGATCGATAAACTCGCCGCTCTGTTCCTCCGTGAGCGGCGGGATCGCCAGATTGGAGAGGCGGTGCGGATACTCAGTCTCGACGTGATAGCGTAACTCCCAGGCCAGCGACGCGCGGTCCGGGTGGAAGATGATGAGCCAGAGCAGCGGGTGCTGATCACAGAGCGGGAGACAGTGTTCCAGCAGATCCAGCGACGCGGTGTCGGCCCAGTGCACGTCATGAAAGGAGGTGACCACGGGGCGTCCACCGGTCTCATCGCCGTTGGCCAGGGCCGCCAGCCAGTTGCGAATGGCCAGGAAGAACCGTTGGCGCTTTCCCTCCGCGTCCAGGTGTTTGACGCGCTGGGCGTATTCGGGCGCTAAAGGCAAAGAAAGGAAATCGGCCAGGTAGGGATAATACTCGGACATCGCGTCTCCCCAGAGGGCCTCAGCCTGCTGCCGGAGGCGCACCTGGCTGGCTTCCTCCGACTCGCTGGGCGACACGCCCAACCAATTCTTGAGCAGGTCGGACCACATGGAATAAGGCCAGGACTGCTCGTAGGAGCGGCAGCGCCCCCGGAGCCAGGTCAGGCCGGGTCGCGCCGCCTGCTCGCGCTCCTGAAGCTCGGCCAGCAGCGCGCCCTGGCGGGCGAAGTGATGCCGGACCTCCGTGACCAGGAACGACTTGCCGATGCCCGTCTCGCCGGTGACGAGGACGATGCCGCCGCGCCCGGCGTAAAGGTCCTCGACGCGGTGCTTCAGGGTCTCGAACTCGACCTGGCGGCCGATGAGCGTAGGTGAGAAGCCAAAGGAGCGCACGCGCTCCATGTAGGCGAGGTTGTCCTGTGGCACCAGCGGGCGATAGACGGCGATGGGCTCCTGCACGCCCTTGACCTTGATTTTCCCCAGCGATTCCCAGGCGAAGCGCGAGGCCACCAGACGATGGGTATGCTCGCTGACGAGCACGGTTCCCGGTTCTGCGGCGGATTCCATGCGCGCCGCCACGGCGATGGCTTCGCCCATGGCGGTGTCCTCGCTGTACTGCCGCCGGTCGCCCACGCGCGCGACGATGACCTCGCCGGTGTTGATGCCCATCCGCAGTTTGAGCGCGATATCCTGCTTGGCGAGCTCCTCGGCGTAAGCGGTGACGCTGTCTTGCATGGCCAACGCGGCCATGATGGCGCGCTCGGGGTCGTCCTCGTGGGCGGCGCGGGCGCCGAAGAAGGCCACGAGGCCATCGCCGCGAAACTGATCCACGCGTCCCCCGAAGCGGTAGATCTCCGCTTCCATCAGCTGGAAGACGCGGTTCATGATCTCCACCCAACTCTCGGTGCCGATGCGCTCCAGCAGGTCCGTGGAGCGTTGCACGTCGGCCAACATGATCGTGGCGACGCGACGCTCACCCTCAACCCGGTCCGTTTCGGATTTGGCGGCTGCGTCTTCTCCGGCAGGCGCCCGCGTCGCCGGCTTGGGAGCCGGGGCCGGCGCGGTGACGGCAGCCTGCGGCAGGGCCGTCGGCTCCTGCTGCGGCTCGGCCATTTTCTGCCCGGGGGATGGCGACGCCTGCGTTTCGCGCGCCGCACCGGCGGTCTTCTCGAGCGCGGCACCGCAGCGACCGCAAAAACGGAACTCTGGTGGGTTGACGAATCCGCATGCCGGGCATGGATTCGGCAGCGGTTCGCCGCACATGCCACAGTAATTCATTCCCGGTGGATTTTCGAAACCGCAGTTCTGACAACTCCAGGCATCGTCTGATGAGCTCACAGCTCACGCCTCCTCGTCAAAGTCCACGCTGACTTTCGAACCGTTCCACCGCACGCGCATAATGTTCCCCGCGTAAGCGACGCGGATATCACGGTGCAGGGGGATGTTCTCCAGGTAAGTCTCGCGCAGATGGACGTCAGGCGGGATCATAGCGTGCTTGCGCATCATCTCCTGGTACGCCCGCCGGAGATGGTCCCGCGCTTCCTGCAAACGACCGTGCATCGCCAAGACCAGATAACGGCGATAGAACAGTTCCTCGCTGGTGCATTCAATGGGCCGCACCGTCCCTATCTCCTGGTAGCTCTCCAAGGCCGCCGCCGAGGTCTCCAGGGCCAGCGCTCTATGCTCCTGTTGTTCCGCGGGCGCCACGGTCTTGCAGGTCGCCAGGCCGAGGTGAACGATGGTCCGCTCACAGAGCAAGGCCATGTGGTATTGCCGCGAGAGCTGTGGGCTTTCGTCCTCGAAGGAAGGGACGAGGTCTGTCAAATCCAACGCTTTCCGTAGATTTTCCTCGCCGCCCAGCGCGGTCAACAGCATCGTCGAGACCAGCCGATACCCGATTCGCCCCATCCCATGTACGGGCTGCTGTGCCAGTTCACGGGCACGCTCCAACATCTCCTGCGCTGCCGCGTATCGCCCTTGCATGATCTGGACTTGTGCGACCCGCAACACAACATAGATTTCGTTGCCGATACTCGGCGCGATCTCCAGGGCCTCTTGCAAGAGCGCCAGGCCTTTCTTGAAATCACCCAGATAGATAGCGCGGATTTGACCGGCAAACATCAGCGCCCGGCCTTCGACGGGGCGGTTGCCGATCTCACGGGCCAACTCCAGTTGTTGTTCCCGGCACTCGACCAGACGGCGGTAGTAATCATCGGTGTTCTCCAGCTGCGCGCCGATAAGATCCAGCAGATTCAACTCTGCCTGTTTGTCCTCCAACTCCTGGCAGATGGGCAGCGCGGCGCGTAGGTACTCCATACTGCGCTCCGGATCTTCGGAAGCATAGATCTGGCCCAATCCGGTGAGAATTACGACCTGATACCGTTTGTCGTCCAATTTCCTGGCCAGTTCCAAAGCATGTTTGCCGAGCTCCCACCACGAGGCGTCGCCAAGCATGTAACGTTGACTGGCCAGGGTGCCCAGACTCAACATCTCCCGTCGTTCGTCGCCAATCGCACGGGCAAGCCGCAGCGCCTCTTCCGCCATAGCGACGCCGTCGCGCAGATGCTCTCTAGAGCGCCAGCCGGCAACGCCCGGCTGGCGCAGCAGCGCGTCGATGAGCCACCGAGGCTCGTCCTCCAGTTCTCGCGCGATGGGCAAGAGCTCTCGCGCGTCGGCCCAGGCCTCCTCCAGGTTACCCAGGAGAAAGTTGACCTCGCGTCGCCCGTCCAACACCCGGAAACGCTTTTTGAGCAGCGCCCTACGCCGTTCAGGGGCTAAATCCTGTGCCTCCAGTTGATCTATCAGCAGCATCGCATGGGTGTAATGCTCCAGCGCTTCTGCATTGGCGTAGACGTGCCGCGCCTGCTCGGCGGCCTTTAGTGTGTACGTCAACTCCTGCTCTGGAGTTCCGGCTTGCCGGTAGTGATAGGCCAACAGGCCATAGTACGGAACCAGTTCCTCTTCGGCGAAGTGGCGCTCAAAATACTGGGTGACGCGAAGATGCAGTGCCTGGCGCTGAGCAGAGAGCAATCCTTCATAGGCCGCGTCCCGGATCAACGTAGATTTGAACGCGTATTCCATGCCCAGGTTCGGCTCCTGCCCTCGTTCGGCGATCAGCTGACTGCGCTGCAAGGTCGTCAGATGCTGTTTAAACCCTGCGGTATCTTCTGTGAGGAAGGCCAACACGTCTGACCAAAAAACGGTACCGATGACCGAAGCCATCTGCACCAGCTGGCGCTCTTCAGCCGAGAGCCGATCGATCCGCGCCAGCAAGAGACTTTGTAGACTGTCCGGCAACTCGATTGAGGAGACCGCTTTGGTGGCCCGCCACTGTCCCTCATCCTGCACCAGAATGCCCTGCGACATCAGCGCGTGGATGATCTCCTGGATATAGTAGGGGTTACCTTCCGCCTTCTCAATGACCATTTCTTGCGTCTCCGGCGGCAACACGTCCGGGCCGATAAGGTGATCGATAATTTCACTGCTCTCGGCGTCGTTAAGCGGCGATAGCGAGATGGCGGTAAGCCGGTGCGGGTACTCCGTCTCCACGTGATAGCGAAAGCCCCAAATAGGTAAGGTGCGATCAGGGCGGAAGACCAGCAGCCAGAGCACGGATTCGCCGTCGGCCACCGGCAGACAGTGTTTGAGCAGGTCCAGAGAGGTAGCATCAGCCCAGTGCATGTCCGCGAAGTAGAGCACCAGCGGGCCTTCTCGCGCCAGCGCCTCAACCCAATCACAGATTGTTTCGAAGAATCGATGCCGCAATCGCTCCGCATCCAGGCGCTCCAAGCGCTCCGCAAATTGGGGTTCCAGCGGGAGCGCAAGCAGTGCCGCCAAGTACGGATAGTACTGCGTCATCCGGTCACCCCACAGTTGCTCCGTCTGATACCGCAAGCGTGCGCGCATCTCCTCGGCAGGCTGATCGGGTTGTCGACCCAGCCAATCATCCAGCAGATCGAGCCAGATGGAGTAGGGGCGAGATTGATCGTAGGAGCGGGCCCGTCCGCGCAGCCAGGTGAGCGGAGCACGGGCTATGCTCTCCGCATCCTGAGCCTGGGCCAGAAGCGCACCCTGGCGCGCGAAGTGATGGCGAACTTCGGCAACCAGGAAGGATTTCCCCATGCCGCGTTCGCCCATGACTGTGGCGATACCCCCGCGCCCGTCGTAGAGGTCCTCCACCGCCGACCTCAGGGCATTGAATTCTCCACTGCGTCCAACAAGCGGGCTGGAAAGACCATACGCCTGCAGCTGCTCAACGTCGGCGCGGGGCGAGAGGGGCCGGTAGACGACGATGGGCTCGCTCACGCCCTTCACCTTGACTTGACCCAGCGGCTCCCAATCGAACTGGGTGGGGATCAGGCGGTAGGTGTTCTCGCTGACCAGTACCGTGCCGGGCTCGGCGGACGTCTCCATGCGCGCGGCGATGGTTATGGCTTCGCCCATGGCGGTCTCCTCGCTGTACTGGCGCCGGTCGCCAACGCTGGTGACGATCACCTCTCCGGTGTTGACTCCGACGCGCAGTGAGAGATCGATACCCTCTTGCTCCAGCAGCTCGGTCGCGTAGGCCTTGACCGCGTCCTGCAGGGCGAGACCGGTGAGCACGGCGCGCTCCGGGTCATCCTCGTGGGCCGCCTGGGCGCCAAAGAAAGCCACCAGACCGTCGCCCCGGAATTGGTCCACCTTGCCGCCAAAGCGATAGATCTCCGCTTCCAGCAGTTGGAAAAGCCGGTTCATGATCTGCACCCAGGACTCGGTGCCGACCTCTTCCAGCAGATCGGTGGAACCACACACGTCGGCCATGAGGATTGTGGCCACGCGCCGTTCTCCTTCCAGGGCTATCGGCACCGGTTTCTCAGTCGAGCCTAGGGATGAGACTGCGGGCTGAATTTGCACCGACTGGGGTTCGACATTGAGCGGAAGCTTTATCTCCGCAGCGGGCGCTTTCACCGGCTGATCCCCAAGGCCTTCCGGCAGGGCGTTGCCGCACATGCCGCAGAATTTGAAATCCAACGGGTTGGCGAAGCCGCACGCTGAACAGACCCGCGTCAGCCGGGCGCCGCACATACCGCAGAACCGCATGGTGGGCGGACTTTCAAAGCCGCACTCAGGACACTTCATCTACGTCCCTCGCATAGAAAAAAGGCTGCCCTGAAAAAAGGTCAACCAAAAAGAAAATGGGCATATATTGTATCCCTTTCTTTACTGAAAACCCTTTTTCAGTAGAATCAAAAAAGGCGCTCCTGACAACGGAGCGCCTTGCGGAGTTATCCGTCAACCCGACGTCACATGGCGTTCAGCGCCGTGCGGAATCGTTTCGCCAACTCCTGCAAAATGGCAACTGCCGTTTCAGCATCTTTCTTCAGCATACCTAGAAAGTCCCAACGGGTCAAGATGACGCACGTAGTGGATTCTGTGGTAACGACCGACGCCGTGCGCGGCCCATCATCTAGAAGCGCCAGCTCCCCGAAGTAGTCGCCGGCGCCAAACTCGTTGACCTTGACGGTCTCACCGTCAGGCGTCTCACGAATGGCCTCGGCAGCACCCGACACAATAACGAAAAATCCCTCACCACCCTTGCCCTGGGTGACAATGGCCTCCCCCTCATCATACTCGCGTTCGACGAAACGTTTAGCAAAGCGTTCCAGCTGCCGATGATTCAGGCCGCGGAAGAGTGCGGCACGGCTCAACGCCCTCACTGTCTTATCGATATCTACCATGGTCTCTAACCTCCTGTGTGATAAGCATATAATCCACAGTTGATGAAGCCAGCTTTATAAGGATGCAACGCCTTCATACGGAACTTCATACGGAAGCACGTTACATCCTTATGAGTAAGCACTACACGCCTCGGAGATCCAGTTCCTCCGCACGATGACAAGAGACAAAGTGATCGGGTTTCAACTCTCGGAATTCCGGCTCCTCGTTGACGCAGATCTCCTTGGCGTACTGGCAGCGTGGATGGAAGTAGCAGCCGCTGGGCGGGTTGGAAGGATCAGCCACGTCGCCCTGCATGACGACGCGCTCCGACTCGTACTTGGGATCGGGCTTAGGCACAGCCGTCATCAACGCCTCGGTGTAGGGATGAAGGGGGTTGTTGTAGAGCTCGTTGGATTCGGCCATCTCGGCGATCTTGCCGACGTAC
>CAYVKR010000069.1:0-12574 GCA_964452025.1 uncultured Anaerolineales bacterium
TTGTCTGTTTTGTAAAGTGCGATCTGGGTTTACACTGTGCTAGACATGAGCGTTTCCAAAAACCCCGAGGTCGATCCCATAATACAATTCATCCTTCACAGGCGATTCATACTTGCAGCGCCTTTTCTTCTCTTGTATAATAAGGGCTGTTAACGTTCAGTTAACAACCCTGCGAAAGGATGGTGCCATGGAGATCGAAGCCAAGTTCAACATCCCCACAGAACAGGTGTTTCGAGAGCTTCAGACAATCTCTCAGCTTGCCGACTTCACGTTAAGCTCCCCTGAGACGCAGAACGTCCGCGATGTCTATTTCGACACGGCGACGCGCCAGGTTTGGAATGCGGGCTATGCCTTCCGGAGACGCAATCGGGCCGATGGCACGTTGCTGACGCTCAAGGCACTCCAGGGCGGCGAAGAGGCCGTGAAGCGCCGCGATGAGACGGAGGTCTTTATTCCGAGAGCGGCAACGGAGGCGCCCGACGCAGCGGGTTTGGCGACGTTGCGCCAGCGTCTGCGCGATTTGACCGGAGGCGAAGAGCTTGAGTCGCTCTTTCGGCTGAAGCAGCAGCGCATCCGGCGGGTGGCGATGGTCGAAGGCCGGGAGGTTGCCGAGCTAAGCATTGACAGCGTGCGCCTTTCTGAAGAACAACTCCAACGTCAGGAGATCTTTCACGTGCTGGAGGTCGAGCTGCTGCCGGAGGGCACCGAGGAGGAACTGCAGACGCTCGTTCAGCGCTGCCGGGACCGTTGGTCGCTCAATCCCGACCTTCGATCCAAGTTGGAACACGCGCAGGCGTTCTACAACGTAGAGATGCCGCCGCTGCCCTGGCTCCAGTCAGAACGTGAGCCTGCCGGGATGTCGGCCCCTCTCTCGCTGGACGCGCTCTTGGAGCGCTATGAGGTCGATCTGGAGCACGCCAACCACGTCGCGGCGCAGGCGCTGCGGCTCTTCGACGAGTTGGCTGACCTACACCGCCTTCCCCCTGCGCGGCGTGAGTTATTGCGCATCGCGGCGCTCGTCCACAACGTCGGGGAGACGACGGATCACAAACACCGGCATAAGGTAGGGGCGAAGATCATCCGGCGACATCCGCTGGAGAAACTGGACGCGGAGGAGAATTGCATCCTCGCCGTCGCCACCTATCTGCACCGTAAGCGCTTCAAAAAGAAGAAGCTTCAGTCGCTGCGTGAGCGTCGCTACTTCGCTGCGCTCTCACCGGACGCGCAGGAGGAGGCGCTGGCGCTGGCGGCTCTGCTGCGGATGGCCGTTGGTCTGGAGACATCGGGCACGGGTAGCACGGAGGTCACGGAGGTCGACCGGCTGGAGCGTCACGTCGACGTCAAGGTCACGGGTCCGCACGCGACTAAGGATGCGGTCACGGCGGAGAAACGAGCCGATCTGTGGCGTCACTGTTTCGGCAGTCACGTTATCTTTGAGCCGCCGGAAGTCAACGCCATGAATCTGCTTACCCATCTGTTGGATATGCCGGAGGACGCGTCGCCCGACGAGATCACCCTGCCCAACGCACCGCACCTCAAGGCGGACGATACCATGGCGGAAGCGGCTCGCAAGACCTTCCTCTTCCACTTTGAGCGGATGCTCTACCACGAGGCGGGGACCCGCAAAGGCGAAGATATCGAGGCGCTGCACGACATGCGTGTCGCCACGCGCCGGATGCGCAACGCAGCGCGGCTCTTTGACGAGTATCTTAGCTCGGAGATGAAGCCCTTCATCAAGGGGATCAAGCGTACCAATCGCGCGCTGGGCGACGTGCGAGACCTGGACGTCTTCTGGCACAAGACGGAGGCGTACGTCTCAAAGCAAGAGGACGAGGTCGATTTGAGCCAGCTCAAGGCGGCGTGGACGGAGACGCATACGGCAGTCCGAGAGAATCTGCTGGGCTATCTCGATAGTAAGAAATACCGGCGGTTTAAGCAGCGTTTTGGGAAATACCTCCAATCGCCCTGGCCTGAGACCCAGCCCCGCTTTACCGAGAAAGGGGAAGCCGTGCCTCATCGCCTGCGGCACATCGCGCCCATCCTGCTCTACCAGCGGTTGGCCAATCTCCGCGCCTACGAAGGCGTGTTGCCCGAGGAAGAGATCGATCTGAACCGCTATCATCGCCTGCGCATCGCTGTCAAGTATTTCCGCTATACGCTGGAATACTTCGAGGAGATTCTGGGGCCGGACGTCGAGGCGTTGATCAAGAAGCTAAAGTCCCTTCAAGATCATCTGGGCGACCTGCAGGATGCCATCGTCGCCAGCAACATCCTGCGCGATTTCCTGCTCTGGGGCACGTGGGGCGACGTCGATGCGCAGGGAGCGCCGCCCGCCTGGCCCAGCCAGGTCGTCGTTGCGCCAGACGTCGTCGCCTACCTGGGCACGCGCCAGAAAGAGATCCAGCACTATCTGGAGACCTTTCCGGAGGCCTGGGCGTGGTTTCAGAGTCAGGCGTTCCGGCAGCTGGTGGCGGATACGGTCGCTGTGTTGTGAAGCGAAAAGAATAATGCTGGCCGCACTGAAAAAGCCCATTTACCGCAGAGAGCACAGAGAACGCTGAGAGAAAATGAGTATTATGTTTAACTATTTTTAACACTTATCCGAATTTAATGATATAAAATCACAGAAAACTAAATAATCTCTGTGTTCTTTGCGTACTCTGCGGTTAGATTAACCTTTTTTCAGGTGAGTCAAGTTTGAGGCTAGTCCTCGCATAGCCTTTGTTCTTTTATCATATACCAGGGAGGTAAAGCATTATGTCCAATGATCCTGTCTACATTATTCTTCTAGGCCCGCCGGCGTCCGGCAAGGGCACGCAGGCGGCGCGGCTCCAGCAAGCGCTGGGCCTGCCGCACGTCGCCAGCGGCGATCTTTTCCGCTACAATCTCAAGAACGAGACCGAGTTGGGGTTGAAGGCCAAGGCGTACATGGAAAAGGGCGCGCTGGTGCCCGACGACATTACCATCGGCATGGTCATGGACCGGCTTGACCGGGCGGACTGCGACGATGGCGCGCTGCTCGATGGATTCCCCCGCACCATCGCCCAGGCGGAAGCGCTGGACGCGGCGTTGGCGGAGAAGGACGCTGAGGTCACCCGCGTTCTCAACATCGTCGTGCCCGACGACGAGCTGGTCGCGCGGGTCACCGGGCGGCGGCTCTGCCGCGACTGCGGCGCCTCCTATCACGTCAAGTTCAACCCGCCGGAGGAGCCGGGCGTCTGCGACAAGTGCGGCGGCGAGCTCTACCAGCGCGAGGACGATACCGAGGAGACGGCGCGCAACCGCATTGCGGTCTACTGGGAGCAGACCAGCCCGCTCATTGATTACTATAAGGCTAAGGGCATCCTGGTGGATGTAGACGGCGACCAATCCATCGACGCGGTCACTGACGCGCTGATGGACGCTGTATCCGATCTGATCTAGGTATGCTGGAGAGGCGAGTCACGCTTTTGGAGGAAGACCTATGTTGGAGCAAGTGGATCTGACCAAGAAACTGAAGAAAAAGAAGTACAAGAAACGTAAGAAGAAGCTCCGCCGACGCCTGTATGATCTCCAAAAGGCTTGCTGGGACGCGGGCATTCCTACCATGGTCGTCTTTGAGGGATGGGACGCGGCCGGGAAAGGTACATCCATCAATATCCTGACGCAGCGCCTGGACCCGCGCGGATTCAGTCTGCACGCTATCCAGGGCGCGCGCACCTACGAGACGCACATGCCGTGGCTCTGGCGCTTCTGGCTCAAGATCCCCAAATACGGCGAGATGGCTATCTTTGACCGCAGCTGGTACGGGCGCGTGCTCGTGGAGCGCGTCGAGGAGATCACGCCGGAAGAGGAGTGGCGCAAGGCCTACCGGGACATCGTCAACTTCGAGCGGACGTTGGCGGCGGATGGTTATGTGATTGTGAAGTTCTTCCTGCACATCAGTAAGAAGGAGCAGAAGAAACGCTTTAAGAAGCTGGAAAAGGACCCGCTCAAGGCCTGGCACGTCCAGCCGGAGGACTGGGAGCATCACAAGAAGTACGATGAGTACGTTCTCGCCATCGAGGAGATGCTGGAACGCACCGACTCCGAGTGGGGACGCTGGACTATTGTTGAGGCTACCGATAAGCGGTGGGCGCGTATCAAGATCTTCCGCACCCTCGTGAACCGGATGGAGGAGGCGCTGCAACGGCGCGGTCTGCCGCTCCCCGGCGAGGAAGCAAAAGCGGCAGAGGAAGCGCCGGAAGCGCCAAAAGTGGAAGGGGTCCAAGCTGAATCCGATGGGGACGAAGCCCGGATGGAGATCCTGGACACAGCGTCGGCGAAGAGCGCGGTGGAGTAGGAGGGAGATCATGTTACAGAACATAGACTTATCCAAGAGCCTCGACAAGAAGACGTACAAGCAAGAGCGCACCCGCTATCAGCTCCAACTCCGCGAGCTGGCCTACCATCTTTACGTGCAGAAGCGAACGCTGATCGTGGCTTACGAGGGTTGGGACGCCGGCGGCAAGGGCGGTAACATCAAACGCGTGACGGAGAAGCTCGACCCGCGCGGCTACGAGGTTTTTTCCATCTCCGCACCCAAAGGCGAAGACGCCACGCACCACTATCTCTGGCGTTTCTGGCGGCGGCTCAAACCGCCCGACGAGAAGCAGATCCTCATCTTTGACCGGACGTGGTACGGGCGCGTGCTGGTGGAGCGCGTGGAGGGCTTCTGCACTGAATCGGAGTGGAAGCGTGCGTACCGGGAGATCAACGAATTCGAGCGCGGCCTGGTGGATTTCGGCACGATTATCGCCAAATTCTGGATCCAAATCAGCCCAGATGAGCAGCTGCGCCGCTTCGAGGCGCGCAAGGACACGCCCTACAAATCCTGGAAACTGACCGAAGAGGATTGGCGCAACCGCGCCAAGTGGGATGAGTACGAGCAGGCGGTGGAGGATATGCTGCTGCGCACCAGCACCGTCACGGCGCCGTGGACTGTGGTCGAGGGCAATGATAAGCGCTACGCGCGCGTCAAGGCGCTCAAGACGCTGGTCAATCTGTTGAGCGCGGAATTGGATTACGATCCCATCGATCCCATCGAGCTGAAAAAGAAGTAGCAGCAGACAGACCGGAGCCGGGAAACAGAACGACCGGGGACGGGCGACGGGAGACCGGGGTTGTGTGGCTCGCTCTCTTTGGTTTGGGTTGATGTCTCACCGTACGGCTTTCGAATCTGTGGTCGGTATTCCTACCGAGTCACCCGTGAGGCCACGCGAGACCGGTGTCTTCGAACAGAGGCTCCTAGCCCTCGTCCTCCAGGGCGGCCTGGCATAGCGAGGAGTTTTACGATAGCCGCCCTCGAGACGGGGTCGGGAGCGAGACAACAAAAGAGAGCGGATTTTTCCAAAAAATCCGCTCTCTCACGTTTGGAGGCTTTCTCTCGTCCCCGGTCAGTCCTCTATCACCCGCAAGTGCAGCGTGCCGCGATAGGTCTTCTCCGTAAGCTCATACTGCGGCAGGACGCCGGGGCCGCACGCTTCGGTTCCCAATCCCGCCTGGGCGATATCGACGTTGAGCGTGATCTCGGGCCGGCGCTGGAGTTCGTGGGTGTGTTGCGCCTCGGCGAGGTCGTGGGCGGTGTGATGATGCGCGCTGACGTTGAAGGTCGGCGCTCCCTCGATGCGCAGGCCCGCGCCCTCGGCGTCGGTGAAGGTGGCCCAGCGAACGTCGGTCTTGTTGCCGTTCTCCTGCGGCACGATGTAGGGCTCGAACTCAGCGCTGACGGTGCTGGCCCAGCGGTCGACGCGGGCGCTGGCTTTGCGGTCGGCGTAACTCTCGTGGGGCCCGCGCCCAACCCAGGTGAAGCGCTCCAGGCGCGCCGGCAGGGTGAAGCGCAGGCCGACGCGCGGCAGCGGCGGCAGGTCGTCCGCCAGCTCGACGTCGTACGTCAGGTGGATCTCGCCGGTGCTCTTGATGCGGTAGACGTAGTGCGTCGTGGCGACGGTCTCGCCTCCCGCCGCCGCTTTTGTGGTGACCTCCACGCGGTTGACGCCGATGGCTTGCGGCATCCAATCAAAGGCCTCCACCCGCTCCTCTAGCCGATCCAGCCCAGCTGCTTTCCAGAGCGCGGCCATGCGCGCTGCGTCGTTGTCGGTGGGGGCGCGCCAGAGGTTGAGCGCCGGCCCCGCCTCGATGACGATGCGTTCGGCCTGTGTCAAGCGGTGGATGTGGCCCGTGGCGTCGTCGAAGCCCAAGGTGAAGCCCGCCCCGTAGAACACCGTGCTCTTCTTCCCCTCCCTGACGAAAAAGATGGGTAGATCCACGGGAGGCGCTTCGGGACGATCACCCCCCTGGATCAGCCAGAACTGAGCCCAGGCGATTTCGTGACCGGCGGCGGCCCACGCGGTCGCCTCCGCCAGGACGAAGCGCAGGGTGAGGATGACGTCGCGGTCAGGGGGCATCTCCACATCGGTGAGGGGGAGTTGGACGGTGACGCGCTCGCCTGGGCCTGCGTCCAGGGGAGACAGGCTGCCCGCCGCCAGCGTCTCGCCCTCGGTTTTCACAGTCCAGAGGCCGCGGACGGGGCTTAGGTCCCGGAAGGCGTAACGGTTGGTGAGGCAGAATGTGCCCTCGGTAAGGTCGACGGCCTCGACGGCGATGGGCTCGTAGTGCTTCTTCATCTCCCAGGCGCCGGGGTGGGGCCGGCGGTCGGGATCGATGACGCCGTTGAGGCAGAAGTTACCGTCGTTGGGTTCGTTGCCGAAGTCGCCGCCGTAGGCGAACCACTCTTCGTCGTTGTCTGTGATGCGGCGCAGGCCCTGGTCGACCCAGTCCCAGATAAAGCCGCCCTGCAGGCGCGGGTAGCGCGCGATGGCGTCCCAGTACTCCTTGAGGCCGCCGGGGCTGTTGCCCATGGCGTGGGCGTACTCGCATAGGATGATGGGGCGGCTCTCGGTCTCGTCCTCCGCCAGGGCGATGAGCCGGTCCACGGGCGGGTACATGGGGGCGAGCATATCGACCTCCGGCGCGTCGGCGGCGGGATGGTAGTGGACGGGCCGCGTGGGATCGTGGGCGTGGATCCAGTCGGCGGCGTCGGCGAGGTGGGGGCCGTAGCCGGACTCGTTGCCCAGCGACCAGACGACGACGCTGGGGTGGTTCTTGTCGCGGGCGACCATGGCCTGGACGCGCGTGAGGATGGCGTCGCGCCATTCCGGCGTGTTGGCGGGGACGTCCCAGATGCCGTGGCTCTCCACGTTGGCCTCGTCCCAGACGTAGAGACCGACTTCGTCGCAGAGTTCGACCCAGCGGGTCTGGTTGGGATAGTGACTGGTGCGCACGGCGTTGACGTTGAGGCGTTTCATCAGCCGGATGTCCTGGAGCATAGAGGCCTCGGTGACAGTGTGCCCGGTGTCGGGGTCGTGCTCGTGGCGGTTGACGCCTCGGATGGTGACGGGCCGCCCGTTGACGCAGAACTGCCCGTCCTTGATTTCGACGGTGCGGAAGCCGACGCGCGTCCGCTCGGTCTGGAGCACGCGGCCCGCGTCGTCGCGCAGGGTGAGGCGCAGCGTGTAGAGGTTGGGTGTCTCCGCCGTCCACTTGGCGGGATTGGCGACGGGCTGGCTGAGGGTGACGGTGGTCTCGCCGTCAGCCTCCACGTCCACGGCGGCCTCGGCCTGGACGACGAGCGCGTCGGCCTCGCGGTCCAACAGCGCTGCCTCGACGGTAAGGCCGCTGATGGCGCGGCTGGTGGTGTTGCGCACGGTGACGGTGGTGTCGAGCGTGGCGTCGCGGTAGGCGGCGTCCAGCGCGGTGCGCACGGCGGTGTCCCAGAGGTGGACGCGCGGGACGGACCAGAGCGTCACGTCGCGGTAGATGCCGCTGAGCCGCCAGAAGTCCTGATCTTCTAAGTAACTGCCATCGGACCAGCGATAAACGCGGACAGCGAGGACGTTCTCGCCGGGGCGCAAGTAGGGCGTGACGTCGAACTCGGCGGGCAGGCGGCTGTCCTGGCTGTAGCCGACGGGCTCGCCGTTAAGCCAGACGTGGAAGGCGGAGTCGACGCCCTCGAAGCGCAGGTAGATGCGGCGGCCGCCCCAGTTCTCTGGCACGGTGAAGCGGGTGCGGTAGCAGCCGGTGGGATTGTCGTCGCACGGGACGGTGAGCGGGCGCGCGTAGGCCTCCGGCGGCGCCTGGACATCTAGCATGCTGGCGGGCGGATCGGCCGCCAGGCGCTGCTGCATCTGCGCCATGATGGCTGCCAGCTGGGGATCGATGGGGAAGGGGTACTGAACGTTGGTGTAGATGGGCTGTCCGTGGCCCTGGAGCTGCCAGTTGCCGGGCACGGTAATCTTGGCCCAGGCGCTGGCGTCGAAGTCGATGTCCATAAAATCGTTGGGCGCGGCGTCGAGGTTGGGGGTGAGGGCGAAGCGCCACTGTCCGTTGAGTGAGCGGACGTAGCGCGTACCGTCGCCGTCGGTGGGGGTCAGCGGTGTGTGAGGCGCGGCCTTGTGTCTGGCGATGATCTGCGGGGTCTCCCAATCGTCTGGTCTCGTCTGCATGAAACTTCCTTTTCGGTGTCTATGTGGGTACGGCGGTGACTTGCGTATGCACCAGAGATAAGTTTAGCAGATTTTCGAGAAATGTAGAAGGCGTGTTGTGGTTGGGTTTGTGGCACCTTGGGTAGGTTTTTGAAAGCATGGGCGTCAGATGTCATTCGTTATGAGTCAAACTGAAGTCCGCTATCGAAGCCTAACGGCTGACTGTCCGCGCAGGCGGACGGGAAGAGGTGTCGATGTGGGCCGAGCGCCTTGGTCAGCGAGAAAAAGAAGATCAATCCTAGACATACCCATACCAAGCTGTGGTCGGTGTCCCCACCGGGCCACAGCGGGCACGGTCGAGAGACCGGCCCGAGCTTTTCCCAATCATTTGTCCTATACCCGCCTCTCTCCTTTTCCTTGAAATCTTCGTGGTTTGTCGCTATACTGAAGATAGACCTGTGACGACGGTTGTGCCCCAGACGACCTTGAGACTTCTTTGACCTCTTTCATCTTGCCTCTTTCTCAATCTGGACACCTCTGATGCGTTTCATCACAAGGATACGCAGGCATGAAAACGTCTGTTTTCTCTCTGTGCCTTCGGAGTGTGGAGATTTGTTCGTGCATTGATGAGGAGGTGTGATGATGTGGACGCGAAGCATTAGTCTTACGTGTGTTCGTATTGGGCTGCTTGTCGTTCTCTCGCTCGGCCTGCTGGGATTCCGCTCTGCGGATGATCTCCTTGCCACGGCGACGGAACAGGACGCCGTTACCGCTACGTCCTCGGATGGCGTCTGGAGCTCAATGGCACCCGGACTGTCAGACGACGTGAGAGCTGTCGCCGTGGAGGGTAAGGACGTCTACGTGGGTGGGGATTTCGTCAATGATCTCGGGAATGTGGACGCAGATTACATCGCTCACTGGGACGGTACGGAATGGAAATCCCTCGGTTCCGGGCTCAACGGCATAGTGCACGCCATCGCCGTGGTGGGATCAGACGTCTACGTGGGCGGGGAATTCACCGATGCCGGCGGGAAGGTTTACGCGGATCGCATCGCGCGTTGGGACGGCGCCGCCTGGAACGCGCTGGGCAGCGGCTTGAACGGCAAGGTCGAGGCTATCGCCGTGGCAGGACCCGACGTCTACGTAGCTGGCAGTTTCACCGAGACGGGAAGCGGTGGGACGCTGAGGCGTGTTGCGCGCTGGGATGGCAGCGCGTGGCATAGTCTTGGATCTGGCGTCAACGGTACCGTTTTCGCCATTGCCGTGGAAGGGTCGGACGTCTACCTGGGCGGCTTTTTCACCGACGTGGGCAGCTCCGATGGCGATTACATCGTCCGCTGGGATGGGTCCGCCTGGCACAGCCTCGGCTCCGGGTTGAACGCTGGCGTCAATGCCATCGCGGTGGAGGGGGCCGATGTCTACGTGGGCGGTTACTTCACCGCATCCGGGGACGGTGGGTCGCTCAATCACGTCGCTCGCTGGGACGGCGCGACCTGGAACCCGATCGGCTCCGGCATCAATGACTGGGTCTTCGCCATCGCTGTGGAGGGGCCAGATGTCTACGTCGGCGGGTCATTCGAGGACGTCGCCGGCATTGCCGAGGCGGACCACATCGCCCGCTGGGATGGGAGCGCGTGGCACGCGCTGGGCACCGGTCTCAACGCCGATGTCTGGGCCTTAGCCATCACCGGACCGGACGTCTACGTCGGCGGGGCCTTCACCGGCACGCAAGGCGGAATCCCCCTACCCAGCATCGCACATTGGGATACGACCGAAGCCGATCCGCTCTGGAACGCACTCGGCTCCGGTCTTAACGACAAGGTTTATGTCGTCACCGTCGTCGGGTCGGACGTCTACGTGGGCGGGCGCTTCACCGACGCCGGCGGGGATCCCAACGCGGATTACATCGCGCGCTGGGATGGGACGGCTTGGCACGCTTTAGGTCCTGGGCTGAATAACACGGTCAGAGTCATCGTGGCGGTGGGGCCGGACCTCTACGTGGGCGGCGCCTTTGGGGCTGTGGAAGGGGTCGGCCACACACAAAACATCGCCCGTTGGGACGGAAGCGCGTGGCACGCGCTGGGCAATGGCTTGGACAACGCCGTGAAAGCCATCGCCGTTTCTGGCTCGGATCTTTACGTAGGCGGGGTCTTTGAGGACGCCGGTGGGAATCCCGACGGGGATCACATCGCGCGTTGGGATGGAGTTGCATGGTATCCTGTGGGCGACGGCCTGAACGGCATGGTCAGCGCTATGGAAGTCGTGGGATCGGATGTCTACGTGGGTGGTGCGTTCACTAACGCCGGCGGGTATGACCTCAACGACCGCATCGCGCGGTGCAACGGCCCGACGTGGTATCCCCTTGGTGAGGGGCTGAATGGTGAGGTTGAGACGATTGCCGTAGTCGGCCCCAACGTCTACGTGGGTGGGGAGTTTACAGATGCTGGAGGTATCGCCTTTGCAGATCACGTCGCACGGTGGTACGGTGGCTTCTGGCACGCGCTTGATCATGGTGTGGGAATTTTCTACACGCTAGTTACATGGTGCAGAGCGGCCGTATCGCCCGCTGGGACGGCGCCGATTGGCACGCGCTCCGGTCCCTGTATGGCAGGGTCCGCGATTTGGACGTCGTCGGTCCCAACCTCTACGTTGGGGGTGACTTTACCGATGCGGGCGGCGTTGGGGCGGCGGACTATGTTGCGCGCTGGGGTAAAGGCTATCGCGTTTACCTGCCGCTGGTGCTGCGGGGGTAGGGGCTCTAATCAGGGAGACATCAATTGAACCACGGATGCACCAAGCGCGGCGAGGTTCGCCGGGCGTTGAACGTTCCAATATAGATGGATGAGTTCAGCTGTGCGTTACCGGGCTCTGAACTCTCCGATATTAAAGGCAAGCAAGTCTGGGTTCGATGAACCTAACACAATACTGCCAGCAAAGGAGACTAAGCATGCACAAGAAGGCCGGGCTTATCGCAGTTGTAGGTTTGCTTTCCCTCGTGATGTTGTTGATCGCAGGTTATCTTTTACAGGCTCGATCCGGAGGTTTCGGGACGGCGCTGGCAGCGCCGCTGGCGACCCCACCGGACGTGCAGCAGGTTGATCCTGGCACCGTCATCAACACCGCCGACGTATCCATCACCGTCTCCGGCGCGGACTTTGCCAGGGTCGTCTCTGGCACGGAGGTGATCTCTCTGCCGACGGTCCTGCTGGACGGGAACCCCCTCATAGACGTGGGCTGGGTCTCCAGCGCGACGCTGACGTCGACGGTGCCGGCGGGCTATCCCGTCGGCGTCTACGACGTGACGGTGCAGAATCCCGACGGTCTGACCGACACGCTGCTCTCGGCGCTGACGGTGCGGTATCCCACGCCGCAGATTATGGCGTTCGATCCCGTCAGCGGGACCTTTGGGCAGCCGCTTACCTTCCTCATCACCGGCACCGACTTTGTCTCACCCACCACGGTCATTCTGGGCCTGTCAAATCACCTCGACGTTGGCTACGTCAGTTCGACGACGCTCACGGCGACGCTGCCCAGCGCGCTGACGCCGGGCGTCTACGATCTCATTGTCGAGAATCCCGGCCCCGGCAGCGTCTCAGACTTCATCGCCGACGCCTTCACGCTCTACAGCCCCGTGCCCACGGTGAGCGAGGTGGAACCGCAGAAGACCTACAACGACATGGATACGTCCATCGTCATCAGCGGGACGAACTTCGCACCCACGCCGCAGGTGGTGCTGGGGAGCACGCCGCTGGTGAGCGTCACCTGGATCAGCCTGACACAGCTCACTGCCGAGGTGCCCTGGGGTATGGAACCGGGCACCTATCCGCTGACGGTGACCAATCCCGCGCCGGGGGCGCACGCGGTGATGTTCTCCGAGGCCCTGACCATGACGGAGGGCTTCAACAGCTGGTCGACGGGCGGGCCGTACGGCGGTCGCATTCAGGAGCTGGTTCACCATCCGCTGATCTCGACGACGCTCTACGCTACGGTCATGAACGTGGGGGTTTTCGTCAGCACTGATGGCGCCGAGAGCTGGGAGATGATTCTGCGCCAGGATTGGCTGACGCGCCTTT
>CAYVKR010000070.1:0-12536 GCA_964452025.1 uncultured Anaerolineales bacterium
GCTTCAGGATAGGTGTCTGCTATCTTCTGACAAAACAACATGAATTCTCTTTTGGTACGCTGTGCGTACACCTGAACCACGCGACGCCCGGTTAGAGGTTCGATGGCGGCTAACAGTGCGCACGAGCCGAGCTTTTCATAAGCATAGTGTTCTTTTTGCACTTTACCACTTTGCAGGACTATAGGATCGACGCGATCGCCGATCAGAAAACAGGGACGCTCATCAAAGCACACCACCGGACACTGTGCGTCATACGGCAACGCATAGAGCGCCAACAGGTGCTCCATCCGAGCCAAAAAGCGACTGTTCAAGGTACCAATGCACCAGGTACGCTTCAAATGCGGCTTCAGTTCGTTTTTTTTAGAATCTGGCGCACCTTGGTATGAGAGATATACTCGCAGTAGCCCAATTGGACGGCTTTGTCGGCTAGCAAGCGCATCGTCCAGCGCTTATGACCGGTAGGCGGATCGCTACAAGCCAGGGCAGTGATCTTGGCTCGCTGGACTCCGTCTATCTCAATCGGTCGCCCAGTCCGGGGGAGATCATGAAGACACAGCAAGCCACGCTCCCGGTAGTTTGCGGCCCAGGTCGAGACGGTACTGTTACAGACATCCAGGGTCTCGGCCACAGCAGTATATGTCTTACCGCGATGGAGCTCGAGTAAAGTCAAAGCACGGCGATACACTTTCACGGGTAATTCTCCCGTGGCCAATAAGGATTCCAAATACTGCTGATCTGTTTCATTGAGTCGTACGTGTTGTTTTTTCATCCTACCATTATCCTTGCCCGGTAGGATTTGTAAATTACTTAGTTTCCAATGTATTAATAAAATTTACAAACAAAACGCAAAACTTTTGGAATCCCTATGAGGTATATCCTGAGGGTTCGCTGCCGCGTTTAGGACAGTCTCAAATACTCCGAAATAACAGTCTCAAAAATTGTGAAATACAGTCTCACGAACTGTGAAATGAGTCTCAAAAACTATGAAATCCTACAGCGCGAGCGGGTGTCTTTGTCCGCGTTCGGCGGGACAAGAAAGGCCGCCGGATCGGCGTTCAGAGATACAATTTGAGTGTCCATCAGGGCCTCCGATTAGTTGCGTATACGACTGTTTCTACGCAGTCATTTGAGGCCATTTTAGCATGAAATTGGGGCTTTTCCACTGAAATTCGGCTGTGGGAGAAAGCGGTCTGAGACAGAAAAGAGGCTAGGGCCAACATAAGAAAATTGGTGTTTCTATGCGGATAGCAGAGCAACGCACGATATAAACCGGTGGGCAGCGAACCACCCTGGGGTGCTTCCTGCCTTGAGACCTGATTGCGCTAGGGGCGCAGCACCAATGGCAGGTAGACGCGCGCTGCCTGCCAGCGATAGACGTAGGCCGAGCCGGCGGCATTACCAGCATCGTCATCATATTGGGCCCCCACGGCGATAACGTTGCCGCTGATGGAGACGTCCTCGCCAAAATAGTCACTGGAGTCCGCATCCTCAGCCGTGATGCGATTTATCTGTCCCCAAGTATCGGCACCGCCGGCGTTGCGTTCAAAGACATAAGCTGCCCCGGCGTCACTTCCCGCGCTATCGTCAAGGTAAGCACCGACCACAGCCACATCAAAACTCAGATCAACGGCAACACCGAAGTAGTCGCTGCCGTCCGTGTCGGTGGCGGTCAGCTTCTGCACCTGTCCCCAGATATCGGCGCACCCGCCCCAATTGCGTTCAAAGACGTAGGCGGCCCCGTCACCGTAATTGCTGATGGTCTCCAGCGGCGCGCCGACGATGAGGGTGTCATTGGCAAGCGCCACGCTCTTGCCAAACCACGCCCCGCCATCCGCGTCGTCCGCCACCAGACGGCCGACCATGCCCCAGTTGTCCAGTCCGCCGAAGTTGCGCTCAAAGACGTAAGCCGCACCGGCGGCATTGTGCCCGTTGGGATCGGCGTAATAAGCCCCCACAACGATGGTGTCGCCACTGATGGCAACGGCGTTGCCGAAATGATCATTATCTTCAGCCAGAGTGCCGGCATCGAGCTTAGTCAGGAAGCCCCATGCATCGGCGCCGCCCCGATTGCGGACGTAGACGTAGGCCGTCCCGGCCCCAACATGCCCCTGGGCACTTTCACTGGGCGCGCCGACGACGACGGTATCGCCGCTCAGGGCCACACTCCCCCCAAAACTACTATTCGCTACGCCGTTGACTGTGGCGACGATGCTCCAGGCATTGGTGCCCCCGGCATTTCGGGCACAGATGTGCGCGCGGTCGCCGCCCGCGGCGCCGACCACGAGCCAATCCCCCTGGACGTCTACTGCTCCACCAAGTTCGTCGTGGGCGTTTGCCCCAATAGGCAACCGATTGACCTCGCCCCAATGATCGACGCCACCCACATTACGCGCCAGGACGTAGGCCGCCCCAGCGTAGTCTCCATACCGATTCTCATAAGGTGCGCCGGCGACGAGAGTGTCGCCGCTGACGGCAACGGCGCTGCCAAACAGGTCGCCGCCCACCGTGTCATCACCGTGAGTTTTCTGCTCCTGACGCCAGCGAGCGCCGCGCCGTCCAAAGGCATAGGCGGCACCCATCCCGTCGTGGTTCGGCGCGCCTGCCACAATCGTATGTCCGCTGAGCGCGACAGCTGCACCGAAGTACGCCCCGTCTTGGAGGGCAGTACCCGGCGCTAGCACATCGACCTGCCCCCAGGCATCCTGGCCATTCTGGTTGCGGGTGAAGAGATAGGCTGATCCCGTCTGGACGCTGCCCTGGACGACGTAGGGCGTGCCCACGACGATGTTTTCACCGTGGATAGCCACCGAGTCACCAAAGCGGTCGTGCGCTGCGGTGTCGGCGGCAGTCAGCTTCTGCACCTGCCCCCAGTTGTCAGCGCCGCCCCGATTACGCTCGAAGACGTAGGCCGTGCCGGACTCGCTACCCAGGCTATCATGATCCCGGGCGCCCACTACGACGGTATCCACGTGGATGTCGACGGCATAGCCGAACCTGTCAAAGGCTGTCGTGTCCTGGCCTGTGAGCTTCTGCACTTCGCCCCAGTTATCTTTGCTCCCGCCCTGATTGCGCTCGAAGACGTAGGCTGCGCCGGGACTGTACCCACCGTCATAGTATGCGCCAACGACGGCGGTCCCCCCGCTGATAGCTACCGACCAGCCGAAGCGCGCATCGGTATCTGCAGGCGTCGTCGGTACCAGCTCCGTGACCTGCCCCCAATGATTGAGACCGCCTGCATTGCGCTCGAAAATGTAAGCCGCGCCAGCCATACTATCCGTCATTGGCGCACCGACCACGATGAGATCACCGTTGATGTCGACGAATTCCCCGAAGTAATCGCCCGCTGCACCACCGCTGGCGGTCAACTTCTCCACCTGGCCCCAGTTATCGAGTCCCCCAGCGTTGCGCTCAAAGACGTAGGCGGCGCCGGTATAGTTGGCGTCCCCGTACGCACCAACGACAATGGTATCGCCGCTGATAGCGACGCCATAGCCGAAGTGAGCGTCTTGCGCTGCGTCGTCAGCCGTCAGTTTCGCGACCTGTTCCCACGCATCCGCGCCGCCGGCGTTGCGGACGAAGACGTAGGCGGCTCCCGAACGACTGCCGTTCGCACTATCCTGGAACGCACCCACGACGATCGTATCGTTGCTGATGGCGATAGCTCCCCCAAAACGCCGGCCTTCGCTGACATCGTCGGCCAACAGCTCCGCAATTTGACCGGTAACGACCGCTTGTATGATCGCAGAGGACTGACCGAAGACGTGCCGCGGTGCAAACATCAATAGAAGGAGGATGACCATCAACAAATGCAGGAAACGACCTCTCAATGCGGGGCTTGCACATTTCCAGTTCATAAGATTCTCCCTTGTGGTCTGTCATCGCAAGGACAGAAGCGGGAGCCGGAGCCGGTTAAGCGTAGTTGTTGAGGTGTTTAGATTGTATACTGTCTACTGAGCGTTGTCAAAACGCCACTTGATTGGGATTGCTCGCGTTGATTAATCCAGATAAAGGGTAAAAACCTTCGCCTTTAGGCGAATTGCTTTAGCAGTTTGTTGTGTTGTTGTCTCGCCGGAGTCTAGAGAGTGCAAGCATATCATAGTGACTGCGAGAAGAATGAGCGCCGGGTGAAACAAGATCTGCATGTGGGCGCTGCTCTAACGCCCGATGAAAGTTAGGCGGCGCGTATTGTGAAAAGGTTACAGACTCGGCAGGAAATCAGAGCAAGGTAGTTGTGCAGATTTAGCCCTCTTGCACTTACGAGTTGAATCCAAGAAAAAGAAAGGATATCGTACGACAGAGCATTAATGTCATTGCTACGCTGCTATACTTTTGCACTTTTTGATTGACCTCGGTATGTCAATATCGAATTGTACGCATGATTCCTAAGCACAATTTTGGTTACCAAATTACTAGTAGGACTTGATCGCTGCCATGATTCATACATCTCTTGCTGTACGAAAGCATAAATTTATTGCCGGGTTTATGATGAAGGCACACACGCTTGATTACTTGCACAGAATATCTACGTATAGACTGTTTTTTACAAATGGCTTATCAAAAAAGTCGCCTGCCTTTGCCGGAACGACACTTGGTCTCAAGTTACAATGCTTAAAATAAAACCGCAAAAGTATAGACGCTGGTGACGTTGACGATCAATGGACTAGCCAATGCCCTGCCTATCAACGGGCTGACCACGGGGGATATCTCGGATAACTTCGCCGTTTTCTTCGTGCCGGCAGCCTATGTCTTCTCAATCTGGGGACTTATCTACCTGGCCCTGCTAGCGTTCACCGTCTATCAGGCACTGCCAAGCCAGCGCGAGAACCCACGTCTGCGGCGCGTCGTCTATCTCTATGCGCTGAGTGGCGCGGCGAACAGCGCGTGGATTTTCCTCTGGCACTATCAGCGCTTCTCGCTCACGCTGCTCGCCATGCTGATCCTGCTGGGCAGCCTCATCGCCATCTACCTGCGACTGGGCATTGGGCGCACAGAGGTCTCGACGGCAGAACGCTGGGCTGTCCGCGTGCCCATGAGCATCTACCTGGGGTGGATCAGCGTGGCGACGGTGGCCAACGTCACCTCGCTGCTGGATTTTCTGAGGTGGGGCGGCTGGGGCATCGCGCCGGATATTTGGACGCTGATTATGCTCGTTGTCGCGGCAGGTATCGCCGGTCTTGTCCTGTGGGCGCGCCACGACGTCGCCTACGGTCTGGTCTTTGTCTGGGCCTACATCGGCATCGCTGTCAAGCACATGGGGACGTTGACCGTCTCGCTTCCCGCCGCGATCCTGGCGACAGCCATCGCTGTTGGCGTGATCATCTCGGCACTGCCCTCGCCGCCTCAGCCGGCGGTACAAGCCACGTAAGCGCGACCATGCATGGTCTGTTGACCGGTCCCTGGCTTCGAACTTCTAGTTCAAAGCCAGAGACCGCTCTGAGTTTGGCCCAATAACCTGTCTGGGATGGTTCAGCCATAGGTTGACACTTTGTCCAGGGTAGGGGTTACCCAGCGTAGGCTTCCAGCCCCCGTCTCGGGGGCACCGCAGCACGCCTGTTCCTTTCTTTCGCACGGGCTGACGCAGAAAACGCCCCGGGGCGGGGGCTTCGAGCGGGCGGAGCGCAACCTTAGCGGTACGTGTATCAGGATAACGCGACCGCCACCTTGAAAGTGTCAGCCTAACTCCTTGGACTTTTGAACGATCCCACCTGTCCTATACCCAACCCAACCTGTGTGCATATCTTGACAACCTCCTTGATCTTCGCTACGATAGGTTAAGATCACGCCCTTGGGTTTATCAGATACGAGAAAATGCCTGACCAAGGAGGTACCGCATGCAGATCAGCCACGTTGAGGTCATTCCCACCGAGCTGCGACTCAAGTTGCCCTATCGTTCCCTCTACCACCGCGAGACGGAGGTGCAACACATCGACGTCGTCTTTATCCGTGTGGAAACGCTCGGCGGACAGATCGCCTGGGGCTGCGCGGCCTTCGATCCGCTGCTCACCGGAGAGACCCGCGAGGATGTCGTCCACGCCTGCCAAGCCTGCGCCGACCGGGCCCGCGACCTGAACCCGCTCAACACCGAGTACGCGCTTTCAGAGCTGGCGACGCTGACCGAGGATGTCCCTTCGGCGCAATGCGCTTTCGACATCGCCTTCTATGACCTGCTGGGCCTGGCGGCGGGCCTGCCGCTGCACCGCCTGCTGGGCGGCTTCCGGGACCGCATCCAGACCTCGGTCACCATCAACGTGGGCACCGTCAAGGAGACGGTGGAGATGGCCCACAACCGTGCCCGCCAGAGCTTCCGCATTCTCAAGCTCAAGGGCGGACGCCATCCCGAGGAAGACGTGCGCCGCGTCCGCGCTGTCCCCAATGCACTGCCCAACCTCACGGTGCGCCTGGATGCCGAGCAGGGGTATACCCTCCGACAGGCCATTGAGGTGACCAAAGCCCTGGCCGATTACCTGGAGATGTTGGAACAGCCCGTGCCGGCTGACGATGGCGTGAAGGCACTGAAGCGGGTTACACGGAACAGCCCTGTGCCTATCCTGGCGGATGAAAGCGTGAAAGGGCCGGACTCTGCGCTGGAAGTCGCCGGGCAACGGGCGGCCAACGGGTTGAGCATTAAACTGGCGACCTGCGGCGGATTGCGCTGTGCGCGTCAGATGGTTGCCGTGGCCCGCGCCGCGCAGCTGACGACCATGGTCGGCTGCATCAATGAGCCAGCGCTGCTGACTGCCGCCGGCCTGGCCTTCGCCCTCAGCAGCCCGGGCGTCACTTACGAGGATTTGGACGGCTACTTCGACCTGGCGGATGATCCAACGCGCCCGCGCTTTATCCTAGAAGAGGGCTGGCTCATCGCGACAGACGTGCCCGGATTGTGGGATGCACGGTCGAGTTGTAAAAACTTCCATGAGCAGGGTTCGCCGCCTCACTAATCCGTGAACAATTTTAAGAAGTCCATAGCGCTTCACCTAAAAATGGTCTAGAGGGAGGCTCACAATAGTTACGTAACCTTTCGGCTCTTTTGGATTTCGCCGGGTAAATATGCTCAAATCCCTACTGAATTTTCACCCTGAGCGCAGCGAAGGGTCTCGTTTCCCACCAACGAGATTCCTCACTACGTTCGGAATGACAAGTCCCCCACCCGGCGAAATACCAGAGACTCAACCTTTCTTCATTTACCTTGGGTCGACAACGGGTCAGCACCTCTTGTCTACAACTATTACTGCACATACATGGATATGATCCCTTGACAACCCGACTATGTCGCCATACAATGCTTTTAGCGTCCTTGAACGGATCATGGTGGGTGAAACTTCGAATTTGATCGCTTCCAAGTGCATGGCTGGGTTCTGGGCGAACTCTTAATGCCTTTACAAAGAGGGCTCTTTTGGATTTCGCCGGGTACCCCCCATATCTAGTGGTGATACAATCACCCCAAAAGAGCAAAGATTAACAGACATTGCTGCGAAAGTATCAACGGAGGCTTATTGGTTTTGCTAAAGGCCTCAACAACAAGACCAAAATCCTGAAATGTTGCTGTTTAGGTGTTTTCTGGGTCACTGTTCTCTTCCGAACTTGTACCTGGATTTGCAAGACTACCAGCAGCTTGTCCAACGGCTACCACTAGATGTGGCCGTTTCCGGCGAAATCCCAGAGAGCCTGTAATCTTTGCCGTTCTTAACGATGTCAATGCTGTTACATTTGGTGCAATGATGCGTGATAACAGTCTGGATCATAATGACACTCCTCCGGGGATATTTTTAGAGGAAAAAATACCATTTGGAGCGCCATCAGTCAATATGTAACCACTACCGGGCGGGTTAAGAGGATCTGTGATATGGGATTTCGAAGCAAGTCCGCTGGTGAAAACGCCCTCCGTACCGTAGAACCTGCGTAGGCGCAAGCAAGGCAAACGAAGCTGGGTTGATGCGGGAGGGAAACATGATTAGAAGCCGCCTATGGCGTTTGAACGACCCTGGAACTGCTTCGTTTGCCCGATATCGAGCCGTTGAGGACGAAGGGTTGAGGCCGGATGGGTTGGGCAAGATCTGAAAAAAAGAAGACCCCACCCCTTCACCGGGGTGGGGTCAATTGCGCTATGAAGTGCCGGCTTAAGGCGCGGCCTCTTCAAGATAGCCGTTGCATTCACCTACCGTCTCATCAAGCGCCTCATCAGCGGGCACGCCGCTGTCAAGGACGTCGGTAATCATGCTTGCGATCTCAGCACGGCACTCATCGTAGCCAGCGACGGGTGACTCGACGCCAGAGGGCAGGCTCATGAAGCCAAAGGTTTTCTCGTAGCGGGGGTTCTCGGCGAAGTAGTCCTCAAGCAGGTCGGCGGCGGACTGGCGGGTGGGGAAGTAGCCCGTATTGCTTGCCCAGCGCGCCTGCTGGTCGGGCGCACTCATCCACTTGATGAAAAGCCAAGCGGCCAGCTGTTCCTCAGGGTTGCTCTCGAAGATGGACTGGCTAGCGCCGTAGATGTTCATCATCGTCTGGTCCATGTCGGCAGCGTGCGGGGGCGGGTTGACGCTCCAGGAGAAGTCGGCACCCTCCGAGACAGCCTGCTCGTAGTAAGGCAGACCGGAGGTGGAGCTGACGGTGAAGAGCGCACGGCCTGCGCCGAAGTCTGTCTGATCGCCATAGCGCTCGGTGGCCTGAGCGGCACAGCCATCCTCGGCCAGATCACGCAGGAAGGTCAACGCTTCTGCGCTGGTCTCGTTATCAAAGACGTATTCCTCGCCGTCCTCGCCAATGATATTGCCACCACGACTGAAGACGAAGGTCGCGAAGCGTGAAGCGCCGACGGTATACTCATACCCGATGGGCGCATCTTCGCTGGTCGCACCGGAGAAGGGATTCTCAGCAGCAGCACAGGACATCTCACGGAACTCATCCCAGGTCTCAGGCGGCCCATCAAAGCCCAATTCGGCAAGCCAGTCCTCGTTATAGTACATCACCTCCATGGACTTGTAGGGCGGCCAACCATAACGACCATCGAACTGCGGCAGGAAGTCGGCACTCAGTGCGACGGGGAAGAAGTCATCCAACTCTTCCTGCGTGTAGCCCCACTCTTCATCCTCGACATACTGGTCGAGGGGAACGAGAGCGCCCTGAACGGCATAGGTCGCGGCCTGGTTCTGATAGGCCACGGCCATGCTGGGGAGCTGATTGGCAGGGATGCCGGCGATAATCTGTTGATACAGATCATCATAGCCACCCTGGCTCTCGCCGACGACGGTGATGTCCCACTCGTTGGTGCGGTTGAATTCGTCGATCATCTCCAGCATGAGCTCCTCACGGGAGCCGGTGTGCTGGTACCAGTAAGTGATTTCTTGACCGCTGGGATCAACGCCTGATTCCTCGGCCGGCTCTTCAGGCATCTCCTCAGAAGGAGCTTCCGTGGGTTCAGGTGTGCCACAGGCGGCCAGCGAAAGCAGCATCACTACCACAAACAGCCAGGTAAAAATCTTACGGGTCTTCATGTATTCTCTCCTTCAAATTGAAGTTAGGTTATTTGATCTAACTGCTCAACATTTAGGCTTGGAAAGACGTGTATTCCTATGATTTATCCCTATCACCCCCTTTCTTGTATATATTCTATTGCGTATCAGTCACTTGAAAAGCAAGCTTTTTATCTAACTAACCCTTGAGCCCGGTGGTAGCAATACCCTCGGTAAAGGTCTTCTGCGTGAAGAAGTAGAGGACGAGGATGGGGATCGTCGTTATCACAGCGCCCGCCATGATCAACTGCGTCTCCGCCGCGGCTTCGGTGATAAAACTCGTCAAGCCGACGGTGACCGGCAGCCAGCGGTCAGTGCTGGTGACGATCAAGGGCCACTGCAGCGAGTTCCAGGCCCAGATGCCGTTGAAGATAACCACCGACATCAGCGGCGCCTTGGAGAGCGGCACCACGATCTGCGTAAGGAAGCGGAAGTGCCCGGCCCCGTCGATGAGCGCGGCGTCGAAGAGATCGTCGGGGATCTGGGCGAAGAACTGACGCAGCAAGAAGACGCTGAAGGCGTTGATCATGAAGGGAATCGTCAGTGCCGTCCAGTTGTCAAACCAGGCGTTTTTAATTCCAAAGGTATCAATGAAGATCCGCTCCAATCTTACGATAATCAAATAGTTAGGGATCAAGGTCACAGCGCCGGGAATCATGTACGTTGCCAGATAGAGCGTAAAGAGCAGGTCTTTGCCGGGAAACCGCATCCGGGCGAAGGCATAGGCTGCCAGCGTGCCCGTCACTACTACACCGGTTATCGTGAGCAACGTGATACGCACACTGTTCCACATGTACTGACTGAAATCCGCCTCTGTCCACGCCTCAACGTAGTTGTGGAACAACATCCGCGCGGCGCTCCAGCGTACCTGCACGGTGAAGGATTCGGGCGTCGTCTCGATAACGCGGAGATGTGGCCCCCAGCGCCCGCGCGAGCCCGCGATATTGGGCCCACCTAACTCGCCCTGATCAACGCGGGTGGTGAACTGTCCGATTACGGGCGTGTTCACGGTGAGCATGAAGTTGTCATAGTTGCGCTCGCCATCGTTGGTGGTGTCAATGCCCAGCATGAGCACGTCAAAGGGTACCGAGATGTCTGCCCTCTTCTCGACCCTCGCTCTGAGAAAGGGCGTCGCCTCGTCGATGATGATCCGGCCCTCGACCAGGGGGCTGAAGGAGTTGGGCGCGTTCTGCCAGCGATCCGTGGGTTCCACGTTGACGGTGACGGTCTCGGCAGCGGGACGGTCGGCATAGGGCGTGCCGGAGAGCGCGGCGGGCCAGAAGATGCGCTGCCCGTGTTCGCCGTAGGTCTTAAACGAAGTCTGGAACATCCACACAAAGGGGATGATCGCAATTACCGCGCCCAACGCGAGAATCAGATAGAGCGCGCCTTTGGTGATAACCTCCCGCACACGGTGGTACTTGGATTTGGAGTCTGCTCCGACAAGATCAACCATAGAACACCCTCTCTTCGGAAATACGGTTTTGTATCCAGGTCAGACTGAACATGACGCCGGTGAGGACGAAAGCCAGCGCCGAAGCATAGCCAAAGCGATTGCCCTCGCGGAATGTCTTCCAGATCAACATGCTGGCGGTCATGGTGGTGCCGCCGGGCGCGCCTACTGGGCCCACCACATTGGTCATGACGTAGATGTGGTTGAAGGCGCGAAAGGTGCCCAGGACGCCCATCATCACCAGGAAGTAGGTGGTGGGCGAGACCAGAGGAATGGTGATGCGCCGCAAGATGTCCCAGCGGCTGGCACCATCGATGCGCGCCGCCTCGTAGAGCGCGTTGGGGATGTTGCCCAGGCCCGCCATATAAATGACCGTGTTGTATCCCACGTATGTCCAGATGTTGTAGATAATGACGGCGATGAGGGCTAGACTGG
This sequence comes from uncultured Anaerolineales bacterium, assembly GCA_964452025.1. Classification (GTDB taxonomy): domain Bacteria; phylum Chloroflexota; class Anaerolineae; order B4-G1; family SLSP01; genus G713. The sequence goes on from CAYVKR010000070.1 coordinate 11,398, forward strand.
GACCGCCAGCCCAGGCAGGCAGATCAATGCCGACGAGATTGCCCAGATAGCTCCCCACAGGCGTCGTATCGAAGAGCCAGCGGGGAAGATTCGCCTCCGAGACCCCCAGCCCCATCAACAGAGCATTGAGGGGACCGCTTCTGGGATTGAAGATGGACTGCCAGACGGCAGCCGACGCGACCGCCACAGTCACGTAGGGGAGGAAGTAGATGATGCGCCAGGCCGACTGCCCGTGGATGTCCTGGAAGAGAATGGTTGCCAGGAGGAAGGAGAGGATAATCTGGAGAGGCACCGTGCCCAGCGAATAGTAGAAGGTGATGAGCAGCGATTGGAATAGGTCTCCGTCGCCGTGTTCCAACATCCGTGGAAAACCTAGAACAAGCGCCAGACCTCCAAAAATCAGTATAAAAGCCGTGCCTGCGCGGATAAGTTTCCTGCGCCGGGAGGCGGATTCGTCAATATTCCTCCAAAGCCTCCACGATGCGGCCAACAACAAAAGTCCTCCGACAACCCACGCGACATCCAGGGGTTCACCGAGGGCTCTAAGATAGTTGCCCAAGCCGACGAAATCGCCTTTCTGCACCCGCCATCGGTGCATGCTGATGTAGAGCGCATAAGCGATGGGAAAGAGGCTGAAAACAAAGAGGATAAGTGTGCCAGGAAGTAGGAAAAGATATGCCTGAAGCGCCTCCCGTACATGACGCGCACGCCGACTTAGATAGGAGACATCCTGATCTTTATGGACTACCGGAGGTCGAGGTTCTACCATTTCAACTCCTGTCATGATCAAAACTACCGTGCAACACTGACCAATGGTCTAACGATACGTCGTCTGGGCCTGGTGCGGCAACCAGCTTTCACCGCTAAGTACGTCCGTAAAAGTTTCTTTGCGTTAGCCTTATTCACCTTCTGCTCCTAGTCCCCGTCTCGGGGATGGCTAACCGTGAACGTCTCGGTCTTAGGGAGACCGCCCCCGGAGACGGGGGCTTCGAGCGTTTGTTAACATACTTTTTCTGGCCTACTTAGCATCACTCCGGGAAGCGTAAACAAGTCAAGAACTCCTCATTGCCTAGCGTAGAGATCCTGGGTCTCTGGGATTTCGCCGGGTGGCCCAAAAACGATCTTAAATTTTTACCACG
>CAYVKR010000071.1:0-12485 GCA_964452025.1 uncultured Anaerolineales bacterium
GGGAAACATGATGGGAAGCCGCCTATGGCGTTTGAGCGACCCTGGAACTGCTTCATTTGCCCGTTACAGAACATCATTTGCCTAGAGTTATTGCTTAACAAGGAGTTTCATCGTATGACGTCACACCCCCCTTCCTGGGTCCGAGACGCCGTTTTCTATCAGATCTTCCCTGATCGCTTCGCTTGTAGTGATCAAGTGGACAAGCCGGTTAATTTGGAACCGTGGGACAGCCCGCCAACAATTCGCGGTTTCAAAGGCGGTGATCTGCTTGGTGTTGCCGAAAATCTCGATTATCTGGAAGACCTGGGCATCAACGCTATCTACTTCAATCCGGTCTTCAAGTCGGCGGCCAATCATCGCTATCATACCCACGATTACTACGATATTGACCCCATCTTGGGTGGAGAGGACGCTTTCCGCGTATTGCTGGACGCGGCCCACGCGCGAGGTATCCGTATTGTGTTGGACGGCGTCTTCAATCACGCCAGCCGGGGGTTTCTACAGTTCAACCATCTCCTGGAAAACGGTCGGCAATCGCCCTACCTGAACTGGTTCAAGGTGAACGGCTTTCCGCTGAACGCCTACAATGGGGGTGAGCCTAACTACGAGAGCTGGTGGAACAACCGTGAGCTGCCCAAGCTAAACACCGGTAATCCCAAGGTCCGTGAATTTCTCTTTGACGTGGCAGAGCACTGGATCAAGCGCGGCATCGACGGCTGGCGCCTCGACGTGCCGCTGGAGATCAAGACGCCGGGCTTCTGGGAGGAGTTCCGCTGGCGTGTGAAGCACCTGAATCCGGAGGCTTACATTCTGGCCGAAATCTGGGATGACGCTACGCCCTGGCTGCAGGGCGAGCACTTTGACGCGGTGATGAACTACCCCTTCAACCGGGCCTGTCTGGGCTTTTTCGGCGGTCAGGCGCTGGATATCCACGCGCGACCTGGTGGCTTCGCGCTGGCTCGGCTGGATGCGCCGGCCTTCGCCCGCAAGGTCTCCCGCCTGCTGAACTGGTACGATTGGGAGGTGACGCAGTCCCAGTTGAATCTGCTCAGTTCTCACGATGAGTCTCGTTTTCTGACCCTTGTGGGTGGTGACGTTCGCCGTCTGCAGCTGGCAACGCTCTTCCAGACGACCTTTCCGGGCGCGCCCAGTATCTACTACGGCGACGAGATCGGGATGGAGGGCGGCCCTGATCCTGACTGCCGGCGGGCGTTTCCGTGGGATGAGACGCGCTGGAACCACAAGTTGCGCACCGCTTTCCGTCGATACGTCGCGCTGCGAAAAGCGCATCCGGCCCTGCGTCACGGAGCTTACATCACGCTGTATGCCAACGGCAATATCTACGCTTTTGCCCGCAAAACAGAGGATGACATCGTCGTGATCATCTTCAACACCGGTCAGGACGAGGTGCATCTGACGCTGGCCCTGAAAGGACTGTTGACGACGCCTGCTGACTTCACCGCTGCATGGTCCGATACTCGTTACCGGGTGGAGAGAGGGATGCTCACACTCAGCCTCCCATCGCTGTCGGGAAAGGTCCTTCTCTCCGCCTGATCCCGCTTTCTGGTCGCAATATGAACGCCGTCGGTCTTGCATCGGCGGCGTTTTTTCCCTCTCAGTCCTTTGTTGTAGGGCCGCTTATTTAATTCTAATCTTCCGCTTATGTTTTTCCAATATTTGTCCCCTATACTTTATTTGACTGATTGGGGATAGACATTGCTTATTTACGGCATTCTCCATTCAATTCAACTGGATTATTGAGACATTGGTAATGGGAAGGCTACAGGAGGTCAAGAATGAGTAAAATTGTAGGCATTGACTTGGGCACGACGAACTCCGTCGCGGCTGTGATGGAGGGTGGTCAGCCCACCGTGATTCCGACGGCGGAGGGTGGACGGTTATGCCCTTCCGTGGTTGCATTCAATAAAAACGGCGAACGGTTGGTCGGCGTGCCGGCGAAACGGCAGGCTGTCCTTAACGCGGAAAATACGGTGTATTCGGTCAAGCGTCTGATGGGCCGCCGCATCGATGAGAACGAGGTCGAAGTGACGAAGGATATGGTCTCGTACAACATCGAGGCGGGTTCCCAAAATGACGCTCGCGTGCACGTACCCATCGTCGATAAGACGTACACGCCGCAGGAGATTTCGGCCATGATCCTGCAGAAGCTGAAGAAAGACGCCGAGTCTTACCTGGGCGAGCCGGTGAAGCAGGCTGTCATCACGGTGCCGGCTTACTTCAACGACAGTCAGCGCCAGGCAACCAAAGACGCCGGTCAGATCGCCGGACTGGAAGTTATGCGTATCATCAACGAGCCGACGGCCGCTGCGCTGGCGTATGGTCTGGATAAGAAGGCGGATGAGACGATCCTGGTCTTCGACCTGGGTGGAGGTACCTTCGACGTCTCGATCCTTGAGGTAAGTGAGGGTATGATCGAGGTCAAATCGACCAACGGTGATACTCATCTGGGCGGCGACGACTGGGATGAGCGCATCGTCAACTGGATGTTGGAGGAGTTCGAAAAAGACGAAGGCATTGATCTTCGTGGCGACCGTCAGGCGATGCAGCGCCTGCGCGAGGCGGCCGAGGAGGCCAAGGTACAGCTCTCCACCATGTTTGAGACGGAGATCAACCTGCCCTTTATCACCGCCGACGCTGACGGCCCCAAGAACCTGCAGATGAGCCTGACGCGGGCGCGGTTTGAGCAGATGACCAAGGATCTGGTGGATCGCTGCCGTACACCCTTCGAGAAAGCGCTCACCGATGCCAAGCTGACGCCGTCCAATCTGGACGAGGTTGTGCTGGTGGGTGGCGCGACGCGGATGCCCATGATTCAAGAGTTGGTCCGCAAGCTGACCAACGGCATGGAGCCGCACAAGGGCGTCAATCCCGATGAGGTTGTGGCTGTGGGCGCTGCTATTCAGGGCGGCGTCTTGGGTGGCGACGTCAGCGACATTCTGTTGCTGGACGTAACCCCGCTTTCGCTCGGCGTCGAGACGCTGGGTGATCGCATGACCGTGCTGATCCCGCGCAATACCACCGTACCCGTTCGCAAGACCGAGACTTTCACCACGGCCGAAGACGGACAGACCGCTGTGGACATCAAGGTCTACCAGGGCGAGCGTCCCATGGCGTCGGACAACATGCTGCTAGGCCAGTTCCGGCTGGACGGCATTCCGCCTGCGCCGCGCGGCGTACCGCAGATCGAGGTCTCCTTCGATATCGACGCCAACGGCATTCTCAACGTATCGGCCCGCGATAAGGCCACCGACCGTGCGCAGGACATCACCATCACCGCATCCACAAACCTGAATGAGGACGAGGTCGACCGCCTGGTCGAGGAAGCGAAGAAGCATGAGACCCAAGATCGCAAGCGCCGCGAACTGGTCGATGCACGCAACGAAGCAGATGCGCTGGCTTACCAGATCGAGAAGGTCTTAAAAGATCAGGGTGAGAAAGTTCCGCAAGACGTCAAGCAGACCATCGAAGAGAAGATTGAAGCGCTTAAGCAGGCCAAAGAGGGCGACGATGCCAAGGCCATCCGCAGCGCCATGGACGATCTACGCGAGGCGTCCATGCAACTCGGACAGCAGATGTACGAGGGACAGGGCCAGCCGGGACCGCAAGGCCCCCAGGGTCCGCAGGGGCCCATGGGCGGCGCGCCGGGTGAATCCGATACAGACGAAGGCCCCGATGTCGTCGATGGAGAATACCGCGAAGTCTGAGCATAATCGCAGAAACATAACCAGGTCCTGGACACTTCCTTCTCCAACACCTGGGTTATAAGAAACTGTAGCGGAAGGGGGTGGTTGCGTAGACCACCCCCTTCACTCCTGAGAGATAATTGATGATACGAGACGCGAGTTGAGACGAGAGATTGCCTTTAAAGGTAACGATGATACTTCATTATACGTTTTGGACCAGTGAGTGAGGAAAAGCATTCATGGATTTATCAAAGCATATTCGTCGGATTCCGGTGAAACGGAAAGAGGAGAAGGATCAGGAAGAACCTTCTCCTATGAATAGTGTAACAACAGAGAAAAAAGACAGGACGCAAAAAGAAAAGACAGAGCCGATGCGACGTACGCCTGACACCAATGCTGTAGATTTGCGCGCCTATGCTGCACGGCTCAAAGCAGAGCTGGATCGCTGCTATCAGCGGCAGGATCAGCGTATTGCGACGCACGTCAACGAAGAGCAAGCGGAGTTTTTGCGCTCGTTCCTACCCGTGGTCGATAATCTGGAGCAGGCGCTGGCGCACATGCGGCGCGATGATGAGCTGTTTGCCGGCGTCCGAGCGACGTATGATAGCATGCTCGCTCTGCTGCGGCGACATGACGTGGAGCCGATCTCAGCGCAGGACCAGCCCTTTGATCCGCTGTTTCACGAGGCCGTTGGGTTTGTGCCTGCTCCGGCTAGCCAGGCCCTGCCGTTGAAAGTCCAGAAGGTGATCCGGCGTGGCTACCGGCGCGGTGATCGGGTGCTGCGTCCGGCGCGTGTGGTCGTCTCGCGGCGCGTGGATCAGGCAGGCTGAACACGAGCAGACGGCGTTGCACTTTGAGGAGGGGACATGAAGTACAGGGACTATTACGATATTCTTGGCGTCTCGCGGGACGCAGGTGAGAAGGAGATCAAAAAGGCCTACCGGCGCCTGGCCCGCAAATATCATCCCGATATGAACGAGGGTAATAAGCAGGCCGAGGAGCAGTTCAAGGACATCAACGAGGCCTACGAGGTGCTCTCTGATCCTGAGAAGCGCAAGCTCTACGATCAGTTTGGCTCGGATTGGAAGCAGTGGCAGCGTGCGGGCGGTCGCCCCGAGGACTTTGATTGGGGAAGCTGGCAACAGGGTGCAAAACCGGGGGGCGGCAGTGGATACGGTCGCGTCCACTATGCCAACGCAGAAGATCTTGAGGATCTCTTTGGGAAAGGGGGCAGTCCCTTTTCCGATTTCTTTGAGCAGCTCTTTGGCAGCGGGTTTGACCGGCAAGCCGGCGCCCGCGATCCCTTCGGCGGTATGGGTGGGCGAAGCCCCTACGTGCGTACGCGACAGCGTCACAAGGGCCGGGACTATGATCAACCGGTGGAAATCACGCTGCGAGAGGCCTACGAAGGGACCCAGCGTTTGATCCAGATGGACGGACGCCGCCTGGAGGTCAAGATCCCGCCGGGTGCCGATGACGGCACCCGGGTGCGCATTGCCGGTGCGGGGGCACCGGGCGCCGCAGGTGGCGCCCCCGGTGATCTTTTCCTGGTCGTCCAGGTGCGTCCCAGCGCTCGCTTTGAGCGCAAGGGCGAGGATCTCTACACCACCGTTTCGGTCGATTTATACACGGCGCTGCTTGGTGGAGAGATAGACGTGCCGACCCCGGACGGACGGTCCGTGATGCTTACTATTCCGCCGGAGACCCAGAACGGGCAGACGTTCCGGCTGCGTGGGCAGGGGATGCCGCGTCTTAACCGCCCAGATGAGCACGGCGATCTTTTTGCAGAGGTGAAAGTATCTCTGCCCCAACAACTCACGGCCGAGGAGAAAGCGCTCTTCCGGGAGCTAAAGCAACTGAGTGAGCAGGCCGCATAATCCAGGAGGGAGAAGCAGATGTTCAAACGGATATTATTCGCATACAACGGGCAGCCTGTGGCAGAGAAGGCCCTCCCTTATTTGGAGCATTTGGCGCGCTCTGATGACGCGGAGGTGATCGTCCTGCACGTCTATCAGCCGCCAGACCTCTACACAGCTGCAAACGGCTATGAAAAATTGTTGGAGACCTGGGAGGCCCTGGCGCAGGAGGTGGTCAACGATATTGTGGACTATCTGCAGGAAGCTAACCTCAATGTCAAAGGGCGCGTTGAAGCCGGAGAGCCAGCCGCCATGATACTGGACGTCGCGCACGAAGCGGACGTCTCGTTGATTTTGCTGGGGGCGCGCGGCCCTTCTAGCGTGAAAGATCTGTTAATCGGCGATGTGAGCACCGAAGTATTGCGACGTGCACGTCGGCCTGTACTTCTGGTGCCCTGAGCTGGGGCCGATGACTTTGGGAGAGTGAGATGACAAAGAGAAAGAAAGTTCGCTGGTTGATGCTGATATTGGCTTCCCTCTTCGCACTCCTGGGCTGCGTACTTCTGGAGACTGGCGCTCCGACGCCCGGTGCCGAGCAGGAGAAGGCCGCACAGCCGACTCGCACAGCGGGCCAGCCAGAGATCATAGTCCAGCCGGAAGCCGATATCCAGGCGCTGCAATCTGAGGTTGAAGGCGTCTATGAAGCGGTCGGGGATTCCGTGGTCAACATCGCCGTGACCACATTGGCCTACGATTTCTTCATGAATCCGGTGCCGCAAGAGGGGACCGGCTCCGGTTTCGTCTATGATGCGGACGGTCATATCGTGACCAACTGGCACGTTGTCCAGGACGCCGATGAAATCCAGGTGGCCTTTGCCGACGGCACCACGTTGGAAGCGGAAATGGTGGGCAGCGACCCTGCTAATGATCTAGCCGTCATCAAGATTGATCCGGCAGACTATGAGCTCACGCCGGTATCGCTGGGAGAGTCCGATGATCTGCGCGTGGGGCAGTTCGTGGTGGCTATTGGCAACCCCTTCGGCCTCGAGCAGACCGTCACTTTTGGCGTTATCAGCAGCCTGGGGCGGACGATCCAGAGTCCAGAGGGCGGGCGCTTCATTGGCGAGGCGATCCAGACCGATGCGGCCATCAATCCCGGTAACTCCGGCGGCCCGCTGCTCAACCTTGAGGGTGAAGTCATCGGCGTCAATGCTCAGATTGTCAGCCCTAACCGGGCCAACGCGGGCATTGGTTTCGCGATTCCCGTCAACACCGCTAAGCGCGTGGTGCCGGAGCTCATCGAGAAGGGGCGATATGCACATCCCTGGATGGGCATTTCCTTCCTTGATCTCAGCCGGTGGTCTACCGTGCTGCAGCGCGCGGATGTCAATGTGCCCGATCAAGGCGTCTTGATTTTGGAGGTTATGCCCGATTCGCCGGCCGACGAAGCGGGCTTACAGGATGGGGATCGTCAGGTCGTCGTGGGCAGAACGCGGCTGCCTGCCGGCGGTGACGTGATTACGGCCATTGACGGTGAACCCATTCGCGGGTGGAGCGATCTCAACATCTACTTGGAGCTGGAGACCCAGGTTGGTGAGACCGTTGATGTGACCGTGTTGCGCGACGGCGAAGAGATCACCGTGCCTCTCACCCTCGTCGAGCGACCGGAAGACGGCAGCATGCGTTAGCCAAAGAGGATAGCGGGATTCTCTCTCACCGAAACCAGGTGGGGCCTGGTGGTTGACCACCAGGCCCCACGCGCTATGTCACGCTAAGTCCACATTCTTATAACACGCAGCCTCCACCGGATGAACCGGTCCGGAGGACGGATGCGATTATTGGCTGCCCTGAAATAACTAGCGAAAAATCCGGATTTTTCTGTGACTTGATACTATATCTGGGTTTCTCATGACAAAAATCACTAGATATAGGGCATGGCCACCTAAAAACCCGATTTCTTGGACCTTTTTCAGGTGAGTCATTATTCGTCTTCCTGCAGATCTGGTGGAACCGAGAAGACCTCACCCTGCCGGGGCTTTGCTGCCAGGAGTTTTTGCGCTTCCTCAGCCCACTCTGACGGCACCATGATCTTGACTTGTCCGATCTTTCCCACCGTCACCGGGATAGCCGTGCTCGCCGATTCGTAGCTTAGCATAACGGGGATGCCAGCACTCTCCAGAGCGCCTTGGATTACGATGGCGCGAAGCATGCCTTCTGCTACGTAGACGGTGGTCAAGCCTACACTGTTTTCAGTCCGGATACCCATCGTCTTCCTCCTGTGCTGTGATTCGCTTTCTTTGCTTACGGATCAGAGAGCCAGGCTGTTGAACGTTATCTCGTCTCTTCTCTAGTTTGCTTCAAATCTAAGTATTTGTCAATACATTTCTTTCTTGGTATAATTCGGAGTGCTTGTTGGAGAGTTGAGGCGTCGGCTGTGCAAATTCTTGTGTGAAGATCGGTTTGTGTCTGGCGTCTTGGTAGCGGCACAGACGTATACTGTCGAGTTCAAAGGGGGTTTATCCCTTGCGCGCAAGCCAGATTGTGCATGGCTTCGCTTCGTTGGGACAGGCGCGAGGCGCGGCTCATAAGGTCTTTAGGTTTCGGTTGATTTGGGTGAGGATAACAGAAAAGTGAATGTGGAGAATAGCGTGAAGCGCGAGCAGTATTGGGAGAAGTTTACGGTCCACCCGGCGGATTTGGAGTATCTGACCAATCTCATGTTGGAAGAAGAGGACCCCAAGGATTTGGAAGCTCTGACACACGCTCTCATTGTACACCGCAACAACCAGTTAGTGGAACTGGCGAAAGAGTCTCTGTCGCGTGGGCAGATCTACCGTCCTAATGAGAGCTACGAAAAGGGATCGCGGTTGATCTTCCCCCATCTGGGGAATCTGTTGGGAGAGGTCGTGGACGTGCGACCGGGCAACAACCCGGAATACGAACCGTTTTCTGTTATTCGGGTCACGATGGACGAGGATGGTGAAAAGCGAGAATTTGCGGCGGAACTCTCGTCACCCCATCCGTTGAACGAAGCGTCTTATCTGCCGACTGAGGATCTGAAGCCTGAGCGGATCTTCCGCCAATATGGCATGCAGATCAAGCGACAGCTGCTCGAACAGTTGGAGAGCAGTCGATCCTTTACCTTTGTCGGTGATAAGTGGTTTGTGCGGGACCTGGTAATGGAGATTCCACCTGTACAACTCAATATTGCCGAGGCAATGCTGGACATGGCGGATGGAGGCCCGTTGCCCACCGGCGCTTTCCTGGAAGAGATGGACCTGCCGGCAGAGGTGCCGCAGGAGCTGCAGATTTTCTCTTTGGAATATACATTGCTGCGAGATAAGCGCTTCGATGAGGTGGGGCCCTCGGGGCAGGCACTCTGGTACCTCCGTAATATGGAGCCGGAGGCAGTGTTGAATGTGCCAGATAACCTGCGTTACATGCCGATTCCCTACAACCGCAGCTTGCTGGATGAGACGATGCTTTCGTTGGAGGCTCGCATCGACGACGAATGGTCGGAGGAAACTGCAGCAGGCGATGAGGCGCTTGAAGGTCCGGTGACCGTCACGCTGATCTATCCGCACTGGCGCGTCGGCACCTTGCCGTTGAACAGCAAACTCGCTAACCTCTTTCCTACGGCTCAGCTGACCGATCACATACGGTTTACCTTCGTCGATGGCGAAAGCGGAGAGACGTTCCCTGGCTGGGTGGTGCGAAGCGGGCGCTACGTCTACGGTCTGAGTGACTGGTACGATCGTTACAATCTCGCGCCCGGCTCCTTGGTCGGTCTTGCGCCCGGAGAGGAAGCAGGACACGTCGAGGTGAGCGCGCGGATCTTCCGCTCGAAGCGTGGGGAGTGGCTGCGCACCATCACGGCTAGAGAAGATAGTTTCTCGCTTGAGGTGACGCGCTATCCCGTCTTCTGTGAATTCGATGAGCTTTCGGCACTGGGTGTCCCGGACCCGGACGCGGTGGACGCGCTGGCCGAGACCTTGAGGGACCGCTCCCTGGAATCGTTGACGGATGAAGTCTTTCAGGAGTTGGCGGTGCTGAGCTTGCAGCGCGCCGTCCATACGACGACGTTGTACAGCGTCGTGAATCTGTTCCGGCGAGTCTCGCCCGCTCCCATTCAAGCGATTCTGGCGTTTGGACGACAGTTTATTTCTCTGGGCGACAATTACTGGTCATATCGAGGGGAGGAGTAATGGCGACATTGCCCACCAATCCCAAACTCACACGCTTCATCAAACCCACGGTCGATACGCCGTTTCACATCGATTACGCCTGGTGGGAAAAGCGCGGCTTGGACATCAACGTTGAGCTCTTGTCTCATCTCTGCCCTGAGCACAGAGAGGCTTATCATGGGCAAAGAGTCGGTGAGCAAATCGATTGGATCGATTGGAAGACAGGAGAGGTCGAGCAGGTGGATGGATTGCAATACATCATCAACACGCACTGCAGCAAAGAGCCCAATTACGTTTCGCGTACCGCCACTCTGGTTGAGGCGGTCTTTCGGGTCTTTTTAAGCAATAGCAACGAATCGCTTACACCGCAACAGCTTTCGATGCGTGTTGGTTATCGGCCCAAGGAGATTCTGCGCGTGCTCTCAGGGCGCCGGGTGCAGAAGGGATTGCGGCCTGTTTTGGAAGGCATCTAGCCGGTGCAATTTCGCTTTCAGATCATTTGCCCCCGTGGCGCAATTGGATAGCGCACCGGACTTCTAATCCGGATGTTGTGGGTTCGAATCCCACCGGGGGTGCTTGAAGTCTTGTCAAGATTGACTTAATTTGGTGATTATCCACCTCTCACCGCAGAGTCAATGAAGAGCACAGAGAGAAAAAAGAGGTGCTTTTTCTGCGTACTCGGCGCTCTGTGTAGTCAAAAACCGATGGACTCCGGGGGCCGCAGCAGCCTTATGGGTAATCACCGGTGAATGAACGGCTGAAGAAAGTAATAAGGCCCCCCGGATTTCTCTAAGAAATCCAGGGTCTGTCAAATTGGTCACCCGGCGAAATCCTGGAGCCCCTCCATCGAGTGTGTAGGATCACCTTTTCCTGTCTAATCTCCGATGGCTATGCCGTGCGCAGCGACTGTTGGCTTTCTGTGCCTTCCTGGCGCGGCTGCCCACAGTGAATTTGCTGCCCACGCTGACGACGCTCTCCAGTGAATCTGTCTTGCTCCAGATAATCGTTTTTGACTATCAACATCGGCTACTTTTATTTTCGGCCCCGGCTACCTATTACTTCCTCGTCATACCGAGCGTAACGGAGCGCAGCGAAGTGAAGTCGAGGTATCTCCCCGGCTCGACTTGAAAACTATGGGGGCCTGTTGTGTTCATGGCGGAGAGATTCCCCGGCCACTGGGCCTCTGGGCCAGGGTCTCCATCCCTCGACTGCGCTTGGGCCATGCTCAGGATAAACTCAGTCGAAATGACGGTACCGTTCTTTAGTAGCGGAGTGCCCATTTTTGACAAGGAATCTTCCCCGCCCGATAGCAACCCTACGTCGCAGAGGGGGAGATTCCTCGCTTCGCTCCCGGCAAACGACGCCGCTCGCTCACTCGGAATGACGTGCCTAAGGGATTGAGTTGGTTTCATCAACCGTCCTCTGCGTTTCATGCCTGACTACGAACCCGTATACTTAACCTTGATGCTCAAAAACGATTATGGCTCAGCATCCCCTTCCTTTCACTCCATTGTACGCAAGGCGCACCAGGAATCAAGCAAAAAGCCGGCGGATTGCTCCGCCGGCTATCAGGGTAACAAAGCGTTCCACAACGGAGAGAGTCTAGTGCTCCGACTCCACCTCATTGTCCTTGAGAATGATACGCGCATCTACCACCGTGACGCCCTTTCCCTCTTCGTAAACCAGAACGGGGTTGGCGTCTGATTCATCGATCTCATCTTCAAGATCGCTGATCATCTGGGAGTAGCGACTCAGCACCTCTGCCAATGCCTGGCGGTCGCGCGGCGCTTCACCGCGCGACCCCTTGAGGATCGGCGCTCCGTTGATGTCATCCAACATGCTTAGCGCGCGCTCCGTGGAGACCGGCGCTACGCGGAAGGTGACGTCCTTGAGAATTTCGACGAAGATACCGCCCAGGCCAAACATGACGGTCGGCCCAAAGGTCGGGTCGTCCACCGAGCCCAGAATGACCTCAGTGCCCCACGGGGCCATCTCCTGCACCGCAATCCCGTGGATATCCGCGTCGGCGTTGTAGGCCTTGGCGTTCTCCATGATGGTCTTGAACGCCTCTCGGACCCCGTCCTCGTTCTGGATGTTAACCTCAACGCCGCCAGCATCGGACTTGTGGAGAATGTCGGGGGACATGATCTTCATGACGACCGGGTAGCCAACTTTCTCCGCCAGCTCAACAGCGTGATCCACGTCCACGGCCAACTCTGTCTTGGCGACGGGCAGCCCGTAGGCGTTGAACACGGCCTTGGCTTCGATCTCGGTCATGTGGCGGCAACACTGGGCGCGCACATCGGCGATAACGGCGCGTGCCGCTTTCTCGTCGACGTCATCATAGCGCTTGAAGGACTGATCGGCGATTTTGCGGCTCCTGGCGTACTCGCGTAGGGCTGCCAGCGCGTTGATGGCGACGTCAGGAGCGTCATAGGCCGGGATGCCCTGCTCCAACAGCCACTGCATGGCAGCTTCGGACTCCTCGCCGCCCACAAAAGAGACGGAGACCGGTTTGTCGGTGACCCCCGACGCATCAATGGCGTCTTTGATGCCGCTGGCAATGTCCATAGGATCGGTCATGGCCGTCTCGCAGTAGAGCACCGCCACCGCATCGACCCAATCATGGGCAATCGCGTACTGGATGGACTCCTGGTACCAGTCCTTGCCCGCCATGCCCGTCAGATCAACGGGGTTCTTGGCCGAGCCAAATTCGGGCATGTGCTTCTTCAGCTCTTTCT
>CAYVKR010000072.1:0-12481 GCA_964452025.1 uncultured Anaerolineales bacterium
ACACCGGGCTCAGATTGCAACTGCTGCTGGTTCATACCCCTCTCCTTCTCTCTTTTATACAGGTTCACACATCACATTCGGGAAGACAGACAGAGTCTGGCGACTTCCACGTCTTCGGACGACGTTGCGTATCCATTTCTTACCATCGCACAACAAGACTGCCTAGACTACTCGACTATCTGACTGACCGACGCCAGCGCCCCCAGTGACCCCGCATCGAACCATTGAGTGATAAGGCGACGGGAGATGGAGATAGACGATGGCAGCCGGATCTCTCCACGCTCCAGCGCGGACTTGAGCGCTACCCGCGAGACCCAGCGAACGTCCTCCAACTCACCATCGTTTCTGTGGATCGTAGGATCCGCGGCCTGGGCGACGAAACCCAGCATCAGCGACTTGGGAAAAGGCCATGGCTGCGACGACTGGTACGTCATGGACCGCAACGTCACACCGGTTTCCTCTCTGACCTCGCGCGCCACGGCTTCCTCCAGGCTCTCCACCGGCTCGACGAAGCCCGCGATAATCGAGTATTGGCGTGGTCGCCAGTGTGGCTGGCGGGCCAGCAGACAACGCTCCTCGTGCGCAACCAGGACGATAATAGCGGGGTCGGTACGCGGGAAGTGCGCGGTCTCACACGCCGGATGGGTGCAGACGCGCAGATGGCCGCCGTGCGCGCTCTGCGTGGGATGACCACAGACGCCACAGAAACGGTGATCATGGTGCCAGTGAACCATCGCCTGCGCGTAGGCCAGCAGGCCGCCGGTGCGACGGTCAACCAGCGGCGCCACGTGACGCAAGGTCTGAAAATGACCTCGGTCAGCGACCGTGGCGGGCACGCGATCCGTATCAGGATCAAAGCCAAGTACGACGTAACCTGTGTTATCCACGCGCCCCAAGAACGTGACAGAATCGGTCTGGGAGAGCAACGGCCGTGCTTCGTCGCCTGTGAGCGTCACAGCTTTGGGCGCCCCACCCTCGACGATCAGGTGCTCGTCACCGCGCACGATAAGAAAGCGTGTGGTCGACGCCTTGAGTTGCCGATCAACCCACGCCGTATCCGGGAGCTTCTCGTGATACCGCTCGAAGCCGTACGCAGTGAATGCCGGGCGTGAGCCATCGCGGCGTGAGACCATGGCAGCGATCAGGATTGAAGAAAAGAGCGTATATGCGCGTTGACCGCGTCGGGCGCCTCGTTCTGCACCCAGTGCCCGCAGTTAAGAATATAGCGCACCTGAATCTGCGGCACCCACTCCGTCAGGTTGAAGGTCAGCGCTTTGCTCAACGCGACATCGTCCTCGCCCCAGAGTAACAGCGTCGGGGCTTCGACGCGCCGGGGCGGGGTTGCGGTGGGAAACTGAAGCGCGGCACGATACCAATTGAGCATGGCATGCAGAGCGCCGGGTTGCGCAAGTGCGGACGCCATACGGGCCAGATCCTGCTCTTCAAAGGCCGACGTGCGGGTTGCGGTTCGCGAGAAAAAGACCTCCGCCGTCTTGCGCGGCGCAAAGGAGAGCAGGACCTCGGGGAGGCAAGGTAACTGGAAAAAGAGCGCGTACCAGGAGCGGAGCCGCTGATCCCAACCGCTGCGTAATTCACGGGCGTAGACCTGCGGATGGGGCGCGTTCATCACCACCAGACGTTCCACGGCATGGGGAAGCTCCATGGCAAAGCGCCACGCGACCACCCCACCCCAATCGTGCCCAATGAGAGTGGCCTTTTCACGGCCGAGGGCACGCAACAGACCCAACACGTCCGAGACGAGATGGTCCGTCTGGTAGGCGGCGACGCCCAGGGGTTTGTCGCTCAGATTGTAGCCGCGCTGATCCGGCACGACGACGTGGTAGCCCAGGTCAACCAGCAGCGGGATCTGATGCCGCCAGCTATACCAGTTTTCCGGGAATCCATGCAGGAGGACCGCCAGCGGCCCATCTTCCGGCCCAGCAAGGATGACATGCAGGCGAATATCATCCACCGAGACAAACCGCGCATGGGCCTCCACCGGCAACTCCTGAAGCGCCTCGTACGTCTCGCGGTTAATCTGATGGGCCAACGTAGAACGGCGGCGGCGAGCACGTCGCAACATCTCAGAGAGGAGACTCGCCGATAGGCCTGCGACGAAACCCCAGACCAGAAAGCGCTTAGCCTTCTTTTTCATGACGCACCTCCCAGATGCCTAGATCCGATCCAGCGATGAGAGAAAAACGCACTATTGGCGCAGTACCCTGTTCTTGATCTCAAACTCGGCTTCGCCAAGCGAGATATGCTTGACCGCTGCGATCTCACCCGCCAAGAATTTAATGCCTTCCTGGTAGATAGACCGATCCCGCGTCTTCAAGCCGCCTTCTTCTTCTTGCATCCAGAGGACGTCGCGTATGACCTCGGCAACCAAAAGAATGTCTATTTGGGCCAGCTTCTCTTGCAAGTAGTTGTATCGCTTCCGGCTGTGCGATGGCATCTCCGCAGGGGGGCTGCACAAAACCTGCCAGACGTGAGGCAACTCTTCTTCTGAGATGGCGGGCCGTAGGCCGATCTCATCGGCGCGCTCGGCGGGGATCATCAGTCGCGTGCTGGTCTTGCTGAGCAGTTCAATGTTGTAGAAGGGGATCATATCATCGCCAACAGAGCGTTCGACAATGTCCACGATAATACCGGCCCCACGTTTAGGATGAACGATAGCGTCACCAATTTCGTACATACTCACTTCCTTGCTACATTTGACTCTACAAAAAAGGGGGATTCAGTAGAGAAAAAGATACTATATGTTGTGGTTGGCAGCCACATTTAGGACTGAAAAGCGGGATGGTCAGGTGCGGGCATACAGATGACTTCCAAGAATTGTAAATCAAAGAAAGCCTGTGCGTTGGCTGGTTGCAGAACGACCGCCGTGTCGGCGCCGCGTCCGGTGCCGGCAACGGCGACGACAGGCGCTTGCACACTGACGAGCCCGGCATCGGCTGCCATCAAGGTAATCTCGGCTACCACCTTCATGCCCTGCCCGAACCGTCGCAACGTATAAGCGATGATCTCCTCGGTCCGGTGGCCTCCCAGCTGCTTGCGGACAGCGCGCCCAACACCCCCAAACGCGTGTTGCGTGGTCAGCACATGGACGCCGCGCTCCTCCAGCAGTTGCCGTCGTTCTGGATCAAGCTCCTGCACGTCGGCTTCCCGGAAGCCCGTGGAGTGCGTCACGGCGACGATCTCCACGTCATCGGCAAAGAGCTCTGTGGCTTGTAGTGCGGTAAAGCCTGTGGTGGTGGCAAGAAGCAGCGTTTCGATGCCCAGGGCCTGGGCGCGCTGATAGGCCAGGCGCAACGTGGTCTCAGTGTTTTCTTTGCCCCAGTTTTCAAAATACGTGCATTGAGTTTTCATTAACGCCTCCAATCGCGTTTATAATTCTGCGAACCAGTGTCGTTCTATATCCTATGACGCCACCACCAGATCAGCCCTGAAATGCGATAGAATCCGCGCGATAGGCGTGAAGATCGTTATGCTATCTGAGCCGGCAAAGAGCAATCCCACCGCACGCTTGTCCATATCCAAAATGCCTGAACCCGAATCGCCGGGTTTGCTCATGCTACTGGCGAACACCTGATCGGCGAACCGAACCGTGCGCCCGTTGTAGTCCACATCGACCGTCACGTCAATCTGCTGCACGACGCCCTCAGTCAGGCCCGTGGTGCGCCCCATCTTCTGAACTCTCTGCCCTAACATCACATCTCCCGTGCCCGTAGGACGACCGATATTCATTATATCAGGGATGATCTGTGCGGGATCTACGGGCCGCGCCAACGCCGCGTCCATCATATTGATGCCCTCTGTCTGCTGGATGGCCTGAAGGCGGTGGCTGGATTGGGTGAACTCGGCCAGCGCGTTGAGCAGATCCACGGTCAACTGGGCCACCCCACACTGACCAGGCTGCTCTCCGTAATCCAACGGCACAAAATCCACCAATGTGGCAATCTCATCGGCGCCGGTCCCGCCATCTAGCGGGCCGGGCTGCCGGATAGCATCGCCCAGCTCTGCATCATTGCTGTGGGCTAGGACGTGATTGTTGCTGAGGATCAGGCGCTCGCCCGCGCGCTCCACCACGAGACCCAACGTCCCCGCCGTGATCCGCTCGTGCCCGATGGAGACGCCGGGTGGCGCCGGACGGTGGCGCGCCTTGGGGTCGCCGGTGGGCGCGTGCGCACGAATAAGACCCGTCTCCACAACGTCGGTCATCATTCCATTGATCTGCCGGGGGACGATGTCGTGCTCAGAGAGATGCGCTTCCGGTTCCTTACGCTTAACGGAGACTACAACGCTCAGCTCGTCAGTCTGCTCTTCACCGCGAATCTTGTAGCCGAGTCCACACGCGACGACGTTTTTGCGCGGCAACAGCTCGGGAAGTGCATGCCAGTAGACCTGGCGGGCCTTGGCAAGTGTTTGATTCTGCATAGCAGCTCCTCTTTGCGATGATGTGAGTTGACGAACAGACCAAGTCCAAACAGAAGAACTTCAATCACCACGGCGCCGGGCACGCGGATGACCAATAGCCTCAACCTCCACAGAGACACCCTCAAGGCGCTTGGGAATGCGGTCCGCGGGGGCCAGATCATGCCAGGAGACTTTGTGCGTGACGTTGACCACGAGCACAGGCTGTAACTCCTCAGAGTCCTCGTCGTCAAGGCCAATGCCCACGCCCACGACGTTGGCTTTCTGCAGGAGATCCTGCTCATAGCGTCGCTTGACCGAGCGAACTCTCTCCAGTTCCTCCGGCGATATCATCACGATATCTCCTCAGGAGGTCGCAGGCCTTCGAGCCACGCCACGATGGACAGGGACGCAAGGCTGATACCGCACGTCCAGATTCCCCAACCGGCAGAGACGGGCGCCGCATAGAGCGCGTCGATCAGCGGGCGCAGGCGAGCGAACGTCACAAAAGCAGGGATGCCGGTCAACGCAACCCATCCCGCGATCAGCCACGGCGCGAGCAGCGGCAGACGCGGCCCAAGCAACGCCATCGCCCCGACACCACCCAACGCCCCGACGCTCCACCAAAAGGGCACCCGCCAGCCGGACGCGCGCCACGCATCCAGAACCTGCGGGTACGGCGGCAAGGTGCTGAGGACAAGCGCAGCACCCAGCATCGCCACAACACCGCGCTGCCAAAGGGACGCACGACGCAACAGCAGGGGCGCCAGAACGGCGAGTCCGATGAGAGGCAGACGCAGCGCCTGAACGTTCAGGCTCACCTGACCACCTTCCACGGGCGGCATAAGCCGAGCGAGAGTAAAGAGGTCATAGGCATTCCAGGTCAGCGCCGCCGCCTGATGCCCAATCCAGGGAGCAAAATAGCCAACCAGGGCGACAATCCAGATTGCTACCTGTACACGGCGCAGTGTCTTAATCGACGGCCGGGTATACACACGTCGTTTCATGGTGTTGAAATCACCAGCGCATCAAAGGCAACCGTGGTACGCTGGCCGGCGACGCCATCCGCGAACAGGGCCACTCCCCCCTCTCCAAAGCTGCTATCCTGTGCGGACGCCAGCTCCTCCCCATTGATGCGCAAGGTCAACGTATCGTCCACGCACAGTACTTCAAGGGCATTGGTGGCCCGGCCTGCGTTGATGAGATCACTCTGCGCCGGCCCGACCAGAGGCGACGCAATCCCCGCTTCCGTCTTCAGCACCAGATAATATCCATCCGCGCTGATGGCCAGCAGATAGTAGTTTTCCTCATCCTGCTGCCGGCAGATCACCCCCATCCAGTTATTCTGCGTGCCTTCAACCTGCCGCAGGCGGATCGTCACCACGAGATCCTCCCAGCGGTGCTTTTGCAGTTGCGTGTACACCCCAACTCCCTGCCCGCGATCTTCCAGATAGAGCTCGCCCTGCTGCAGATAAGCCGCGCCTTCTTGCGTATCAAAAAGCCCCCAGGCACCGGTGTTGGTGACAAAGTCATCGCTGAACACCACACCGGACGGCAATAGCGCCGTCGTCATCGGCGGAGGAGCTGTACATGCCGCTCCTATCCCCACGAATGCGATCAACATCACCCAAACCGCTTCGTGCCTCACTATGGGATGTCGCACTGGCCTCTCCTTCTTACGCTCAGCATGGCGCCACACGTGTATTGTAGCATAATTCCAAAGGCATGGTAGCCCAGAGCTTGAGCACATCTGGGGACAAACCGTCGCCGTAAAGGTCTTTTTTGTGTCAGAAGAGACTTGCGAAAACGGCGAAATCTGGTATAAATAGGCACGTCACGGAAGCATCCAGCGTGGCCCGCTAGCTCAATTGGCAGAGCAGGGGTCTCTTAAACCCTTGGTTGCAGGTTCGAGTCCTGCGCGGGTCACCTTGTTAGTAAAGGTAGGGGCAGGGATGACAGAGAACACGTTGGTCTCATGGGCCTGTGCCCCCGAATGGGTGACGCTGGCCGAAGCTACGGCGCTTTCTGGACATGACGACGCTTCATTACGCTGGTTAATCAGCGACGGCGCCGTCGAGGGACGAAGAGAGGATGGCACATGGACCGTCAGAACCGCCGATCTCCGCGCGTTCCAAGAAGCGCTGTTGGACGTGAAGTGGCTCAGCGAGACCGAGGAGCAAGCGGTCTAGTAACGCTCGCTGCACCCCGATCATTGACGCCCCGCCGCAAGTTTGGGGCGTTTTTGTGTTGGACGCCGCCCTGCTTGGGAAATTGCCCAATATAGAGTGACCTCATGTCCAGAACCGGTAAAAGTGGTAACAACGGCAAGAGAGAGTAGAAAGAAGTTTCTTGAGCCAACGCCTGCACGTAGGGAGTTTTGATGGTTGACGAATTTGATCCCACCACCTGGATCACGACGAACGAAGCCGCCGATCTCACGGGCTACAGTCCGGTGACGCTGCGGCAGTTCGCACGTGAGGGCAAGATCAAAGGGTGCAAGCGGGGGCGCGACTGGTTTCTGAGTAAGGCCGACGTGCTGGCCTACGCCGAGCGGATGGAGGAACTGGGTGCCGCCAAGCATGATCCCTGGCGCAGTGGTGGTCGAGAGCGGGACGCGGGATAGCTCTCAAAAACGCTTCGGCAGCGATTACGCTGGCGGCAGTTTGCCGGGCGCGGAAATCCGTGGGGAAATCCCCCCGTGCGAGACCTACAGAGCGCAGCAGGGGGCACCTCAGAGACCAGATGTGGTTCAGGGTTTGTGAGCATCACCAAAGATCCCCATATTGTTGGTGATGATCTCCAGTGCTTCAGTTTTCCCACTTCAATAGTCGCATCCCCTCCAAACACAAAAGCCTCGGAAACAGAGTACGGTAAATCTTGCAGTAAGGAGAGGGTCCCAGGTCGCCGTGAACCGATTGCGACAATAAAGGACATCCTCCAGCACACCAATACCGCCAGGGACACTCACTACATTGAGATCTGTCGTCAACAGTAATGTTTTTGAAATCAGATTTGGTATTTCGAATCGGCTTCAGCGGATCAACGTCCTCAATATTGCTAACCACGTCGTCCATGCGCATCTGGCAATGGGCAATATCTCCATGGGGCCCAATCACTAAGTAATTACGCCCCGCGCCGCAGGGATAGGCATGGGGTCCGCTAAACAAGCTGCGATCCAGCAGCCCATCGATGAAGCGCTCTTTGGGCAAGTCTGCTTCGATGACAGCAAGGGCTCTTTGCAACCCTGCGATCCAGCACCGTTGGACGCGTGGCTCTGCCAAGCGCGACGCGCTCTGGGTATCCCGCACGAAGTTGAGGTTAAAGCACAGATCCCGTTCCAGCGCAAAGGTGACCACGTCGGCGAGCTGGTCGACGTTATGCTCGGTGACAGTGATGGAGAGATAGGGCATGAGACCGTGGTCCAACGCCCGATCGATAGTGCTAGCAACCTGCTCGAAGGAGCCCTGTCCGGCAGCAAAAGGTCGTTGGGCATCATGCACCGCGCCGACGCCGTCCAGCGAGATCATCAAGCGCACGTTTTGGTCCTGCAACCAAGCGATCATGGCTTCGGTGAGACGGGTGCCGTTGGAGAGGACGGTGGCGTGCAACGCCAAGCCCCGGCGATCGGTCAACCTCTGCGCGTGGGCGTGCAGCGTGCGCACCAGGGGCCAGCGCAGTGTCGGCTCCCCGCCGGCGTACTTGAGCTTGACGGCTCGAAAGCCGTGGGCCTCCGCGGATCGAACGATAGCCTCAATCGCTGCCCGTCCGGTGGTGACATCCATCTCGCGTCCGCGCTTGCGGACGTAGCAGTAGGGACAGCGGAGATTGCAGGCGTCGGTCACGTGCAGCCAGGCGGTGAGAATTTGAGGCGGCGTATAAAGAAACTCTCCCAGCCCACAGTCTGAAGTCAGTAGATCCAGGGCGGCGAATTGCGCATCAATTTCCGTCTTCAGGGGCTGGGGCTCCGCAAAGTGCGCGAACCGCTGTTGTGCAGCTGCGTTGAGCACCGCCACGGTGGCAGCGCCCTGGGTGTTGAAGAGCAATGTGTGGCCCTCCGGGAGCGGCACTCGATAGAGCGAGGACGGCGCCTGCCAGAGAGCGTCGGTGCACAAGGGTGTTGGGTCCAGAGCGACCGCCTCTGGGGCGCAGGCACAGTCAGAGGTGGTGGATTGAGCTGAAGGCACCGAATGCAGCCATGATACGCCGGTGCCATCTGCACACGCGCAATCTGACTCGAACGCCTGATTCGCCCTGGACCATAAGATGCTAGGTCTATGCTTCACAGTGTGAACTCCTTGTTTTTGCATCGTTCAATGGTTGTATCATGAAGAGCCACATACCATCGCATCGCTCTACGGATGCAAAACCACATTTCTCAAAGACATAAATGGCGCGCCGGTTGTTACGATGGGTTGTCAGCTTCAAGCGGGAGAAACCACGGTGCTCGGCCCACGCCACAGCGTGTTGAACCAGGCAAGTACCAAGTCCTTGATTTCGGTATGGGGGCAGCACCCCAATCCCCAGTTCCGCTTCCTTTGGGGCGTCCGTGGGAAACACGCGGCACCAACCGATGGGGCGACCCTCCACCCTGGGCACCAACAACAGATGGTCAGGACATTCCGGGTGGAAGAGCGCATGCGCCCACCTGGGGGTTGCTTTGAAGCGGCTGGTGTGCATCCATCTGCCCTCGCAGCAGACCGCGTTGATCACCGTGACGAGGTGCTCGCGGTCTTCAAGTCGGTAGTTGGTGATGGCAAAAGATGTATAGTGTCTAAAAGTGGCCCCCAAGTCGGACATGATAGACGTTTGTCTCGCGCTCATAACAAAAACGTACCGCGTTCCTGTTTTGAGGTGAGCAACTTGTATTGTTCATAAGAGCCAAAGGCATTTTCAAGCTCATGCCACAGGCGATTCCTCTCAGCGATAGGCTCATAATCCTTAGCTGTCTCGCGGATGGTCTCAAAAGCTACGAGAACTTCGTCCACATTCAGTCCTTTCAAGCGATCGTGAATTGTATGGAGACCTCTGCGGATTCCTTGATACTCTTCACCCACCTGTTCACTGTATTCCAAGGCCAGTACAAATTCGCTAATGGCGGTGCGAAGATGAGTATAAGGCGGTGGTCCTTCTGTCCTCACCTCAAAGCGATCCATCGCTATCACACCTCTTAAGACATGCAGCCGCCCTAATTGACTGAAAACATCGATAATGACCGCATCGCTAGCCTCAATCTCTGGCTTCCCGTATCTGGTAATGAGATAGCTCCCGAACTTTTCCTTAATTTCCTTGTCGAGTGCTTCCAAGAAACTTTCGGGGTCTTCCCACTCCTCTATTTCCACAGTTCTCTCCGGCTGTTCCCTTTGCAAATAGTAGTAAGTCCAGGCCAGGCCTAATGAGGCATCCATGTATTTCTGCCAAAGGTGTTCAGATCGAGCAATATCTCTTGCTTCTTCCAAATTACAGATAGCCAATTCGCCATGTTCCAGGGCCTCATCCGCATCAATCAGCGTGAGTTGTCGATGGGTCAAGCCCTGTTCATAAAAGCCCTCCAAGCGGCGTTCTGGTTCCTCATCCTCCGTGAAATGTTTCAGTGCTTTCTTGGCTTCTTCCAAAGACTGTTTCAAGAGTCGCAGTTTGTTTTTCGATGGGGTTCCCGGATGCTCACTCATGAAGCGATGCAACCTGCTTAACGTCAACAAGGATAGCCCAACCCCCCGGTCGAAGTTCAAATTCTGGGAAATCTGTAGGGCTTTTTCGGCGTGAGGTTCTGCAGCATGGTATTGTCCGGCGTGCACCTCGACGGCCGCCCGTGTGTTATAAGTTAGCACCAACGGTACCCGAGTTCCTAGTTTCATGCGTAAATTTAGGGCATCCTCTAGCCGCTGGCGGGCCTCCTCAAATCTGCCACTCAGCGCCAAAACATAGGCCAAATTTGTCAGCGTATTTGCTTGCTCTGCCTCAAGTTTGGTCAGGCGCCAATGTGGTAAAGCATCCTGATACGCTTTCGCCGCCGCGATGAACTGTCCCTGTACCCGACGCAAGTAACCCAGATTGTTGTAGTTCCGGGCCAAGATGGCACTCCAGCGGATCGACTGTGCTGCAGAAATTTCCTCGATGACCATTAGTTCTCTTAGCCGGTCATTGGCCGTGAGCAAAAGAGGTTCAGCCTGCCCAATATCACCACGATATATGCAGACTAACGCTTCCCACGTGTCTCGCTCTGCCTCCGCCAGAACTCCACCGGCGGCAATTAGGTCGTGTTTTCCGTTGTGCAACGCTTGCACGGTGCGCCAAGCCTCATCAAGGTTTTGTTGCTCGACGTACCGTTTCACCCAACGGATAGCTGCATCAGCCTCGAGATCGGCGCGTCTGAGGCCGTCGGCGATGATCTCCTGCTTACCAGACGGATCCTGTTCGGCCACAAAGGTCAGGATCTCGGCCCGCAGTTGCATATCCAAGTGCTCGTCGTGGGTGGCAATGGCTTCCTCTGCGTAGAGAAAGTACGTTTGGAATCCAGCAGCGGAATTCCAGCGAAGATGGTAATGCAGATCTTCTACTAAAGCATCCTCAAAATGGATACGAGCCTCTGTGACTTGCGATGGATCAGGTAACTCATTGTCTGATGATGGATAAAAGTCTGCAATGGTCTGCCGCGCGTCTTTAATGCGTTGTTTGTAATACCGCCGAATCGCTTGATGAACCCGCTCGCGTTCTGGATCCATGATATCTCCAACCCCTAAATCATGGCGGAAAAGGAGATTGTACATTTCATCATGCAAAAAAAGCCGGTTATCCTCGGGACGTCGCTTGACAAAGGAGAGGTCGCGGATCTGCTCCAGGGCATCTTCGACTTCTTCGAGCGCAAGATCGCCCACACGTGCCACCAATGCTGGAGGACCACCTTTTCGCAACCAGCCCAGCGCGATGATCGCTTTGTCCCCAGGACGGCGTTCGTCACGCAGGGCTTGAACCAGTCGCTTTCCTAACTCCCCTCGGATCTCTTGCCGCTGATGAGCTGAGTAGTGGCGTGCGTCTGCTAAATCGCTGCTGAAAGCCTTTAGCGGCCTCCCTGCGATCACCAAGTGATCGATGGAGAGAGCCAGCCAGATGGGCGGAATGGTCGGTGGATCTTCCCCGTCGCGCAGGCAATGAAAAATAACGTGCCTTCTCTCTTGATCTAGACTTCGAAGGACTTTTACCGTCCTGCGACCATGGCTGGTGTCACTGGCTTGCGCAACAGTGGTTACAGCATCAAAATAATCCAAGGTTTCTCGTTCATTCAAACCTGGTAAGTCAATTGTGGTCTTCACTCTGTTGGCATGTGTGTCACAGAATTCATCCAGTTTCAGATCAAGTTTACCAGCAAGTTGACCCGACTTGGGACGCCCAGCCATAATTAACACAACGTTCTCTAATCCAGGCAGCAAATGTTCTAAGATCCAATCTTGGATCATAGGGTTTTCCGGTGGTAAATCCCCATTTGACCCTTCTGCCGACAAATCCACGATTGGTCCTTCAACAATAAGTTTCTCTGTCGTATCCAATGTCAAAATAAAACGTTTATCAGAGAAGTAATCCCCGATGATCTTCGTTAGGTTCTCGCTTCTACTCAATACTTCTGCGCGGGAAAATCCTTCCTGTTCAGCATGAGCCAAGTCATCAAGTTCTCTCAAGTATTCACTTCCAGCATCATGTGTTGCACTGCCCATCAAATATTCATCAAGACCTTTCACAACCCTCAAAAGAGCGCCGATAAAGCCGGATAGACTATGCACACGGGTGTGGTAGAAATCTATGGGTGAAGAGGCAACGACAAACGAACCCTTGTGATATTCTTGAGATAGTATATGTGCCAAGAGACGTGTCTTACCAATACCACCCTTACCCCGTACGTAAATGATATAGGAATTGGATTGGTCATGTATGGCTTCCTCAATCTGTCTTAGAATCTTCTCACGCCCCACCAGTTCGGGCGTGGCACAAACGCTTTCATATTCATAGGTCTCGCTATACGTCATGATTTCCCTCCACTCTCAAGACAGTGCCATCACAGATGGACAATCTGCTC
>CAYVKR010000073.1:0-12435 GCA_964452025.1 uncultured Anaerolineales bacterium
CGTGGTAAAAATTTAAGATCGTTTTTGGGCCACCCGGCGAAATCCCAGAGACCCACCACGGATTTCACAGATTCACACAGAAAATGAAAATCCGTGAGAATCCGTATCCCAGAGATCCATTTTGGTTAGCGGGTTCGATCTAATGAATTTCTAATCTTCCGTTGGTCTTTTTCTAATACACGTCGATTAACATACAGATAGTTGCAAATCATCGATAAACAATCCAAGGAGGTTACCGATGTCAATGGAGTGGAATCCTGCTGAAGAAATGGTTTCTTTGCGCGAAGCGATGTCCAATCTCTTGGAAGAGAGTGTGCTCCCCTCGCAACGAGTGCGTCGAGGACGTTCTGAGGAATCGCGTGGCGCGTTACGTCTGCCGGTGGATGCCTATCTCACGGAGGAAGATCTGATCATCAAAGCGTCGTTGCCCGGTCTGGGGCCGGACGAGGTGGAAATCACCCTGGAAGATGATCGCCTGACGATCAGGGGAGAGCTGGTTGGCCCGCTGGACGGCGTCGAGTATCTCATCCGCGAGCGGCCCTGTGGCTGTGCCTTCAGCCGCACGCTGCGGCTCAACATGCCCGTGGACGTGGAGAAGGCGGAAGCGTCCTTCGAGGACGGTGTCTTGACGTTGGTTCTGCCCAAGGCCGAGGCTGCCCGCCCGAAGGTGATCAAAATCAACACGTAGGATAGCAGACAAAACCCCATCCAAGCATCACATGGTTTTAGTATCAGGCCCAAGTCGAGAGACTTGGGCTTGCGTTTTGTCTCACTTGGATTAGCATACATAGACGTATGGCATGCTGTCCACCTGGGAGGTGACATGGATATTCGCGTGGAGCGATTGGCGAAGGTGCTGGTCGATTATTCGGTTGACGTACAGCCGGGCGAGCGGGTGCTGGTGCGCGGGTCCAGCGCTGCGGCGCCGCTGATCCGGTCTGTCTATAAGCAGGTCCTGGAACACGGCGGTCATCCGCTGGTCAAACTCTCCTTGCCGGGCCTGGAGGAGATCTTCTATGAGGTCGCGGATGAGACGCAGCTGGCCTTCATCGATCCCATAGAGGAACAGATTTTTGAGGAGTTCGACGTTCTGATTGCCCTCCGGGCGCCCTCTAACACGCGGACGTTGAGCGGCGTGGATCCGGAGAAGCAGCGCATCCGGCAGCTGGCCCGCCGTCCGCTTCTGCAGCGGTACATGGAGCGCAGTGCTGCGGGTGAACTCAAGTGGACGACCACGCTCTATCCGACAAACGCCAGCGCCCAGGAGGCCGATATGAGCCTCCGCCGCTATGAGGAGTTCGTCTATGGTGCCTGCTACTGTGATCGTGAGGAGCCGGTCGCGGAATGGCTGCGCATCCATGAGGAGCAGCAGCGGATCATCGACTGGCTGAAGGGTCACGACCGGGTGGAGGTGCGGGGGCCGAATGCCGACGTGACCTTGTCCATCGCCGGACGCACGTTTATCAACTCCGATGGGCATCACAACATGCCCAGTGGCGAGATTTTCACCGGTCCCGTCGAGGATAGCGTCAACGGTTGGGTGCGCTTCACCTATCCATCGATTGCGGGTGGACGCGAGGTGGAAGGCATCGAGCTCTGGTTTGAGGAGGGCAAGGTCGTCAAGGCGCGGGCCAAGAAGAACGAGGCCTATCTCCTCAAGATGCTGGAGACGGACGCCGGCGCGCGGTACCTGGGCGAGTTCGCCATCGGCACCAACTATGAGATCCAGCAGTTCACCAAGAACATTCTCTTTGATGAGAAGATCGGCGGCAGCTTCCACATGGCGGTTGGCGCCGGCTACCCGGAGACGGGCAGCAAGAACCGCTCCGCCGTCCACTGGGATATGATCTGCGATATGCAGGGGGGCGGGGAGATCTTAGTTGATGGCGAGCTGTTCTACCGTGACGGCGAGTTTGTGACCTAATGCGTAGAGAGCGGATATCTCCAAGATATCCGCTCTCTGATCCTGCTGGCTCTAGGCGACGGCGTCAAAGGTCGATTTGAGCGCCGGGTAGAGCGCCCGGTACTGCGGGTAGCGCGCATCGTACGCGGCGACGTGCTCCGGCTGCGGTTCTGTGCCGTCAACGGCCTTGATGGTTGCTTCGCAGGCCGCCGGTACGGTGGGCCACGCGCCGGCGCTGACGCCCGCCAGCAGCGCTGCGCCGTAGGCTGCGCCCTCGGTGGTGTTCACCGTGATCAGGGTTTGATCCAGTACGTCCGCCAAAATCTGCCGCCAGAGTGCGCTCTTGGCGCCGCCGCCGGAGACGCGCACCTGCGTGATCTCCCCCAGTCCCGCCGCTTTGATGAGCCGGAAGCTGTCCCGCAGCCCAAAGGCGACCCCTTCCAGCACCGCTCGCGTCAGGTGTGTCTGCTTGTGTCGCACGGTCAGGCCGACGAAGGCGCCGCGCGCCAGCGGATCGGGGTGGGGCGTGCGCTCGCCCGTGAGGTAGGGCAGGAAGAAGAGCCCTTCGCTGCCCACGGGCACGTCGGCGGCGGGCGCCAGCAGCTCATCGTAGGCGACGCCCGGTGCCAGCGTGTCGCGGTACCAGCGCAGCGACCCGGCAGCCGAGAGCATCACGCCCATCAGGTGCCAGGTCTCCGGTACGGCGTGACAGAAGGCATGCAGGCGACCCTCCGGCTCGACGTAAGGCGCTGGCGTCGCGGCGAAAACCACGCCGGAGGTGCCCAGCACCACAGAGACGATGCCCGGCTCGACAGCGCCGACGCCCACAGCGCCCGCCGCCTGGTCGCCGCCGCCGCCCACGATGGGCGTGCCCGGCGCAAGTCCGGTGGCGGTTGCGGCCTGCGCACTGACCTCGCCGGTGATCGCCGGGCCCTCGAAGGTGGGCGGCAGCCACTCGGCCGGAATCTCCAGCGCGTCCAGCACCTCGTCCGACCAGTCGCGCGCCTCGATGTCCATGAGCACGGTGCCCGCGCCGCCCGCCTTGTCCATGGCGTAGGCGCCGGTCAGCCGGAAGCGGACGTAGTCCTTGGGCAGCAAGACGTGCGCGGCCTTCGCGTAGACCTCGGGTTCGTGCGCCTGCACCCAGAGAATCTTGGGCGCGGTGAAGCCCGTCAGCGCGTCGTTGCCCGTGATCTGGATGAAGCGGGCCTTGCCCATGCGCTGGCGGATCTCGTCGCACTGCGCGCCCGTGCGCTGGTCGTTCCAGAGGATGGCGGGGCGCAGCACCGCGCCGCTCTCGTCGAGCAGCACCAGCCCGTGCATTTGCCCGGTCAGGCCGACGGCGCGTACCATGTCGCCATCGACGCCGGCTTTTTTCAGCGCGGCCCGAATGCTGCGGGTGATCCCGTCCCACCACTCGTACGGATCCTGTTCTGACCAGCGCGGCTTTGGTGTGGAGAGTGCCAGCGGCGTCGTCGCACTACTCACGACGTTGCCCTGGGCGTCGATCAGTAATGCCTTAGCTCCAGTCGTGGAGATGTCCAGTCCCAAGAAAAATATTCCTGTCATGTTTGCTCCAGAATCAGTTGAAGGTTACAGGGTGCAAGTTGAAAGTTAATTTGCTGGGCAGCACAACTTTCAACTTGTAACCCCGTTCTGTCCCTATCTCACTCCCAAAAGCAGTTCATTCGTCAGCTGATCCAGTTTCTCGTAGCCCAGCCCGCGCGCAGCGAGGGCTTCACGGTCGAAGGCATGGGCTTTCAGGGTGTCGGCGGCTTCCGTGCTGTACGGCGTCAGGAAGCGGGAGGCGTCGCCCCGGTCAGCGTTGATCTCCGCCAGCAGGCTCTGGATCTCCGCGTCGGCGTTGAACTGCGCGGCCTTTTCCTTGAGGATCAGGTAGGTGCGCATGCAGCCCCGCGCGAAGTCCTTGACGCCTGCGTAGTCCTCGGTGCGCATGGCGTGCGCGTCGAAGTGGCGCATCCCTTCGTATCCCACGTCTTCCAGGAACTTGACCAGGAAGAAGGCCTGCTTGAGATTCTGCATCCCGAAGCGCCAGTCCTGATCGAAGCGCGCGTAGTTTTGATCGTTGAGGTCGATGTGGACGAGTTTGCCCGCGTCCCAGGCCTGGGCTACGGCGTGCAGGAAGTTGAGGCCCGCCATGTGCTCGTGGGCCACCTCCGGGTTGACGCCGACCATTTCTGGGTGTTCCAGCGTCTCGATAAAGCCGAGATAGGCGCCCGTCGTGGGGAAGTAGATGTCGCCGCGCGGCTCGTTGGGCTTGGCCTCCAGCGCGAATTTGAGCCCGCTGCCATCGGCGGTGGCGTAGCCCTGGTCAAGGGCGTACTCGGTGAGGTAGTTGAGCGCCTCCCGGAAGCGCTGGATGCCCGCCAGCGGATCCTTGGCGGCGTCGGTCTCGACGCCCTCACGTCCGCCCCAGAAGACGTAGACCTCGGCGCCGAAGGAGACGCCCAGATCGATGGCGCGCATGGTCTTCTGCAGCGCGTAGGCGCGCACCTGGGGATCATTGGCGGTGAAGGCGCCGTCCTTGAAGATGGGATCGTAGAAAAGATTGGTGGTCGCCATGGGCACCTTGAGCCCGGTCTCGTCCAGCGCCCTGCGGAAGGATTTGAGAATGGCCTCGCGCTCGGCCGGCGTGGCGTCGATGGGGATCAGATCGTTGTCGTGG
This sequence comes from uncultured Anaerolineales bacterium, assembly GCA_964452025.1. GTDB lineage: Bacteria > Chloroflexota > Anaerolineae > B4-G1 > SLSP01 > G713. The sequence continues at coordinate 4,590 of CAYVKR010000073.1, forward strand.
AAGTTGACGCCGTAGGCGCCTACGTCGGCCAGCAGATAGACCAGATCGGCGGGCGAGCGGGCTTCGCGCACGTCGGCGCCGAAGGGATCGCCGCCGGTGCTGCCCACGGTCCACAGGCCGAAGGTGAATTTGTGCTCAGATTTTGGTTCGTATGGATGGGTCATTTTGTGAAGCCTCCTGAATGTAAGCGTTAACCAGTACAATCAACGGGTGAACCGGATGGATCGTATGGGAACTTTGATCGCATCGATTTTACCTTAGAATCTTGGATGGCCCAAATGCGTTATCTGACCTGCTTCAACAGCGCGCGCCGTACGTCGGCGATCCGGCGTATTTCCTCCGTCTGGAGTGTGGTGAGCAGATCCGCGTAGCGCTCCTCGTCCGATTGGGATACAAAGTGACTCTCGGCCTGGCGCGTGAAGCGGCCCGGCGTATCCGCCGACCAGATGAGTCGGTCGGCGGTCCCATCGTGTTCGTAGACGCGCCGGATCCAACGTCGCATCGACCAGGTGCGCTGACGTTGCGTTCCCAGATAGACTTTCAGCGTCACCGCATCCACATGCTCTGGCGCCACGTCGTTCTCGTCCAGAAGCTGCTCACGCGTCTCCTGCAACGTGTCCGCGTGAAGGTTAGTGGCGATGAGATAGCCTCGCTCGCCCAGGGCGAAGAATTGCCGGGCTTCGCGGCCCCAGAGATAGGCATAGTAGTAGGTCGCCGGGCTGATCTCGTGGGCGAGGTAACACGTCCGGTGATCGGCCGCGGCCTCCCGCGCCTGGCGCAACGTGATCAGACCGTCGGCGGCTTTGAGCGCGGTCTCAGGCGGGACGAAATTGAGCAGGGCGCACATGACCGTGGTCTTGCCGGCGCCGCCGGGCTGCGCGCCTACCAGCAGTGAGTGGCCCTGCTGCATCAGTGCGGCAAGATAGGCCGCCAGCGGCAGATCGACGCTTTCTGCGGTCAGCAGATCGACGAGGGAGAGCATCCGTCCTCCGCGTTGATTGCAGGCGTCGATGGCCTGGCTATGTGCGAGGATTGAGGCTCTATCCATAACAGCTCCTGGATCTAACGGATGGTGAACAAACGCACATTCATTTTATCACGGTCTGCTTGAGATGCACGGTCGTGTGGATTCCTGTTGCACCAATCTCGGATGAATACCAAATTGCGCACGTTTTCCGCTTGACAATTCATCTTCCGCATTTATAATGGCGCTGTGGTCAAAACGGGGGTTGGGTGCCCTGTTTGGGGCCGCGAAAGCCTAGCCGATGCCCTCCAGAGGCGTCGGAAGCAAAAAGGGGGTGAGAACCCAATGACGTATGTGGTTGCCGAGGACAACGAGTCCTTTGAATCTCTTCTGCGACGTTTTCACAAAACCGTGCAGCGAGACGGTGTGCTTTCCGAGATACGCAAACGGCGGTATTATGAGCAGCCCAGTGTCACGCGCAAGCGAAAGCGTGCGGCCAAGTTGCGGAAAAGTCAGCGGTCGACATCTAAGAAGCAGAACCACTACTGAACGTTGAGGGTGGGAGCGTGTGCGCTCCTCTATGCCCGTGGAACGATCTGTCAATGATGGCGCGCGTGGGTGAGGGATCAGGGTAGTTGGCTGATCCCTCTTCGTTTTTGCAGCTTCCGGGAAGCTGGCACATGCCACCAACATCTTACACGGAGACTATCGGGTGGGGCAGAGATCAATTTCGGTTTGTATGGTGTGAAGTCATAGGTTGGTGAGGTGACGTTATGGGATTACGTGAACAACTTCAGGAGGATCTTCGGGAGGCGATGCGCGCGCGTGACGAACGGCGTAAGTCGGCCCTGCGCGTACTGATCGGCAATATTCAGACCTTGGAAGGGGAAAAAGGCGCGTTGGACGATGACGAAGTCCTGCGGGTGCTGGAAAAAGAGGTGAAGCAGCGGCAAGAGGCGCTGGAGATCGCGCGTACTGCCGGGCGAGAGGACATCGTCGAAGAAGAGGAAGTAGAGCTCGACATCCTGCGCGCTTATCTTCCGGAGCCATTGAGCGAAGCGGAGCTGGTGGCGCTGGTAGAAACCGTCATCGCCGAGGAGGACGCCTCGTCCATGGCAGACATGGGAAAAGTGATGCAGGCCATCATGCCGCAGGTCCGTGGCAAGGCGGACGGCTCCGTGGTCAGCCGCATGGTGCGAGAACGGCTCCAACGCGGCGAGTAACGCGCACGACGGTTGCAGGTAGACTACAAAGAGGGAACCTTCGGGTTTCCTCTTTTATGCTATAATGCAGATACATGGAGCGCTTTGAGCTGAATCCACCTTCGCGTCGCTGGATCGTGCGCCAGGTCTTGGTCGGGCTGGCGCTTGTGCTGGTTACTGTCTTTGCGCTGGTTTTTCAATTCACCGATCAATATGACGTGACGGTGGGCAGCGTAGCTTCTCGTGATATTCGGTCCCCCCAGGACATCACCTACCAAAGCGACATTCTAAGCCGCGAGGCGCGCGAGGAGGCCATGCTGGAGGTCGTGCCCATCTACACGCGGCCTGCGCCCGACATTGCCCGCCAGCAACTCCGGCGTTTACGTCAGGTGCTGGAGTTTTTGAGCGCGGTCCGCGCTGATCCATTCGCGACACAAGCCCAGAAGATCAGCTGGGTGCTGGTGGTTGATGAGCTGGAGACGCTTTCCGCCAATAACCTCAACACGCTGTTCGCGCTTTCGGATGGCGGGTGGAATCGGGTGCAGTTGGAGGCGCGCGGTCTGCTGGATCAGGTCATGCGCAGTGAGGAGCTGCGCGCCCAGAATCTGGAGCAACAGCGCCAGCGGATACCGGTTCTGGTGCCTCTAGATCTCGCCCAGGATGAGGCCAATCTGGTTGCGGCGCTGGTGCAGAGATTCATCGTCCCCAACAGCTTCTATGACGAAGAAGCGACCCTGCGCGCGCGTCAGCAAGCTGCCGAGGACAGCGAGCCGGTGCGTCGTACCGTCCGCAGCGGAGAGGTGATTGTCCGCGAGGGCAGTGTGGTCACTGAACTTGCCATGGAATCTCTGGAGCAGTTGGGTCTGACCGGTCAGGAGTGGAGCTGGCGAGAGACGGGCTTTCTGGCAGTTTTTTCCGTCGGTGCAACCTTGTTGCTGGGCGGCTATCTCTTCAGGGCCAGTCCCGGCGTCTTGATGGATGCACGCCTGGAGGGCATGACGCTGTTGTTGCTTGTCGTCTTCCTGCTGTTGGAGCGTCTGCTCCTGCCTTCTGGCCCGTTATTGCTCTTTCTATTTCCCATTGCGGCGCTGGGCATGTTGCTGGCCACGACAATTGGTCACGCGGCGGCGACGGGCTGCGTGCTCTTTGTCAGCATCGTCGGTGGCTGGATCGCCGGGCCATCGCTCTCCTCCATGGCTCTGCTAGCCTTCAATGGCGTGACGGCGGCACTCACCCTCCCTGCGTATGAACAGACGGGGTCGATTTTCAGGTCGGGCCTACTGGGCGGCGTGGCCGGTGCTGTGATTCGCCTGGCCTTTTTTACCGCGGAGACTCAGTTTGATGCCCTGGACTTTGGCATGGACGCGGCGACGAGTCTGGCGGGCGGGATTATCGCCAGCGGCTTGACCTTGGGTGCACTCTTTTTGCTGGCGCCACTCTTCGATCTTACCACCACCTTCCGCCTGCTGGAACTGACCCGTCCCAACCATCCGCTGTTGCAACGGTTGTTGCGCGAAGCCCCGGCGACCTTCCACCACGTGATGATGGTCGCCAGTCTGGCGGAGCAGGCAGCCGAGCGGATCGGCGCCAACGTGCTGTTAACACGGGCCGGCACCTATTATCACGACGTCGGCAAGCTGGCGCGTCCCTATTTCTTTGTGGAGAACCAGGAGGGTATCAGCAATCCGCACGACCGTCTGGATCCCATCACCAGCGCCGACATCGTTATCGGGCACGTCCGCGACGGCCTGGAGATTGCGCGCCAATACCACTTGCCGTCGCAGGTGCGCGCCTTTATACCCGAACATCAGGGCACGATGCGCGTCTCCTTTTTCTACAACAAGGCGGTGGAGGCCGCCGGAGGTGAAGAGGGACTGGTGGACGAATCACAGTTTCGCTATCCTGGCCCGCGTCCTCAGCGGCGCGAGACTGCGCTGGTCCTGTTGGCCGATGGTTGTGAGGCAGCGACGCGCGCTGCACGTCCCTCCTCGCCGGAAGCACTGAACGACATCGTGGAGTCCATTTTCCAGGCGCGCATTGAGGATGGGCAGCTTGATGAGTGCCCCATTACGTTTCGAGAGCTGGATATCGTCAAGCAGACTTACATCCGGCTCTTGCGGGCCGCATATCATCCCAGAATCAAGTATCCAAAATCGGATCAAGAGAGATCGGATCAGGAGGCGCCAGAGCCCGAATCGGATCAAGAGGTGCCAGTGTCCGAAGAAAGAGCAGAGGCTACAGTGTGACCATTGAACACGTGATCGAAGTGCAGCAAGAAGTCGCGCTCCCCGAAGCGGTGGATTTGATGTTCTTGCGAGTTGCCGCGCTGGCAACGTTGAGACAACAGCAGGTCGAATCTCCCGTTGAGCTGACCGTCGTGCTTACTGACGATGCCTCGCTGCGAGCGCTCAACCGGCGTTTTCGTGACGTGGATCGTACGACCGACGTACTTTCCTTCGCCAACGAGGCACGAGGGCCGTTTGCCGGTGGAATAAGCGGTCAACCCCAATACCTGGGCGACATCGTGATCTCCCTGCCCACCGCGCGGCGGCAGGCTGAGGAGGCCGGTTGCTCGTTGACCGAGGAACTGGAGCTGCTCATCGTGCATGGCACGCTGCACCTGTTGGGCTATGATCACGAGAGGCCAGGGGACAAAACGCAGATGTGGGCGGTTCAGGCCCGTCTGCTGGAGCTGCTGGACATAGACGCGCCGCTACCTGAATAACGCGCATGGATCGAGAGAAGCATCCGACCCTCCTTGAAAGTTTTCGCTTTGCCGGTGCGGGTGTGTTTTACGTCCTCCGCACCCAGCGAAACTTCCGCATCCATCTGACGGTTACGTTAGGGGTGGCGTTGCTTGGAATCTGGCTTCAACTCCCGCCCGGCGCATGGTCTACCCTGCTTCTTACCATTGGTCGGGTGTTGATCGCGGAGATGTTCAACACGGCAGCGGAGACGCTGGTCGATCTGGCCAGTCCCGATTATCATCCGTTGGCCAAGCTGGTGAAAGACCTGGCGGCGGGCGCGGTACTTGTCTCGGCGCTCATCGCCGTGCTGGTGGGCCTCTTGCTGCTGGGACCTCCCTTGATCACCAGATTGGGGCTGGGGGCGGTCTTCGGCGGCTAGAAGGCGGGACGGGTGGGGTGCTTGTGCTTTCGTCAGCCCCTAGTATACTGACCATGTGTTCAGTGGCTTGTATCGAGGAGGGACGTATGCTTGCTGCTCGCGATATCGCTCTGATTTTCTTGAGTCTGGAAGCGCTTGTCATGGCGCTGATTCCCCTGACTTTGCTCGCTGCGTTAGCGTACGGTGTCTACCGCCTGATCCCTCTGACGAGGTTGTATCTGCGGCTGGCGCTCGATTACGCAGAGCAACTGCGTGAGATTGTAGAGCGGATATCGGAGAGCGTGGCGGCGCCCCTTATCTGGGCATACAGTACGGTGCGACGCTTGCGTGTGATGATCAAGAAACTGGTACCGAGGAGGTCTTTATGAAGGCAAAAACACGTGCGATGTTGATTAGCGGTCTGATTGGAGCGGCTGTCGGTGTGCTGGCCGGGTTGCTCTATTACAATTCTGCGCCTGTGGAAGTGGACGAGGATGGGCGAGAGCATCTGCCGCCGCCGAAGTCCGGGGATGCGCTCAAGTTGAGCCTTGGTGTGTTGGGGGTTCTGCGTTCGCTTTCCGGCTGACCCATCTCGTCGTCGCGTTGCTATGAGACGTACCCCGCGGCTTTGTGGGGAACACGCTTTGAAATCAGCGTCACTGCCCCCTCATCTTGAGGGGGCGACTACATTCAGGCCCTCCTACGAACTCCCATCGTTCTGAAGGCGCCGCATCCACGGATTGTGGCGATAGGTCTGTGCCAACGTGGCGCCAGGGCCGTGTCCTGGGTACAGCATTGTCTCTTCAGGCAGGGACGCCAGCGCGCGCAGGCTCTCGGTGAGGCGGTGCGCATCGCCGCCGGGCAGGTCGGTGCGCCCAACGCTGTCGGCAAAGAGCGTGTCGCCGGTGAAAAGGGCGGCTTCTTCAGGCACGTATAGGCAGATGCTGCCGGGCGTGTGGCCTGGCGTGTGGATCACGTGGATCTGGAACTTTCCCAACGTGAGCGTTGTCTCTTCTGTCAACGCAATATCGGGAGGCGGCGACGGCACGTAGGCCAGGCCGAACCACGACGCACCCCCGCCGTCAAGCAGCAGCTCCCGGTCGGCGGGATGAAGGCCCAGCGGCACGTCAAAGGTTGATTTCAGCGAGGCGTTGGCAGCGATGTGGTCGAAGTGGGCGTGGGTGTTGAGTAGATAGCGCACCATGATCTGCTGCTCCTTGATCTCCTGGAGCAGTGGCTTTGTTTCGCCACCAGGATCGATGATGGCGCCTTCTTTGTCCTCCTCGTCGTAGAGTAGGTAAGTATTGGATCCAACCATGCCGATGGGCAGTCCGACAATCACGCGGGCCTCCTTGTGCTGGTAATAACATCTTCATACTCGTGGACATTGTACCATAATGTCCCGGTTACTTTTTGAGGTGAGCGTATGGCAGAAAATCGTATGGCGCACATGCTGGATCTGGCGGAGAGGGAAGGGCTGGATGCTGTGGCCCTTATCCCTGGTCCCAATCTTTTCTATCTGACCGGTCAGTCTTTTCATTTGAGCGAGCGCCCGGTGATGGGCCTCTTCCCCGTCGAAGGGGAGCCGATCTTTGTCGTCCCGACGTTGGAGGCGGGAAAGGTTCAGGCGTTTCGGGTCTTTTCGTACACCGATGACGAGGGATACGTGGGCGCTTTTCGTGAAGCGTGTGAAGCGGTCAATCTTGCCGGCGCGCAGGTTGGCGTGGAGGTGCTGCGCATGCGACTGCTGGAATCACGGCTGCTGGCGTCAGACGCACCGGGCGTGACGCTGGTTCCCGCCGACCACATGGTGGCTCGTCTGCGGATGTTCAAGAGCGCGAGCGAGATTGCTGCGATGCGCAAGGCCGTTGATGTGGCGCAGCGGGCGTTTCTGGCGTGGATACCGGAGTTGCGCGTCGGTATGACGGAGAAAGCGGCAGCGGCGCGCCTCATCACCGCGTTGTTGACTCACGGCGCTGATGACCTCGCCTTCTCGCCCATTGTTGCCAGTGGCCCCAACGGCGCGCTGCCTCACGCGGTTCCTGGCGAGCGTACCTTTGCCTCGGGTGACTGGGTCGTCGTGGACTGGGGCGCAGCGGTGGATGGGTACCGGTCCGACATCACCCGGATGCTGGTCTTTGGAACGCCCTCCGAGCCGCTGGTCACGGTCCACGAGGCGGTGCGGCGTGCCAACGTCGCTGGCCGGGAGGCGGTGCGACCAGGTGCTACCACGGGGGAGGTGGATGCGGCCGCACGCGCCGTGATCGAGATGGCTGGTTACGGCCCGGAGTTTATCCACCGTACCGGACACGGCTTGGGCCTGGAGGCGCACGAGCCGCCTTACATCGCGTCGGGCAGCAAGCAAAACCTCGCGCCGGGGATGACGTTCACCGTCGAGCCGGGCATCTATCTGGAGGGCGAAGCGGGGTTTCGCGTTGAAGACGACGTGGTGGTGACGGCGGCGGGCGTGGAGACGTTGACCACGCTCCCACGCCAACCGTTTGTTCTTCCGGTAGGATGATAGGGATTTCGAAGCGAGTCTGCTGGTGAAAACGCCCTCCGTACCGTAGAAACT
>CAYVKR010000074.1:0-12430 GCA_964452025.1 uncultured Anaerolineales bacterium
CATCGACCAGAATCGATTTTGGATTTACGATTTTGGATTTACGATTTTTGGTCTCAACAACCTCGCCAGTCGTCAATCGTAAATCGTCAATCGTCAATGGGCACTTGAGGGCGCCAGGCGCACAGCGCGGCAGCCGGTCGAAGGGCTCGCCCGGCGGGGGCAACCGCGTCGGATCGAGCGCCTTGCGCACATCCCAGCGCCCAAAGGCGACGCCCACGCACCACATCAGCAGATCCTGGATGCGGGCCTTGAGATCGGCCTGATAGGCGTAGGTGGACGCCACCGGCGGCTGCTCCACCTCGGCGCGGACCAGCGCGCGGTCATCGGCGTCGAGCTCGTAGAGATCGAAGGCCAGCGCGTTGATCTCCGCCTGGATCGCCTCCAGCCGGTCGGCCTTGGTCTGTAGATTCTCCTGCAGGGCGGCCTCGGCGGCCCGGAGCGTCGGCGCGGCCCGATGGCGGACGAGATCGGGCATCTCAAAGGCGTGAGTGACCTCGTCGCCCCGGTCGCCGTCGCGTTGGAGATCGTGAGCCTCAAGAATCAAAGGTGAGGAATTTTCGACATCCGCTTCAAATGCAGGAAGAGGTGTCTGCTTTATCACACCTATCTCATATGAACCAAAGGCCATCTGCAATTCCACCAGAAACTGAAAAGTCTTCGAATTCACTACCGTCATAAGAGTTGACAACTCAATTGGCTCATCGTTGTTGAGTAGAACTGCAGGTCCCTTATGACTGAATATGCAAGCACAAGGTATTGCCCTGAAACTTAATCCCTTTTGGGTGCGCAATGACCATGTTAAGCCGGGGCGGAAATAGAAGTCAATGTTTTGGGGCCTTGAGCGAAGTCTCCCAGTCTTCGGATTGGTGAAGTTACGGATTTCTTCGCCGTCATCTTCCCAGTTTACTACGAGGTGTATATCGGCGTAGAAAGGTGAATAAGCTCCGCCTTTGGCGAAATTCATCCATCGTCGACCTTGGAGAGTATCTTCAGTACTTGATGCAACGTTTTCAGGGAGAATTTCCCACCAGCAGCGTAAGAAACGAAAATCATAAGCCGTTATGAGGCCTTGTTTAACATCTGCTTGGTCACCGACTTTTTGTAGCGTCTTGAACAATCGACGTACCGAATCACTCACCCAGTAAGCGAAGGGCGATTTGGGGATCACGCGAAACTCGCGCGGACCCACGGTGAAGGTATCGCCGGTCGCGTCGAGGTCGGCGGGCTCTAGTGGAAGCGGCTCACTGTTCAGCGCCGCGACCTGGGCGCGCAGCGCGTCGCCCTTGTCGTCGATGGGCACGTCGAGGATGCGGAAGAAGGTCGTTTCAGTCATCGGCTGCCTCCACTTTCTCCAATACATACGCCGCGGTCTCCACCATGGCTGTATCCAACACGCCGTAGCCCAGGTCCGCCAGGGCGATCAGCTGCGCCTCCTTCAGCAGAATCTCCTCGCGCCATTTGCGGAAACTGCTCAGGAAGAAGCCGGTCCGGCTGGTGATGGCGCCCAGGTAACCCGTTGGATGCAGCAGCTCCAGCCCGCGCTCCACGAAGGCCGCGTAGAGGTCGTTCTTGGTGCGCGGATAGGCGTCTTTGATGTAGTTTTTGCTCGCCTCGCTGGCTGCGCCGAAGGGCGGGTTGATGAGCACGACGTCGTAGCGCTGCCGCATGGCGTCGATAAACGCGATGCCCTGCTCCGCGTCGCGAGCGAAGAGCCGGCGCGTCACCCGGCGCCCGTTGTCGGCGCGCGCCGCGTAGGTCCGCAGCGTCTCCACGATGCGCTCCCCGGCCTCGGCCCAGAAGGCGTCGTCGTCCAAGAGGCTCGGGTCCATGCGCAGCTGCTGCGGCGCCTGATCGCCGAACATCTTCAACTGCACGGCTTCCGGCAGGCTCGCCAGGTGTTCGCGGGCCGACCGGACCGTCTCCTGAATCTCCTGCTCGATCTTGAGCAGGCTGCCGGCCTCGCCGGCGAGCTGCATCTTCTTCCAGATCTCAAAGGCCATCTTGCCCAACACGGCGGGCTGGAGATCCCGCGTGAACTCGCCCAGCAGATCGTACTCCCCGGGCATGGGCTCGGCGCAGACCACGTGGAGCTCCTCGACGCGCGGACGCGCCCGCACCTTGATGCCCAACTCCGCGTAGGCGCGCTGCGCCCGCAGCCAGAGCGCCAGGGTCGCGATCTGCACCGCGCGCAGGTCGATGTCCACGCCGTACAGATTGTGGGCCAGGATCAGGCGCGGCACCGCCCGATGGAACGCGTCGCGGTCCGGATAGTCGGCCTGCAGCGCCGGTCCCAAGTCGGGGTCGTCGTAGGCTTCGTCGTAGATGGTCAGGAGCAGGTCGAAACAGTAAAGCAGAAAATGCCCGCTGCCACAGGCAGGATCGAGACAGCGTAGTTCACGCGGATCAACTGGATTTACGATTTTAGATTGCCGATTTTCGATCTCAGGCCCGTCAATCGTCAATCGTGAATCTGAAATCGTCAATCTATCCTGGATCAGATAGGCGCACTGCTCGGTCAGACGCGTCTTGCCGCTGCGCATCTCCCACCAGAGGCGGCCCAGCGCGTTGTCGGCGAGAAAGGCGACGACGTAATGCGGCGTGTAGAATTGGTTGCGAAAGGCCAGCTCGTAGCTGGTGCGGGGCGCGCTGGACGCTGCGCGTGCTTCCTCCCGCTGCTCCCCCGGCGTGAAGTACTGGTAGATCCAGCCGATGGTCTCGTCCTCGCCCCAGATGCCCGCGAGGTCAGGATCGTTGAGCAGCGCCAGCACCTCCTGGAAGCAGGATGCCGTGGGGAAGAGAATGGACGTGGGCAGCGAGCGGTCGAAGAGCACGCCCAGGGTCTGGGCAAGATCGTCGAAGAGCAATCGCAGATAGAGGCGGTAGCCGCCGTCTTGCTCGGCCTGCAGCGCCGCCGGGGAAAGCATGGCAAACTGCCGGAAGCCTTTGGACTGCGTCGTCCCGTGGATCGACGGCTGGATCAACGCCCGGCTGGGATCCTCCATCAACTTGAGCGCCGCCAGCCGGTTCAGAAAGGTGTAGGCGCTCTCGCGGATGTAGCGCGTCAGCGCCTGGGTCCACGAGGCCCCGCCGGCCTCGTAGTGGGCCAGCGCCTGCTCAATGGCGCGGCGATCTGCTTTGCCCACGGCATCGAGGTGCGCCAGGCTCTCCAGCGGCTCAACACTACCGTCGTCATGGATGCCGTAGGTGCCCTCTAACTGCTGGCGGAAGTCCCGTTCTAGCAGACGCCGGCACGCGACGACGGTGTTGTAGAGTTGGTTGCGTAGAGATTGCCTCATGAGCCGTGTATTTCACTCCCATAGAGTTGCTCGTCAATCGTAAATCGCCAATCGTCAATCGTAAATCGCTTCACTCCAGTACCACCTTCACACCCGCAGCGACGAGCTTGAGTAGATGATCCTTCAACTGCTCCAGGACCTCCTCGACGTCCTCCTCCGACTCCAACGTCTGGCCGACGCCAACGACGCTGGAGAGGCGCACGCGCTCCACCTTTTCATCAGGCGTGACCAGTTCCTGCACCCGCATCAGCACCTGGGAACGTAAAGTGTCCACAGCAGAAAGATCCGATTGCATCACGGCTAGACTCGCGCCACAGATAGGACAATTGAGCCTATCAGAAGGAAGTGCAAGTTCTTTCTCGCATACGCGGTCAGTAAGTGGCTTTAGCACCGATTCCTGCATATCTTCTGGTACTTGTAACCACGTAGGCTGTGCCTTGACTGCGTCCGTGGCTTTCGCAAATCTCTGATGACGTTCCTGGTGCACTGTCTGGTAGTGATGGCGATACGTTTCCTCGATCAGATGCAGCGCTGCGTCCACCTCGGACGTGGTTGGATAAGTATCCGCCGTCGCCAGCTGTTGCTCCAGCAGTTCGACCTGCTCGGTGAGCTCGCTGTCGTCCAGGTGCGTCTGCAAGATCGGCCAGATCTGGCGCACGGCCTGCCGCATCCGCTGCAGCATCGCCAGCCCCTTCTGGCTCGTGGCCCGCCGGATCTCGGCGACGCGATCCCGCAGCTCCTGAAAGGTCGCGCCTTCACCCGCCAGCGTGCGCACGCAGTCGTCGGACGCGCTGTTCAGCACGGTATCCAGCTGCTGGTGGTACTCGCGCAGCACGTCGTCCACAGGGATGTGATGGGCGCTTGCCGTCGCCTCGACGGGTAGCAGCGCCTGGAGTTCCTGCTGGGCCAGCGCCTGGAAGGCCTGCGCGATAGCGACCTCCTCGACGTCAACCTCCTCGCCCGTCAGCTGCTCGTAGCGTTTGGCCGCTTTCACCAGCGTGCGCAGGTCGATGCTCTTGCGCGGCGCAAAGGACGCGCCCCGGAAGGCATTGGTGCCGCTGAAGGCCGGGCGCACCTGGGGATCCAGGTGGTTGCGGTAGCGACGGCCCTGATAGGTGACCTGGATGGCCGCGCCGCGCAGCAGCGTCGCCATGACCAGCCAGAGCATCTCGCGCTCCCAACCGTAGCCCAGACCGCCGAAGTGATCCTCTAACGTGCGGCCGGTGACCCGGTTGCCGTAGGAGTGTTCGCGCTCCAGGAAGCTGGAGACCTCCTTGAGGATGGGCGCCTGCAGGTTGACGACGTACTTGTCACCCTCCTTGGTCACCAGATCCAGCCCGTCGGGCGGCCCGTAGAAGATCTTGGGCAGGCCGGTGAGGTTGGCCGCCTTGAGGATCTCCTCGGCCTCGTTGCCCTTCAACGGCTTGGCCCCCATCTCCAGCTTGGGATAGAGATCGGGCACGGCGAAGCGCAGCAGGCCTTTGAGGATGCTGCTGAAGCTCTTGCCCAGGGCCGCGCCCTCCTTCGCCACGCCACGGAAGAAACCCCGTCCGCCGACCAGCGCCCGCTTCAGTTGCTCCTGTAGGCGCGCCTGCAGGCGGTTGACCTGCTGGCGTTCCTCGGAGAGGCTGGTGAGCTCTTCCTTGGTGATCTTGTTTTCGGCGCGGAGCTGACTGTACCGACTGACCATGATCTTGGACCGGCAGAGCTCGGCGACCAGCTCGTCGAGCTTGGGGGTCATGCTGATAACCCAGAAGAGCTCGTTCTTGTGGGAGTCGGCGCGGCTGTCGTCCCGCGCGCGGTCACAGGCATCGGCGAAGACGTCAGGCCCGTCGGCGATGCGCAGCTGCAACTGGATCTGATCTCGTCCCGAGGTCAGCGGGCGACCGTCCCACGTCACGCCGACGCGGAAGGTACGCAGGTTGTGGTGCCGGTAGGTCAGGCCGATGTCGGAGAAGATGGCGCGTAGCGAGTCCGCCAGCTGACCGTGCTGCTCCTTGGGTGTGGGACTGAGCGCGTTGCGCTCGGCCATCCAGCTCTTCTCCTGGGCGGTCTGGAGCTTCCAGCCGTTCTCCGTCTGGCGGATGAACTGCGCCTTATCCAGCAGCCCGACGGCGCGTTCCACCTCCGGCAGTGGCGAGGGGTCGCCCAGCTTGCGGTAGAGCAGCGCAGCGATGTTGGCCTTGGTGCGCGGCAGCCCGCGCACCGGCTCCAGCAGGGCGATGGCCTTGGCCACCCGCGCGGGCCAGGGATCGTCGGGCCAGCGGCGCTCAATGTCGCTGATGTCCTTCTGCTTCTCGCTGGGCAGGTTGCCCTCGATAAGGTCGTAGATACGATCCAGGGTGACCAGCGTGCCCACCGGCGCGTCTGCCAGGCCCGTTCGCTCGCTGACCAGCATCTCGTAGGCCTGCTTGATGATGGTGCGGTTGCTGCCCCCGATGTGACGTGGCGCGCCGGACTGCAGGCGCATGCCGGAGACGATGTCGATGGAGAGGTCAACGAAATGCGGTAGATAGGGGTAGAATTGCACGAACTCCGCCTGCGAGACCTCAGATGAGCGTTCGGTGCGCTCCAGCCGGATGCGCGTGCGCAGGATGTCCTTGTAATCTGTGTAGAGCTGTCCCAGCACCGGCTCGGCCTCGGGCGTCTTGGCTAACACACGCCGGGTGGCGACCTCGCGGATGTCGGCCGGCGCCATGTCGATGCGGTGCTTGAAGCGGTCCTGGAGCCGCGCCAGGTTGACGCGCTTGTCGTCGATGGCGGCTACGACCTCGTCCAGCTTCTCCTGCGAGGTAACGATGACCCAGACGGGCGCCACGGCCTGGCCCCGCTGGACGCGGTTCTTGCTCTCCTGACCGAAGTGCTCCACGACGGCGCGCAGGTTCTCGATCTTGTCGCCGCTGCGGGCCACGTACTGCCCCACCTCGTCGATGATGTAGACGATGGCGTGATGGGGCCGGCGCCGCGCGGTCAGCTCAAAGGTGTGATCGACCAGCGTGCGGATGGTGACCGCAGCACCCTCTTGCAGCGAGCGCGCCCACGAGTCCTCGTTGGGATAGGTCTGCGGGTCGAGGTGGTGCAGCACGGCGCTGGCCCGCTGCACCCGCTGCGCGCCCTTGCGCACCTGGCGCCAGATACTGTACGTCGCCTCGTCCAAGCCCGGCAGCGTGACCGGGACGGGCGCCGGATGGCCTCGCAGCTCGCCGTAGAGCTGCGCGCAGGTGCGCACGAAGTCGCCCAGGCGGCCCTCGGCCTCCAGCTCGATCTCCAGCGCGGCGATGTCGTAGTCCTTGGCGTAGTCCAACTCGCGCAGCAGCACCGTGTACATGATCTCCGCGATGGGCTCGGTGGCGCGGCGCACGGCGCGATCGACCTGCACATCGAACATGAGCACCTGGGTATCCAGGCGGCTGTTGATGTAGGTGAGCAGGTCGCGGATCGTTTCTACCTGCCGATCCTTGGGATCCTGTTGCTCCAGCTGGCGGATGAAGAGCTGGCTGGCGGCCTCATCCTGCACCTCGGTGTCGGCCAGGATATAGCCCAGGTTCTTGGCGAAGGACGATTTGCCGGAGCCGAAGAAGCCGGATATCCATACCCCCACGCCCTCGGTGGGCTCGCTGGGCCCGTCGGCGATGGCTTTGAGCAGCTCGCGGTACTGGCGTTTGATGCGGTCGGTGGCGACGTACTCGGTGATCTCGCGATAGACCGTCGCCTCGTCCTGCTGGTCGACTTTGATGACCTCTTCAATCTGCTGCGAGAGGTCGCGGGATAGTAGGTCTCGAATGGTCTGCATAGGATCTCCCTTTCGATTTACGATTGACGATTTACGATTGACGATTTACGATTGGCGGCGGCGCAGGGTTTTGATGGAGGCGACGGTCATGGCGACGATCTCGTTGACCTCTTGCATCAAGGGTGCCAGACGAGAGGCGGGCATGAGATCGGCTTCGATGAGCAGTTCGAGCCAGTATAGGGTTTCGTCGGCCTCTTCCTCAACGATCTTCAGTTTGGCGATCATGTCCGCTGTCGAGCGAGCGCGGCACGCTGCGCGGTAGTTGGCTCCCACCGAGGTCGCCGACCGCAGGATCTGTTTGCCGATCACTGAGGCCGCCACACCTTTCGGGAGTGTCTCCGTCATTTTGATGACCCGTAGGGCCATCTGTTTGGTCCGCGTCGCGAACTGTTTCTTGTCCAATCAACACCTCTTCGATTTACGATTTACGATTTGCGATTTACGATTTTGGATTGACGATTTACGATTGGCGATGCCGGCGAGGTCGGTTGTAAATCGTTCGGTAGTTCTCTTCTAGCGTGCTCAATGATTCCAGGAATGCTACAAAGGGTTGAAAACATTGCGGACAAGCTTCGGCAATATCTGGATAATGGGCTGCTCCCAGAATGAGCGGTGCATCAACGGTATCCTTGTACCGCTCTCCATAAGCGGCAAAGAGCGCTTCTACGACACGCTTGGGCGGTTGGTCATGGTCTTGATCCTCTACCGGCACAATCCAGGTACGCTCAATGGACGGCTGTCCCAGACGCGATGCCAGTTCTTTTTCGGCAGCCAACACAAGTGCCTCCAAGTCATATTTGAGGCAAAAGACGTGGAAGCGTAAGAACAAACGAGCGTCTGTGACATTCCTAAGCTGCGCCTGGTGTTCGATCTCTTTCCTCAGAAATCTCCGTAGTTCGTCAACTGTCCGGTGTTCAAAGACAACGTTGGGCGGATAGAGATCCGGTAGTGCGACGACCAGAGCGTTGGGGTTATTGCGCAGGATATTCAATGCCTTGATGGGTGTACGATTTAGCAACCTCTTTTTCCCATCTGTGGGGATGAAGTTCACAGCCACACCATGTTCCACTAGTTGTTGCAGCAACCCATCCAGCAGTTCTTCCAGCGCCAGCCGGTCGCTGGGACCTTCGACGTATACAATGACCTGCTTCACGCCAGCACCTCCAGCTCGTCGCTGCGGTGCATGGCTTCTAATTCAGCAACACCAAAATCCTCCAAACTGGCCCGCAAAGCCGCCGAATCGCCGGGTTTAAGATAGACACTCTCACCCACTGACCGCTTCATGACCGCAATGTTGCGCAGGTCAAACTGGGCGAGGAAATACGACGCGTGCGTCGCTAAGAGCCATTGGGTGTGGTTGCTGGCTTTCTCAAACAAGCCGGCCAGGATCGGCAAGGTACGTGGGTGCAAGCCTTGACCTGGTTCATCGATGCAGATCAAGGTGGGCGGTTCCGGAAGTAGGCAGAGCGTTGCCCACGCCAAAAACCGCAGCGTGCCGTCCGAAAGATCGGCCAGACTTAGCTCTTCGTCTACACCTCGCTCCTGCCAGAAAGCGATGACTTCTCCTGGCCCACCGCGTGCCTTAACATTAAGGTTTCTGAACCCCGGTACCGCTGACCGCAGATGGGTTTTTAGCTGGTCAAACACCATTGGATGTTCACTCATCAAGTAGAAGAGCACAGCGCTGAGATTGCCGCCGTCCTCGTGCAGAACCGGGGTTTGTTGAATGGGTACCGACTTACGGATTTTTGCGTTGTTGATATTGAAGGCATTGTAAAACCGCCATCCTGCAATGAACTCCCGCAGATGGTAAAGCGTCCCTAGTTGTGGGTTTGTCATCACGCTCAACGCCAGTTGATTCGGCTTCCGCAGGCTGAGTTCCTGGCGCTTAAGACCACCGGCTTCCGGGTCCTGAACGACGCCCTCACCTTCTCGGATATCCATGAAGAGATATGGATCCTCATAATCATGTGTGATGGGCCGCGAAGTACGCACCCGTTCAAATGCCACATGTGTTTTGCCGACTGGTCCCAGCACTTCGCCTTGATAATACAAAGTGGCCTTTTGACGCAGGTCTATTTCCACGCTCCACCAGAATCTATCGGGGCCAGGCCGGTGAAAGATTTGTTGTCCAATGGAGCCGGCAACGATCTCCGGGGGAATCTCCTGATGCACAGCGTCTCGTAGAAACTTCAGGAACTCAAAGAGACTGGATTTCCCGGAACTGTTCGCGCCAACGATCACTTCCAAAGGAGAAAACTTTGCTGTGAAATCCGCAAACGGACGATAGCCACGTAACTTGAGCGATTGAACGCTAGCAAATGCTGTATCTTTTACGTTTAGTGTCTCCATGTTCCACCTTTCGATTTACGATTTTGGATTGGCGATTTACGATTTTGGATTGACGATTTACGATTTGCGGTGACGAAGGGTTCGGATGGATGCGACGGTCATGGCAACAACCTCATCGACTTCCTTCCTCACTGGACTTTGGACAAATGCAGTTATTCCCTAACTTTGGGCAGTTTTCGCGCTACTGGTAGTAGATTTCTTTCTTCGACCACAACCCGTAGTGGTGGATTCCGTACCAAGGCTAAATTGTCCAAAGTCCAATTGCATAGGAACTGTAGTGGAACCCATTCGTTCCAATCTATAGTCTTTCGGGCATCCACTTCCTGAAGAAATCTTGTAGTTCACGAAACATTGTGTCGAACGGTGGTACGTCACGCATCAACTGGCGTAAATCCTCAGTCCATAACCGCTTCAGGACATCCGGCGATTCCCAAAGCCGGTCGGGGTTGTAAGGATGGTTCACGGTGTCCAGTTTGCCCCGCACGAGTTTGGGTAGCATATCGAAGGCAATGTCGTCCTGTTGGAACAACAGCCACAGGTCGAAGTAGTCGCGCGGCGTGCGGCGCATAAGGGCAGCCCGGATCTTCTCGGCCAGGATCTCCTCCAAGGCCATGCAGGTCACGGTGAAGGGCGGAACGTAAGAAGTACTCATGACTAACTGCTGAGGGGCAAGCAGCACGCTCTCCCGGAAACTGATGTCAATCTTGATGGAGTTGAGATGTTGCAACGGCCCCACGAAACCCAACCGGTCGATGGTCAACGCGTCGTGAAATTCGTGAGTATCCTTGACCTGTGTCTGGATCTCCGGCATTTCCAGCGCCGGACGGATTGCCTCCAGGCTGATGGGCTTTTGAGCAGTGAAGTCCAGATCGAGTGAAAGGCGACGGTGTAGAAAGAGTTTGTGCAGAGCGGTACCGCCCTTAAAGACTAACGCCTGGCGCCACTCATCCTTGGCATAGATGTGCTGCAAGACCAGGGTCATAATGTAATCTTTCTCCAGCGCCCCCAGGCTCACCTCCTGGCGGCTGGCCTGCTGACGAAGCTCTCGCCGCGTGATCATCAATGACTCCGCCATTCGAGCAAGTGCTCTTCGCTCACGTTCAGGCGCAAGTTCCAACCGCTGTGGTGCTCACCCTGATGCCCGTAACGGGGGTCGAGCAGGGTCTCTCCTGTGGAAATCTCGGCCCGCCAACGCGCCAACCACGCTCCCACCTCCGTCTCCGTCACCTCAACCAGATAACCCAACCGCTTGAAGACGGTACGGTTGCCCAACCGCTCTGCGTCGGCGGTCACCTGATCCCAATCCGCGCGGTCCGAAGCATAGCGACAGACCACCTTGGACAACTCAACGATCCCGCCACACAGATCGGGACGGTCGAGGCCATCGACCAAAGTCTTGGAGGGCGTCGTAATCTGCACGGGATGTTCCTCGATAGCTACGGTCTGAAAGCCGAAGAACTTGTGGGGCGCGAGGGTGACGAAGCGAAAACGCAATCCCAGTTCCTCCACGGTGACCTCGGTTTTGCGGCGTGTGGTCGCCACAAAGACCGTTTGAGGCAATAGATCAAACAGATCGTGGAAGGAGAGCGCCGAGGCATAGGCAATGGCATAAGGCTCCACCAAGTGCGCAGCGATGACAAACTCGTGGACACTGTACTGTCCTTCCATCCCGGCTTCCAGAGGCAGCAGAAGGTACTTTCCCTTCTCCAGGTGCAGCAGCCACCGCTTGCGCGTCAGGCGATAGAGCAACTTATTGACGTTCTGCGCCGTGTCTCCCAGGGCCGCGCGTGCCTGATCCGTGGAGAAAACTATCTGTCCATCGGCAGCCAGGCGGTTGAGCAGGCGAGTTTCTGTTGGCCCTAGCGTTCGTTCTTTTGTCATCATTATACCCTCCTTGGGGAATAATGATACCGTAAATTGTGATTAGAGACAAGCAGCAGCCCTGGGGGGAAACGAAACAGATCCAAGGGATTTGAGATGTACTCGATCATCCAATCCTTCCCCATCCCTACTCGCCCGCGTACCACTCCGGGTGGCCGTGCGCGATGGCGTAGGACTTGTTCTCATGGCACGCTTCGCGCACGCGCTCGGGCCAGTAGTGCAGGGCGATGTGGCTCCAATCGTACTCGCCTTTTTGCAGCCGCTTCCAGTGTTTCTTGGGGTACTTCTCCCAGAGCGGGACCAGTTCCCAGAGCGGGGCCATGCGCAAGATGACGCGATCGTCGATCCAGTTGGGTTCCGGCTCGTAGCCCTCGCGGACGATGCGGGCCATGGTCTTGGCAAAAGCCTCAACCTCCGTCAGTGTCTCGCGGAGTTTTGCAACCTCACGAGCGGCGGCTTTGTATTTGCTACCCTGCAGCCTCTCCATTTCTCCGGTAAGGTCACCGATGCGCTGCTGCAGGCCCTTGATCTTGTAGTCCAGGTAGTCGCGCTGCAGCGTGTAGAGCGTGGTCTTGTCGATCTTCTCGTGGAAGAGGACGAAGCCGTAGCGGCGATTGGCCGATTGCAGAGGCCAGTAGACGGGCGCCTTGGCCTGGTAGGGGATGTTGTACCATTTGATGTGCCAGTCGGTGAAGAAATCGCGGGAGAGGAAGCGGCGTAAGTCACCACCCGCTCCTATGCGGATCACCTCTTCGGAAGGACGATTTGCGATTTTGGATTTACGATTTACGAGATCACCTTCGCCTTCGCGGTCCATTCGTAAATCGTCAATCGTCAATCGAAAATCCAGCATAAGGCGCAGGGCGCACTCCACCAAGGTGGGCAGATCGCGGGGATGGTCCTCGTCCAACACGGTGATGCCGTCGTCGACGGCCAGGTCTTGCAGCGCAGCCTCGACCTCGGTGGGGAAGACGTGGCGCCCACCTGCCTCGTCGACGTAGGCGAAGCGCTCCGGCGGCCCCACGAGGTCATCGAGTTCCTCTTCGCTGGGTGCGGGCAGCGAGCCGACGGCGAAGTCCTCGCGATAGTAGACGGCACTGCCGAGCGG
>CAYVKR010000075.1:0-12337 GCA_964452025.1 uncultured Anaerolineales bacterium
GCCCTGGTATTTGTTTCAAACAGGGGGTCTTAGCTCCATAATGAGAATTGCTGCTCTCGCATCAACCCCAGCTTCGTTTGCCTTGCTTTCGCCTACGCAGTTTCTACGGTACGGAGGGCGTTTTCACCAGCAGACTCGCTTCGAAATCCCGGCTTGCCATCATGTTTGGCATGCTCATCAACCCTGGCTTCCTTTGCCTTGCTTTCGTTTATGCAGCTTCTACGGCGCAGAGCGTGTTTTCACCAGCGGACTCGCTTCGAAATCCCAGATGTGATTCAGAGTAGCCGATCCTCCAATCCGAGAAGCTCATAGACGCGGGTGGGCTCACTGTGTCCCTTGAAGTAAGTCTGACCCAGAGGCTGGACACGGACGTACTCTTGAATCTGTACATAGGCGTCGCCATCCAGCAGGATCTGGCCCGGCCCGGCGTGCGACTGCAATCGTGCAGCTAGGTTCACGGTGTTACCAATGGCCGTGTAGTTCTGCAACATCGGTGAGCCGACGTTCCCCACCACCGCCGGCCCCGTGCTGATGCCGATGCCAAAGCTCAACCGTGAGTCGGAAGAGAGTCGCTCGTGCATATCTGCAAGGGCGACTTTCATCTCCCAGGCGGCCCGGACAGCACGCAAAACGTGGCTTTCCTGCGGCAACGGCGCATTGAAAATCGCCATCACCGCGTCGCCCATGAATTTGTCCAACGTCCCCTCTTGATTGAGGATCGCCTCAGCTACCAGGGTCAGGTGACGGTTCAGAACCTCAAAGAGCATTTCAGCCTCAACACTCTCACTAAATGCGGTAAACTTCCGAATATCAGCAAAGAGAATTGTCACCTCCTGACGGGCGCCGCCCAATCGCACCCGTGACGGGTCCGCAAGCAGCTGTTCCACAACCCGAGGGGAGACGTAACGCTCGAAGGTGCTGCGCATTTGCAGCACTTCTGCTTCCAGCTGCTTCTGCTCCGTCAGATCATCCACGACGATGGTGACACCCGCCATCTCCGCGTCGCCTCCTTGCAACGGGCTGATGTGGATCTGGAGATCCACACGACCTCGCTCTGGCAGGATTTGGCGCACCTCGTAGCCCACACGAGCTTCTCCACCCCGCCGGACAGAGTTCACCAACGGCACAAGTTCACGCTTGAGATCTGGGAGCACATCACCGTAGAATCGGCCTGTAGCTCCGCCGGCGTCGATGCCCAGAATCTGTTCCGCCGCCGGATTGAGGAAGGTGATACAGTTTTCGGCGTCCAGGGTGATCACGCCGCTGGTCAAGCTGGCAAAGATGTTTTCCATATAGACGTTCATTTTGGCGATGGCGTCGCGCTGTTCCTTGACGCTGGCAAACAGCCGTGCGTTTTCAACGGCGACGGCGGTCTGACTGACCAGAGCGGTCAACAATTTGCGATCTCCCGCAGTGAAAACCTCCCCCTGCGGTGCCCGGCCCAACAGCACAAAGCCCAACACCTGCCCACGTAACGTCATCGGCGTCATGATGACCGTGGAAAGCGGCGCGTCCCCCTCCGACACAGAGAGTTCTGTGAGAATTGTCGTATGCAAGAGGACGTCCTTCCGCTGTTGTCTCGCCTCGTCCAACACATGCGCCAAGAGCAAAAAACTTCCATCCTCCCCAAAACTGGCCTGTTCCGTGATCTCGCCTCCTGCATCTGCCAGCGCCACGAGGCCGGCATCCGCATCGATCACCTGACCCGCTTCTTTGAGGACCAGCGTCGGAATCTCCGCCAAATTCAGAGAGGCGTTGATGCTCTCGCCAATCTTGTATAACAGGTTGATCTCCCGGTAACGCTCCAGCGTCTCGGCTGCCAACAGACGTCGCAAAAGTCCACACGCGAGCAGCTGATTGAAGGTCGTTTGCAGGGCGTTAAGCGCGTTCTCACATTGATCTAGATCGTCACCCCATGCCACCAGCTGACCCAGCATCCGATCCTCGGCCTCTAAGGGCAGCGTTCTCTTAGGCGCGACAGTCCTGAGCGCATCTACCGCGCCCCATTGATCGGCGGGATAGAGCGCCACGACCTCGTCACCGCCGATAATAGCAACTGTCACGTCGGGCAACAACACGGCGTATGCGTCCAGCACCCGGTCGAGCACAGGCCGATCTAGCAGAGAATCTAGACGATATTCAAGCGATTGCATAGCCATAGAGACCAATCCTATCCAAAATATCTACCCTCTCGACGAAGCAACGGTCATATCCGCGTCCTCATCGGCGATGTCCGCCGCCTGGAGATGCACCGGCAAAGTGAAGGCGAAGGTCGATCCTCGCCCAACCTTGGACTCCACCCAGATCGTACCGCCGTAGTGCATGACGATCTCTCGACAGATGACCAGCCCCAAACCGCTGCCGCGCGGCTTCTGTCCCTCCCCGTCACCAAACTGCCGAAAACGCTGGAAAAGGTCGGCCTGCGCTGCGGGCGAAATACCTCTTCCTGTATCTCTGACCGTCACATGAACTGCGCCTCCCACCGGCACACGCCAGCCATGAATCTGCTGACCAGCTTGCAATGCCCTGGCGGAGACCGTCACCGTGCCCTGGGACGTGAATTTGATGGCATTGGAGAGCAGATTCGAAAGCACCTGTTCAACGCGATCAGGGTCCGCCTCCAGATGTAATACGCCCCGATCAATACGCAGGCGGAGCTGCAGTCCTTTCGCCTGAGCCACGGGACGCATCTGATCCACCACACGCCGGAGCAACGCGGGGAAATTGTAAAGCTGATCGTGCCACTCCATCTCACCGCTGTCCAGTGCGGCGACGTCCAGCACGTCGTCGATCAAGTCTGTCAGGCGCTGTTCCTCCGCTAGCATGATGGCGAGGTTCTGCTCAATCCGCGCCTGCGTGGCTTGCACGCCGGCGTCATCCGGCAACACCGGCAAAATCTCGCTTCTAAAGATACGCTGCAACATCTTTGTGAACCCCAGAATCGACGTAAGCGGAGTTCGCAGCTCGTGGGAAATCCCGGAGATAATCTCCGACTTCATCCGGTCGACTTCCGTCTCCCGCGTCACATCCCGTAGCATGGTAATGACGGCAGAGCCATCCCACAGCGCGGTACTCACCGCCTGGAGATTCCGCTCCTGCAACGCGAACTCAACAATGTCTGCCCGGCCCGGCTGCTCCAACGCGCGACTTATCGCGCGCTGCAAAAGCTCGACGTTCAGATACTTCGTCAACGGCTGAGCAATGAGATGTTGTGCCGACCGATGCAACAGATCCTCAAGCGTGGGATTGACCATCATAATGTTGCCCTCGGGCGAGGTCACCAGCAGACCATCCACCATCGTCTGCAAAATGGTGTTGAGCCGGTTGCGCTCCTGCTCCAGCAGCCGCATTCGCCGCCGCATCTCAGTCTCTAAGAACTCCCCGCGTTCCTCCAGCCGTGCCACGAGACGTGCCTTCTCGAGCGCAAGCGCAGCCTGACACGCCAACGCCTGAAACATCCGGACTTCGGTCAGGGTGTAAATCCGACGCCCATACATCGGCCCCAGCCCCCAGATGCCGATTACCTGCTCTCCACTTAATAAAAGAAAGAGCAACTCGACGTCTTGGGCGACCATAAAGGCTCGGATCTCGTCGGGCACCCACGCGGGCAGCAGCGCACGTCGGAGGGGCTTACCTCCCGCCTGCATCCATCGCGCTGGGAAGGCGCGCGATCCACTGGGCAACGAGAATCCTTCCGCTTTCACCGTGAGCAGTTGCTCTCGCGTCGGATGAAGAAGCATCAGCCGCCCCGAGGAGGCCCCCAGGTAAGATGGAATGGAATCTGTGAGCAACGCTTGAACGTCCTCAAGATATAGGGCCCGAGCCAAACGCTCTCCCATATCGTTCAACAACCGCTGTGGATCGACCCGCCCACGAGAGAACAGCTGCCCCATCACCCTGGAAAGCCGGTGTTGGTAGGCCCAAGCGGCAGCACCCACCAGAAACGCAGTGATGAAAATAACCATCGCTTCGTTTATCCGCCCCGTCGCAGGGCGACTCAACGTCAGGATAATCGTAAGAAGCCGGTACACCCCGGTCATTAGCAGCGCAAACATTACTACCAACACGGTGTGTCTGACCAGCACGTCAACATCAAAGAGCCACTGCCTGGTAAGCGCCAGGGTGATCGTAAGCGGCGTCAACAGCACAAATATCGCCGTGATCCCCACATTAACCCATGCATATCCTTTCAGCGCTTCTGGCAGACCGGTTAACAGAAGATAAGGCAAGGCACCAAACAACACACCCCAGAGCACCCACTGCAGCTGTGCCCGGGCGAGACTATCAGTGACGGTCAGATAGCTGTGCACCAGAAGACTTCCGCCACAGATCACCAGCACAACACTGAGCCACAAGGTCGTTCTCCAGGCCAGGATCAGATGCTGGGAAGGTGCCTGCGCAAAGAGCTGTGCCGTTAGCAGTACGATCAGGGGAGGGATAAAATAGAGTACGGAAAAGAGATACCGGCGGTGCGCCAACAGCCGTTTGGGAACCGGAAAGACCAGGGCGATATGGAGGAAGGCGCTGACGAGCAGAGAGCGCCCCAGCATCTTCGCCAGATTCTGCGCCACAAGTAGACGCGGCGCTGTCAGCAACCCAACGTGCATGTGCAAACAGAGAGGAATGAAAAGACCTACCACGCCTACAAAGAGTGCGCGAGCAGCTGGCTCGTTGGGAAAATTCAACAGCACATATAGACCCAAGGCAAGGCTAGCAAAGGCGGTCAGATAGACGCCCCAGCGGAGCACGAAGATACGATCCAACGCCAGGGGCCGCAGGGGAACCCGGCGCACCTCGGGCTGCTTCTCATCGACGAACCGATAGGTCAGCGTATCGCCGACCTGCCAATCGGCACCTTCGCCACGCAGCGCGCCATCCAGCCAGGTCTGTACGGGCTCTCCGTTGATGGCAACCAGCCGATCGCCGCCGCGCAATGTGCTTTCCGGGCGAAAGACCGCCTCGATTCTGACCGTGGGAGAGGTGAAATCCATCCATAACGCACTGTCCGAAGGCAACCGACTCCCCGCCGCTAGCAGGATCACGACGCTGCTCACCACCAACGCTCCCAACGTCAAGAGCGGTATCAGTCGGGTTCGGTGAACGTGGTCCGGCATGCCCATCACGTCGCTCTCCATCGGGCGATCGCCCGCTTTCGCTCAGATAACGTCGACGTCCAACACCTGTGCAGCCCGCTTGAGAAGATAATCTGGGTCAAAGGGTTTGGTAATATATTCGTCCGTGCCCAACGCCTCGCCCCTCTCGCGATCTACCAGCTGCCCCTTCGCCGTCAGCATGATCACATACGTTTCAGGATAGGACGACTTGACACGGCGACAGACATCGTAGCCGGAGAGATTGGGCATCATCACATCCAGAAAGATCAAATCCGGGCGATAGCGCTCCACCATCTCAAGCGCCTCCTCGCCATCTGAGGCCGTAAAGAGCTCGACACCTTCATATTTCAACTCATCCATCGCCTGCACCAGCAAGACCCGGATAAAAGCCTCATCATCGACTATGAGAATACGTTTCGTTGCTGCCATGGTTCCCCTCCTATTCGTAGCGTGTCCTACGCGGCGGTGCCACGTTGGCCCAAGACCCCTCTACTGAAGGATCAAACCATTGGCCAATCGGGCCTGATCAACCCGAACGTCCGGGGCTAGAAGTCACCTGACAACAGAAGAAGTCGTTCAGCCTGATCACTAGATAATGTATCATGTTTTACGGAAAAGCGCCAATTCTCTATCAGCGCCGGGAATTCGAAACGGGCTCACTGGCAAAACGCCCACCGTACCGTAGAACCTGCATAGACGGAAGCCAGGCAAACGAAGCCAGGGTTGATTATAGTGCCATACACGACAGAAGGTCGACTATTGCATCTGCGCTACCCTGGAACCGCTTCGTTTGCCCGCGCCGGAACAGGAGTTGTCTCTCCGCCAAGATGACGTACAATCACGGTGTGCAGATACAACGCATGCCAACAACGTCTTGATCCCATCCGGAGGTTACGATGCGCACTTTGATCAAAAAAGCGACCCTGGTCACCCTGGATAATGAAAACCGCGTGCTGAAAGAAGCGCCCCTGGCCATAGACGGACGGCGGCTTGCAGCCGTGGGAGAGGTTCCAGCGGACTTCACACCCGACGAGGTGATTGATGGACGCGAGATGGTGGCGCTACCGGCCTTCTTTAACGCGCACACCCACGCTGCCATGACGCTGGAGCGGGGTTGGGCCGAGGATCTCCCCTTTGAACGCTGGCTCAATGAGAAGATCTGGGTCGCGGAATCGGCCCTCGAAGAGGAGGACGTCTACTGGGGCACGGCGCTGGCTGCTGCCGAGATGATCCGCAGCGGCACCGTGGGCTTCGCCGATCACTACTTCTGGATGAACCAGGTGGGACAGGCGGTCAAGGAAAGCAGGATGAAGGCGCTGCTAAGCTGGTGCCACTTCGGCAACGAACAAGTCGCTGAACTGGGCAACACCACCTTCGAAGAAACTGTGGCCTTCGTCGAGCAGTGGCATGGCGCGGCGGACGGACGCATCCGCGCGGCCATGGGACCGCACTCACCGTATATGGTCCCGCCGCCCGTACTGCGGCGCTTCGTCGAGGAAGCGCACCGGATCGGTGTCGGCGCGCACTTCCACCTGAGTGAGTCCAAAGCCCAGGTCAAGAACTCGCGGGAACAGTACGGAAAGACCCCCGTCGAACACGTCGCTGATCTGGGGCTGTTCGATCTGCCGGAGCCAACATTGGTGGCGCACTGCAACGCAGCCACAGCTACGGACCTGGCCTTGCTTGCGGAGAAGGGCGTATGGGTGGCACACGCGCCCAAGACCTATCAGAAACTGGCTATGGAGATGCCCCCACTGGCTGATATGCTGGCGCAGGGCGTCAACGTGGGACTGGGGAGCGACGGCCCTGCCTCCAACAGCGACTTCAACATGCTGGAGATCATGCGCATCACCGGCCTCTACCAGAAGATCACCCAGGGCGATCCGACGGTGCTGCCACGAACGCACCTTCTGCGCCTGGCGACCCAACGCGCCGCATCAGCCCTGGGGTTCACAGAAAGCGGCGTGCTGGCGCCCGGACGTCCCGCCGATTTTATCTTGCTCGATACCCGCAACCCCCACTGGATTCCACGCCACGATCCGCTGGCGGGCGTGGTCTACACCGCCCACCCCGGCGACGTCACCTACGTCTGGTCAGATGGTCAGCTGCTCTATCGCAACGGCGAATTCCTCACGTTAGACATCGACCGCATTCGATGGGAAGCAGAGAAACGGGCCTTCCGCATGGTGGGGAAGCCCATGCAGGCCATGCGCACCTATCGGGCCTAGCGAAGCTTGCCGCAAACCGACGAGAGAGATAGGACACGGACTAACACAGAAAAGCATGGTTTTTCGCTGTTTTCAGTCCGAGGTTTTCCGTGCGTATCCAAGTCCAGAAGTTCAGCGGGGGATCACGCCGCGCACCACAACGCCCTGCGCCTCCACCTCGGCGCGCGCTCGCACGGTGGGATCGAGGTAGTGCGCCAGAAAAGCCAGGCCTAAGCCAACCGCGCCGGCCAGCATCAAGCGCAGACCCGGACCGAGCAGCTGCGCGCGCAGCGAGGGAGGCATGGCGCGAGGTTCTGGCGAGTCCAGGGGACGCACCACGGGCCCTACGTCGGCCAGCTGAGGATAGTAGACGGCGCCATTCTGCGTCAGCTCTGCCGTGATCGCCTCGGCGATGGGCACGATCTGCGCCGCGTCGGGCCAGGTGAGATAGATGACCAGGACGGACTGGGCGTTATCAGTCACGATGGCGTCCTGCACAGCGGAGGCCTCCAACATCACGCCCTCATCGGCAAGACGAGCGACGACGGCCTCAGCGAACGCCCGCGTCTCCGCCACGTCGGCCAAGCCGTTGGCGATGTACTCCGAGGTCAGCCACGGATAGTAACGGTCGTAATCCACCGAAAGCCCCGCCGGCTCTGACCCCGCCGCGTAACGCATCACAACCTGATAGGAGATTGTGGACGGCTGATAGGTCAATCCAACGTACGCACCGACCACCACCACCGGCAGGAGCACCAGCCACCACCAGCGCAACAGCACCTTGACCATCTGCCGTAGTTCCATGGATTCCTCCCCTACCTGCGGATACGTTTCCTACCCAGGCACGCCCCTAGTGTACCGATGCCGCGCCCTTGCGCAATCCCATCACGGCGAGAAGGTGGCGACAATCGGAGCGTCGTCAGGGCAGCGTTCGCCGTCCACGAAGGCCGGGAACCGCCCCGCGTCATTGTACAATCCCACGCGTACGGCGATGGGTCCCGCGCTCCCGGCGGGCAGGGTCACATAGCGCAGATCCCGCACTTGCTCGCCAGGCTGCCATAGATACAGGGGCAACAGCCCGCCCAACGCAGCGCCGTCGGCCTGGACGATTAACTCACCGTTCGCATCGACCACGTGCACCAAGACTGTCGCGTTCACCGGCCCGGCAGCCTCCCATTCGAGCGCGATCTGCCAGCGATCCCTCTCCTGGGGACGGACCACGGCAGAAAGCAGCCTGGGGCCGCCCTCGAAGCGCGCTACGTCCGAGGCGGGCGCAACATCGGCGCCCGCCGACACGCGCCCCACCCTTTCGAGCGCAAAGCGCGACTGCCCCACGTCGTAACGACTGAGCCAGAGCGCCGGATGCGTCAGGGCAAACTCCCGCAGGCTCTCACCGTCTAGCCACGCCCCCTGTCCCAGCCAGGCCGGGTCCGTCTCCACGGAGATAGGGCCGTAGGTCGCGGCGTGCGCTTCTCGCCAACCCACGTTGACCTGGATAAACTCCCCGAGATTCGAGTACGCATCCGGCACAAAGACCACGTTGTCCGTCACCAGGGGATAGGTGCGCTCCTCCCAGATCAGCGAAGAAGGCACGTTGACAAAGCCCAACGGCGCGTCCGTCTCATCCTCGGCCGCTGCCAACACCTCTTCATAGACGCCGTCCAGCAGCTCGTAGAGCCGGCGCACGTGGCGCAGATAAGCCACGTTCTGCACGACCAGCGTCAGCGCCATGCAGACCGCCAGCAGACGTCCCAATAGACGCGGGCGCACGCGATGGCCCACCTCGGTGATGAGGCCGGCCCAGAAGAGCACGATGCCGGCCGACGTCAACGTGTAGATCCGCGCGCCGACAAACAACCCGCCGTAGCGAATCGACGCGGCGGCGGGCAGCGCGCCCCACGCCCACCACCAGAGGCCGGAGAGCACACGGCGTCCCTCACCGTTCCGCCAAACCAACAGCCCCGTCAGCGCAGCCACCGGCACGGCAGCAAGGCCCAGCAGCGTGAAGTCGTGCCAGCCCTGCGTCTCCACCAGCCGCTGCACCACCGGCGCCAGGGGATAGAGCAACCCCTGGAGGAAATACATGCCGTTCTGCGGTAGATCCTGCAGCCCCTCCATCTGCGCCAGCGTGTGCGCGCCGGGAATGAAGTACCGCGCCAGCACCGCGACGACGTTGAGGAGCACGCCCGCCCCAGCAAGCGCGATCCGCCGCCAGACGTTGGGGCGAAGGCCGCAGGTCAGCAGCCAGAAACCTCCGACAATGACACCACTCACCGCGCCGCTCTCATGAGCCAGAGGCGCCAGCGCCGTCGCGGTCAGGCTCACCGCCCACCACGCCGAAGCGCGCTCCTCATCGGCGCGCAACGCAGCGTAAGCCGCCAGCAGCGTCAGCGCCAGCACCAAGGGATGCGAGAGCGCTGTAATCCAGGGGATGCCTTCGATGAGGAAAGGGAAGACGACCAGCATAATGCCTGCCAACGCCGCATGTTCCGGGTCGCGCGTGCGCCGAAAAACGATGCGGGACAACAAGACGGCGCTGGCCCACAACAGCGCCACGTTCACCGCGTGCAGCGCCATTTGTCGCAGGCCCAGGGGCAGCCAGGAACCAACTTTGTAGACGGTAAAGGCCAGCGGACGATAGTAGCCGTTCTCTTGCGAGAACCAGATATCCCGCCAACCGTTTCGGCTCAGCCACGTCATGATGGGCAGGTCATCGTGGAAAAAAGGCAAGCACAACGCGAAACGATAGCCAGAGACCGTCAACGCAGCCAATAGCGCCGCGCTCATCCAGCCGAAATGCTCGTTCCAGAAACGCCGGACGTGCTCGATATAATCTGTCATGCAGCACGAAGCATACCATAAAAGGGCAACGCAACAACCGCACTTTCGGCTCCGGCGTTTTGAAGTAAAATGAATCCATCAGCCAAATGCAATATCACATCAACTTGGGAGGAGACCATGAAAACAGGCAAAACCATGGGCATCATCTTGCTTGCCGTGGGACTGGGTATCTGCTTACTGGCCGCCCTTTGGGTCGGCGCATCGGCCAGGGGCGAGGGCTTGAGCCGCTCCGCCGCCGTGCTGGGCTTGGGCATCGCGTTTATCATCAGCGCGCCCCTGGCCGGCGTCGGCATCTTCATGCTCATCAAAGGACGTCAGGAAACCGAGCAGATGGCTCAAGTTGAGCAACAACGCAAACTGCTGGGCATGGTACAAGCCCAGGGGCAGGTCGATATCGCCAGCGCTGCGTTGGAGATGGACGTCAGCCGCGACGAGATCAAAGACATGGTCTACGATCTGGTCAACAAGGGCTTCTTCGCCGGCTACATCAACTGGGATCAGGGCATGCTCTACTCCAAAGAGGCCTCCAAGATGCGCGAGGGATCGCGCTGTCCCAACTGCGGCGGCGAGTTGGAGCTATCGGGCAAAGGCGTGGTCAGCTGTCCCTACTGCGGCACCGATATTTTCCTGAGCTGACGAAGCGTGCGTCTCGCAACCACGGGGCCACTGGCTCCGTGGTTCCTTTTGTTATATCTAGCTACCTATCATTGTCAGTCGAGGTCTTTGTTTTAACCGTCATTTCGAGCGCAGTGCCGTTTTCTGGCACGAAAGCCTGCCCTGAGCATGGCCGAAGGGTCGAGAAATTTCACCAGTTCGAAGAAAAATAGGGCAAACGAAGCAGTTCCAGGGTGGCTCAAACGCCATAGGCGGCTTCCCATCATGTTTTCCTCCCGCATCAACCCCAGCTTCGTTTGCCTTGCTTTCGCCTACGCAGGTTCTACGGTACGGAGGGCGTTTTCACCAGCAGACTCGCTTCGAAATCCCAAATATACGGCGAGATGGGGAGATTCCCCGGCCACTGGGCCTCTGGGCCAGGGTCTCCATCCCTCGACTACGCTCGGGACAGGCTCGCTTCGGTCGCTGCGCTCCCTTCGCCCAGTCGAAATACAGAGAGCATCAAAAGAGGGTCAGATGGTTATTGATAATTGGACGTTGATTTTGCACCTTGGAGGCGCGTCCCTGCTGGGCGCCATCGTGGGCTTCGAGCGCGAGAAGGAGCAGAAGCCCGCCGGCCTCCGCACCATCATGCTGACGACGCTGGGGGCCACATTGGCCATGCTGATGGCACAGCGGCTGTCCGATTTCATTCAGATTGACCCCAATCTGAATATGACGTTGAATCCTACCCGGCTCCTGGGCGCCCTCATGCAAGGCGTCGGCTTCCTGGGCGCCGGCACTATCTTTATGCAGAAGCGCACGGTTCACGGCCTGACGACCGCTGCAGCGGTCTGGGCCATGGCCGTAGTCGGCGCGGCCGTCGGCGTGGGCGATTGGGTGCTGGCGATCAGCGGCACCGTCATGGCGTTCTTCATCCTTCGTCTCTTGGGGCCGCTGAGCGCCCGTCTCGGTCCCAAAAAGTAGGGCAGCGCACGAAAAAGAGCGCGGTCAGACTTGACCGCGCTCTTTGCTTCTGCGGAGGGGGAGGGATTCGAACCCTCGGTAGCCTCGCGACTACAACGGTTTTCGAGACCGCCCCGATCGTCCACTCTGGCACCCCTCCGGGCCTCGCCATTATAACACGAAGGACGCCCGGCGCAATGTCTCGTGCCTGAGGGGCAAACGAAGCAGTTCCAGGGTGCTAAGATGCAATAGGCGGCCTCTCGTCGTGTTTGTTATGCGCGCACATCAACCCCGGCTGCGTTTGCCTGGCTTTCGTCTACGCGGTTTCTACGGTACGGAGGGCGTTTTCACCAGCAGACTCGTTTGGAACTCCCTCTCGCACCTCTCCAAGTTGACGCTCAAAACGTTACAGTTATACTTGGTGAAACGAATTCCAACCATTGACTCTACTGAAAAAAGGTCAATCTAACCGCAGAGCACGCAGAGGTCACAGAGATTCTTAGTTGTACTATGATTTTCTATCATGAAATTCGGAGAAATGTAAAAATAGTTAAACATAACAGGCTCTTTTGGACTTCGCATGATCAGACTGAAAGTTTAACCACAGATTTCACA
>CAYVKR010000076.1:0-12298 GCA_964452025.1 uncultured Anaerolineales bacterium
GAGGGCGTTTTCACCAGCGGACTCGCTTCGAAATCCCGCCATCCTGCTTTATTCGTCACAACCCAAGGACATGGTATACTTTCATGTCCAAGAGATGAGTTGAGTAGGCGGACCCAGCCCATCATGCGTACGTCAGTCAACTACTGGATAAGAGAATGGTAAGAGACACACCGGCCCAATCCCAATCTTTAGCGGCACGCCGCTGGTCAGACATACTCGACGTGCTTCACACCATCGCCCTGGCGGGCACGGCAGCGGAAGATGAGGATGCACTGCTGGAGCGCGTGACCCAGATTGTCGGTGAGCTGTGGCAGCTTGATAACTTCGGAGTGATGCTGCTCGACCGGGAAAGCGGAGCGTTGCGGCTGCACCCCTCGTACCAGCGTGGCACCACGATGACGCATCTGGAGTCCGTCGCATTGGGAGAGGGTATCACGGGACAAGTTGCCCGGACCGGACGTCCCATTTGCACCGGCAACGTCCGCCGACATCCGCACTACATTGCCGTCAATCCCCAGGTCAGGTCTGAGCTCTGCGTACCCCTGCTCATTGATGGGGAGATCATCGGCGTCGTCGACGTCGAAAGCTGCCAGCCCGACAGTTTCTCCGAGCAAGATCAACAGGTGCTCACCACCCTGGCAGCCCAGATTGCGACCGCCATCGACCGATTGCGCCGAACGTCAGAAGCCAAACAGCAAACACAACAGATCCAGACAATCTATGAGCTGGGGCAGCAAATCACCAGCATCTTGCAGCTAGATACGCTGCTGCCCGCAATCGCCAACCTCATCACGACGACGCTCAACGTGCACAGCACCCATATTGCCCTGGTTGAGGGTGAACGCATGGTCTGCCGGGCCAGCAGCAATGGCGATCCCACATCATGCGAGCGTCCCATGTCGTTTTCGATTCATGAACAGCCGCTGCGCGATATCATCCACACTGGCAAGAAACGGATGATCACCGCACCCAGGGAGATGCTCGTTCCAAATCACGCCCATGCCAGGGAGATCAGCACGGAGATTCTACTGCCCCTCCAACTGAATGGCACCACCATCGGCCTGCTCATCGTCGCCAGCGGAAAGCCGCCACACGCCATGGCGTCTGATGTCGCGCTTCTGGAATTTCTGGCGGATCAGATCACCGTCGCTATTCAGAATGCCCAACTCTTTACAGCCATGCGGCAGAAGACGCAGGAGCTCACAAGCCTATACGAAACGGCTTTGATGACCAATCAAGTTTCCGATCCCCGTCAGTTAGTCAAGCAGCTCTATAAGCAAATCGAACCGCTGTTGGCGCCCGACGATTTCCACCTGGTACTCTATGACGAACCAAAAGACGAGCTAGAGGTCGCGTTCTCCATGAGGAAAGGAAAGAGAATCCCTGATGTCTCACCGCTGCACCGACCGCTAGAAGCCAGTGGACTGACAGGGTGGGTTATACGGAGACGAGAGACGTTATTGATCAACGACATGGAAACCGAGGCGCTGCCGACCGCGCCATGCGACGGGGCCTGCGCTCGCTCCTGGCTGGGCATGCCGCTTATCGCTTATCAACAGGTCATCGGCGCGCTGACCATAGGATCAAAGCAGAAGGATGCCTTTGAGACAAACCAGCAGCGCTTCATGGAGTCCATTGCCAGCCAGGTCGCTACCGCCTTGATCAGCACGCAGATGCATCAGGAGGTCGCTGCTACCGCCGACCAACTGGCTATCTTGCACGCGTCGAGCCAGGAGCTCATCTCCATCCGGGCCGATGCTGAAGAAGTCTACCGTGCCATCCACAAGACGGTATCACGGCTGATGGAAGCCGAAGCCTTTGTCATCGCGCTACTCGACCAACAGAAGGATCAGATCTATTTCCCCTATCTGGTGGATCGTGGTGAACGCCGAGCAGCTCGCCGAGTGGCCCGCGATGCGTGCCTCAGCGGAGAGATCATCGCCACAGGAGAATCAAGACTCATCCCAGATATAAAAAAGGTACCCGCACGCATAAAAAGCAAACTATTTCACTTCGGTGATCCTATCAGTATCCGGTCGATCCTGGCTGTGCCGCTCCGGCTTCACGGTCAGGTCTTTGGTATGCTCGCTACGGAAAGCTACCAGCCCAACGCCTTTACGCTAGAGCATCAACGGATTCTGGAAATGCTGGCCTTTGATGCCGCCATCGCGCTAGAAAACGCGCGTCTCTTCATCGAAGAACACAAACGCCGTCAGGAGTTGGAAGCTATCCGCAAGGCGACACTACAGCTGACGTCGAGCCTGGAACTGAAGCCTGTGCTGCAAGCTATCCTGAAACACGCTCTAGAGCTGGTAGGCGGCGATGACGCCCACATCTTCCTCTATGACGGTCAGGAACTGCAATTTGGCGCGGCCCGTTGGGCCGATGGGGAACGCCGCAAACCTTTCTCAGAACCGAGACGGGACGGTCTCACGTACACGGTGGTGCGATCTGGCGAGCGTGTGGCAGTGGAAAATCTGAGTACGCACCCACTCTTCAAAGATACCGACTGGGAAGGCGCCATTTTGGGGCTACCGCTCCTTATTGACCAACGGGTCATCGGGGTGATGAACATCGCCTTTGCACGCCCACACACCTTCAGTGAAAATGAGATGAGAGTGCTCACCCTATTGGCCGATCAGGCCGCCCTTGCCATCCACAATGCCAACCTCTTCGCCGAATCCAGGGCGCGCGCCACGGATTTGGCCGCTGCGCTGGAGCGCCTGCAACAGCTCGATACGATGAAGAGTCAATTCATCCAGAATACGTCCCATGAGCTGCGGACCCCGGTGACGCTCATACGAGGTTACGCTGAGTTGTTGGAATCGGGACGCCTGGGCGAGCTTGCGGAAAGTCAAGCGACGGCTATCAACGTGATTACGCGCCGCGCCAGGGTGCTCTCAAAGATGCTGGACGACTTCAACGCTATCCTAGAAACGGAGAGCCGGAAGACCGAGTGGGGACCCGTGGAAATTGCGCGCCTACTCCAGAAAATCATCAAGGAATATCGGAAGAGGATAGACGAGAAAGAGTTGACCTTCGAGACCATCCTGGAGGCCGAATCCGCCCTCGTTCTGGGCAATGAAGTGCATCTACATCGCGTAGTGGATAATCTTCTGGACAACGCCGTGAAGTTCACCGCCCCTGGCGGCAAGATAACCCTGCGATTTCAAAAAGAAGATGGGTGGGCACTCATCGAAGTAACTGATACCGGCATTGGTATCCCAAACGATCAATGGGAACGGATTTTTGAGCGCTTCTATCAGGTGGATGGAAGCATGACACGGCGCTATGGCGGCACCGGATTGGGGCTGGCGCTGGTCAAGGAGATCACCGAATCTCACGGTGGTGGAGTCGACGTCGAGAGCGAGGTGGGAGAGGGCAGCACGTTCCAGGTAAAGTTACCGCTGATGGAGGAGACCTGACCGTGCTGCTCCGTGTGCCCCTGGACGCAACGCACGCGCCCTCTGGACTGCAACTTCAGGTAATGACCTCATACCCCGCGTCAGCGACCGCCGCCCTGAACGCCGGCAAGTTCGCCTTATCAGGATCATAGTGGATGACAGCCTGTGCCTGTTCCAGGCTCACAGCGACCTGTGAGACCCCTTCCAGATCGACCAGCGCTTTCGTCACGTGCTTGACACACATCTGACACGACATTCCCTCAATCTTGAGCGTTGTTTGCTCTGACATTTCCCTTCCTCCCTCTAGTTGTTTCTGTGTCACGAATACGGCTACATACACACAATGGCCTATTCGGTTTTCCGCTCTGGCGCGGTTTGACAGACCGGACAGAAATAAGTGCTGCGCTGCCCTTGCACCATGCGTTCCACGAGATAGCCACAGCGTGGACACCGCTCACCGGCCCGGTCGTAGACCACGAGTTCCGTCTGATGCGCCCCTAGACCACCGTCGGGATAGACGTACTGCCGATCATCCAAACTGGTGCCGCCGTGGGCAATCCCGGCTCGCAACGACGTGACAATAGCGTCGTGCAGTCGAGTCGCTTCCTCCTCCGTCAACAATCCGGCCCGGCGCTGAGGATGAATCCCGGCGCGCCAGAGTGCCTCGCTGGCGTAGATGTTGCCCAAGCCGGCGATAAAGTGCTGATTGAGCAACAGGCGCTTGATCTCCCCACGCCGTCCCTGCAGCGCCTGGATCAACCACGCCACAGTAAAACCATCACTCAGCGGCTCCGGTCCCAACGCCCCCAGCACTTCCTGGGGATCGTCTACAAGATAGAAACGCCCGAATTTACGCATATCCACGTAGATCAGGCCCAAACCGCCGTCGAGGTAAAATCGCGCTCGGACGTGGTTGACGTTCCAGTGACGGTCGCTCTCCGAGATCTGGCAGCCGTCCGCTTCCACGGGACAGACAAAGAATTTGCCCGTCATGCGCAGATGCACCAGCCACGTCTGCCCGCTGGTGAGCGCAAAGCACAGGAATTTGCCTCGCCGCCCCACCGACGTGATCCGCGCACCGGTCATCTGGGCCACAAAGCGCGCTGACGCCGGCCGATCCACGACCCGCGCCCACAGCAACTCCACAGCGCGAATCTCGCGTCCCACCAGGTGGGGGTGCAGCTTGCGCGCGACGGTCTCAACCTCGGGTAATTCAGGCATCGCTCTTCTCCGCTCATCAGGTAGCGAAAGCAGCGGGCCTATGGCGTACAAACCCGCTGCCTATCGAACCAACTGCTATATCAAAGGTTACATGCAGCTTCCGCCGACGACTAAGTCTTCCAGCTCTGCCACACCTTGCCTACCAGATCCTCACCGGGTTTGAGCGTCTGCTCACCGGGCTTCCAGCAAGCAGGCAACGCCTCGTCCTTACGAGCGTAGACGTACTGCGCCCCCTGAATCAGCCGCAGGACCTCATCGACATCACGGCCCATAGATTCATTGAGCACTTCTGCTACCTGCAAGACGCCCTCCGGATCGATGAGGAAGAAGCCACGCAAATCGATGTTCGCGTCCGCATCATAAACCAGATACCGCTTCCCGATTTCGCCCGCCTTATCTGTCAGCATCGGATACGGCAGCCCGCCCTCAACCATCTTGGAGAGCTCGTGTTCCTGCCAGGCCTTGTGCACGTGACAAGAATCCACGCTTATCGAAAAAACCTCGACACCCCGGTCACGGAACTCATCGTAGCGTTCGGCCACGGAAACCAGCTCGGTGGGACAGACGAAGGTGAAGTCGCCCGGGTAGAAGAACAACATCACCCACTTGCCATGGTAGTCCTTCAGCCTGACTGACTTGATCTTATCCCCAATCAACGCCGTCGCCTCAAAATCTGGAGCCAATTGACCGACTTGAGCCACGTTATAACGATCTTCCATACATTCACCTCCAATGATATTGAGAGTTTGACTCCTTCGAAAATAGACACGATTAACAAGATTAACAGGATGTAAATATACTAAACCTAGCTGGGGCCGGTCTCCCGACCGTGGCCCACCGCGCTAAAGCGCGTGACTACCAACCATTTTCGTACGAGGATGGTGTGCGCTCGCACCGGTGTCTCTACTGGAAAAAAGGTTTTCAGTAGAGAAAAGGATAGTTATGTTGTGGTTGGCTGACCCTTTTCTCAGGGCAGCCAGAGTTATCTATCATGCTTCTGCAAGCATCCAACTCAACGCGGATAATGATAGTAGGACTCGTAGCGCTGCAACACGGTGCTGAAATGTCCCATCTCCACTCGCGCCAACTGGGAGAAGAACGCTTGCG
The DNA here is from genome assembly GCA_964452025.1 of uncultured Anaerolineales bacterium. Classification (GTDB taxonomy): domain Bacteria; phylum Chloroflexota; class Anaerolineae; order B4-G1; family SLSP01; genus G713. The sequence continues at coordinate 5,733 of CAYVKR010000076.1, forward strand.
CTTGTGGGTTCTCCGCTTTCTCCGCACCTTCTTTATAGAGCTTCACCGTCTTGTCCTCGGCGTCCAGCGCGAAAAGCAGCACATCCTCCAGCGATGCGTCATCCGGCAGAGTGTCGCCGAGCTGACTGCGATCCTTGGGGAAGATGGGCGCCTCGCTATCGGGCGGCTCGACCTCTTCCAGGTTGGGAATATCGCACCATGCATCATTGCACAACACCTCGGCGTATTCGCGCTGCAGGAAGTTGTAATGATCGAGCTCGTCATCCGCCAGCCGCCGGAACATCTTGACAGCCTCCGGATCATCAACCATGGCCGCTGCCTGCAGATAGAACTCGCGACCGTCCTGCTCCAGCTTCATCGCCTGCTTCAAGGTCTCTAGCCAGTTCATTGCTCTACCTCCTTCAAAAATGATTTGAATGTATAGACGTAAAAGCGTTAGAACGCTCCAACGTTGTTTTCATTACCCTCAATGTAACATAGATGCAACTATTCAGCAAGATGGGCAAACGAAGGGCAAACGAAGCAGTTCCAGGGTGGCTCAAACGCCATAGGCGGCTTCCAATCATGTTTTCCTCCCGCATCAACCCAGCTTCGTTTGCCTTGCTTTCGTCTAGGCAGTTCTACGGTACGGAGGGCGTTTTCACCAGCGAACTCGCTTCGAAATCCCAAGATGAGAATGGCTCTATTCTCGCAGCGTCAGCTCTCCCGAACCGACAAAGAAATGCTTACTGTTATACTCGTCTGTGGGACCCATGGCGACGATGATGGCATAGGTCTCGCCTGGCGTCAGCGTCTTGTCGTATTCGTCGCCAGACGCAAGCGGAATCTGGATTTCAAAGCGCGTCACGCCATCCTCTTCGACACCCGCAAAGTCGACGATATCATTGCTGCCGCCCAGTTCATCATCCGGCGGATGGGTAGCGCCCACCAGTCCGGTGCCGTAGGCATCCCAGAACTTGGGCTCGCCATCTTCGACGTATCCAAAGAGATAATCGGCGTCTTTCATCGCCCGCGTAGGCTCAATGCCGATGGAGATCCAACCCTCCGTGGGTCCTTCCATAGCGAGATAGAGGTATTCGCCATCGTGCCGCCATGCGAGCTGCATCTGCCCGAAGGTAGCGGTATCCGTGTACTCGTCAGGAGCAATCGTCCCATCGATTTGCCCTGTGGATGTATTTTCTTCTTCGGTAGCTTCTGCCTCTTCTGTAGGCTCGACGGGTTCGTCATCGGGCGCTTCCGTCATCGTGGCGGTTGGTTCTTCCTCAGTTGGTGCCTCTGTCGACTCTTCTGTCTCTTCTACGGTCGTTGGAGATGGACGTGGCGGCTCTGAAGTCGGTTCTGGCGTCGCCGTGCCGCACCCAGCCATCCATACCAAAGCAAACAACAACACAATGACTGTACGCCATGCGATCTTCATCATAAGCCTCCCAAATTAGCTGACATTTAGATCATATCTATCTGGAGTATAGTATAAAAACCAAATTCGTCAAGGCAACCCATACGTTTCCACAATGCAATGTTCAGCCGCCATGATTATCAGATTCATCAGTTAGCGTCAGCTCGACCACGTGCAAGCGGCCTTTTCATACGTTCGTTGCCGGACGATCCACAAGGACACATATAACGCTCTAGGCGTTCTAGCATACGAAAAGAGGCTGAAGGGTCTCTTCAGCCTCTCAACCATCTACTTCACTAACAACACTTACTTCAGAACACAGACGGCTTCCGGCACGCGCACGCGCAGGGCCAGGCTCTCGGAAATGAAAAACTCTACCTGATCCCCCGCCGGGCCGATGAACCCAATAGTGAGATCCTGCCCCAGCACCAGCGATGCATACTGGCGTCCGGAGGCCATCAGCACGCCGCCACTCTCCAGCGCAGGCGCTTTGACGATGCCCTCGGTCACCATGGTCTTGACATGTTCCATCTCGCTGCGATTGCCGCGTTCGTAGAGGCGGAGCAACAGGTTATAGTGTTTTGGGGCCAGTGCCAGTGTGTAGGGACCATGAACACCAGCACCATCCAACAGGGTAACAGCGTCGATGATATCGTTTCCGGCAGCGCCCACCGCATCCCAGGCCGAGAGCTCCAACTCTTGAGCCCCTTCGACCGTCAACAGCCCCGGCGCACCACCGGCGCCCTCGAAGATCATCTTATCCTCAAGTGCGGTACAGGCCCGAGTCGCTTCTATCACAGGGCGAACGTTTAACGTGATCTTCTCGCGTTCATAGTTTGCCAGATCACGGGCACTCAGTTCAAAACCCTCTTGAATCCAGACGAGAGGTTGTGACTGGCTGAGGATCATTCCATCGTCGCCTTTCACGTCAGCAAGCGGAATGGATTTCAGACCTAATCCAAAGGGTCCTTCGATCTCCAGCAACCGCCGCCCTGAGAGCTGCTGCTTGGCTGCTTGGATCATCGCAGCGTCCAACTTCTCCCAAATCTCCGAACCAAACGGCGCATCTTCGCGCGCCAAATACTTGTTTGTCATGTACGATCTCCCTTCGGCAAATGTACGACCTATCTATCTTAGTGATCCCACGGTAGTCTCCGCGTCGTCTTCGACTTCCTCGGTCGTCCCACCCTCGATGTCTATCCCGAGCTCCTCCGCCGCCTCGAGGACTTCCTCCCGCCCGTTGGCGATCCACTCGGCCTCATCACCGGTCAGAATCTCCAAGAGCTGCATAAACTCACCGGCATGCTCACGTTCCTCATTGGCGACGTCAATCAGCACTTCCCTGGCCAACGGATGATCGGTGGCCTCAGCATGGGCCATGTAGAGATGAATCGCTTCATGCTCGGCGGCAATGTTCAGACGAATAGCCCGGATGAGCTCCTCTTTCGTCAGCTTACGATCTGGTACCGTCCCACTAAACGGATTAACAAACTCTGGCATACACTCTCTCCTTTGTTATGTAAATTGCAAAACAGAACGGGGACCAACTGCCGAGGTTGATCCCCTTGGTACATCCATCAAATGTGATCAAATCAGCTCAACGGTCGCGGTGCTCTCCCAAACCCCGTGAATATTGCATAGCTCGAGCACGATCAACTCACCGGGTTCTTTGACCGTCATGGAGAAAGAGGCAATAGGATCGGTAAGCACAGGCCCTTCATTTGCCCCTTTCACGGATTCCGCATGAGCCGAGAAATCGAAGTGGCCCACCTGATGCAAGAACTTGCCGCTCTCCGGCTTAAAGTAGACATCAATCCAACTGATATGATGTTCCGTGGTGTTGGGATGAGGGATTTCTTTGCCCACACTCACCGTCACCGTAAAGGGCTTACCAGCCTCAATGGTGTCCGGCAATTCGATTACCGGCACATGTTTTTCTTTCTTCCAATCCGCGTGTCCCAGGTTCTCACCAAAAGTCATCGTTTCCTCCTCAAGAATATGCAAGCGGATACCGGCTACCCACACAAGATAGGTCAGCCAACGGATAAATTGGACAACGAGAAGTCTTGACTCTACTGAAAAAAGGTCCAAGAAATCGGATTTTTAGGTAGCCATGCCCTACATCTAGTGATTTTTGTCATGATAAACCCAGATATAGTATCAAGTCGTAGAAAAATCCGATTTCTGCTAGTTATTTCAGTGGAGCCAGTCTTTAGACTTCTCAAAAACCACAGAGCCTAGATGCAACGTATAGACTGTATAAACCGCCTACTGAGAGGGCGGAATGCAGAGCTTCGCACCAATCCAAATGTAGTTCAGATTGTAAATGCAGTTGCAGTGTGCGAGATCCCACATGGGCACGTTGTAGTGAATGGCCAGCGTGGTGAGCGTCTCTCCTGATTTGACCACATGCTCCGAATCACACGTGCACTGATCTGGCCCGCACTGCACCACCTCCGGCTGCTCGCCGTCGGGCTCGGCATCAAACTGCGGATCGCAGGTAGGGCCATCAGGCAACGTTGCTGGCGCATTGGGAATCTGCAGAATGGCTCCAGGATAGATCAGGTTGGCGTTCATAATGCTGTTCTGGCAGGCGATGGCATGCGGATCGACCCCGTATGCACGCCCAATGCAGTACAACGTCTCCCCAAACTTAACTTCGTGGGTTCCTAGAATCTCCCATCCGCCACTGGGACAGGCATCAGATGCAGCCATCGTTGGAGAAACCATCAAGAGAAGTATCAAAAGACCTATCATCACACCCACTACCCGTTTCATCGGTACCTCCCTATGAGATATGGTATATTGAAATGCCTATATATAGGATACAACAAGTTTTAAGGAAAAGCAACCCCAATTTCGAAGCGTTTCCTACCTTGCATCGGGAAGAGAGACCACGTGCAGACCAGCGATCTCCAACCAACGGCATCATGACCAGGGCAAACGAAGCGGTTCCAGATATCCTCCCGGACTTACAAATCAAGACCCAAGCCGACGCGCGCCAGGTTGATGACTTTAAAGGGTAGCGGACCGACGGGCACGTCGAGCTCGGATTTGTCGCAGACGGTGGAGGTGTTGGCAGCATCGATGCGGTCTTTGCGCGCCAGCAGCTCGCGTTCCAGCGCTGCGCCCTCGCAGCGTGCCATCAGCCCCTCGATCTCGGTCATCAGGGCGCGGGCCTGCTCGATGCGCGCCTCGGTCTCCGCGGCTTTGGCTACACTGATGAGGCCCACGTCGCGTTTGAAACGGTTGAGCCGGAAGCCCGCCTCGTAGGTGACGTCGGCGAGAGCGTCGCGGTCCATCCAACGGGTCTCGTATGAGAGGATGTGCTTCCACGTGGGCTGGAGCAGCAGGCGACGGTGCTCCTCCAGCGTGGACGCGTGCCGCACGTAACCGAAGCGTTCCGGCTGCTCGTAAGCCAGGCTGCCCGGATCTAGGAAGGGCGCCAGCGGCGAGGTGAAAGGGATCAGACGACCATCGTCGAAGCGGGTGAGCAGCTCGCGGCAGTAGTCGACAGTGGCTAACGCCGAGGCGGGCGTCTGCTGTGAGAGCCCCATCATGAAGAAGAGGTCGAAACGGCGCGCCCCGGCGTCCAACGCGGCCGCGATGGTACGCTCGATGCCCTCGTTGGTGTAACCCTTGCCCGACGCGCGGCGCACGGCGGGATCGTGGGATTCCGGCGAGAACTCGACGATGAAGTCGGGCAGCGCCGAGGCCAGCTCGTCCATGTAGGCGCGGTCGACAGGCCAGAAGAACTCCACGATAACCGCGCCGTCGAAGCCCTGGACGGCGCGGAAGAAGCGGCGCGCGTAGTCTATGCCGGCCTGGCGCAGATCGCCCAGCAGGAAGACCGGCCCCCGGCTCAGCTTGCCCATCCGCCGCACGTCCGTCGCCAGTCGCTCCGGCGACCGATAGGCAGGCTTCTGCCGCGCATACTTCTGCCGCGAGGCATAGGCCGAGCCGCCGCAGATGGTGCAGTTCTGCGTGCAGCCTTTGACGGTGAGCGAGGCCATGATGGGATACGCCATCCAATGGCTGAAGGGCACGTAGTTGAGCAGGTCGCGGTCGCGCACGACAGAGCGAACGATGGAGCTGTAGCCCAGCGTCAAGTGATCGAGGTCGATGGGCACGTGGGTCAGCGGGTTGACGCGCACCTCTCCTTCTGGCCCAAGCCACGTGAGATTGGGAACATCGGCAAGATCATCACCCGCCTGGAGACGCGTGAGAAGCTGCGCCAGCGGCACCTCCGCCGAATCGCCACGCACCACGACATCCGCCATAGGCATACGCACGAGCTCCTCGTGAAAATAGGACGCGGAGTAGCCACCGAAGATGACCGGCGCTTGGGGATGGTGCTTTTTGACCAGGCGGGCCACCTCCAGCGCGCCGTGGGCGTGGGGCAGCCAGTGCAGGTCGATGCCAAAGGCGCGAGCGTCGAGATTGGCGATGGCGCGCTCTGGATCGAAGCGGCGGGAGCGCACCATGCGCGCCGCCAGGTTGTTGATGCGGACGTCAAAGCCCTGCTGCTGCAGGTGCGCCAGCATGGTGGCGAAACCCACGGGGTACATATCGAAGACGGGCGTCGAGGGAACGAGATCGGAAATCGGTCCCCAGAGCGTCGCCCGCTTGCGAAAATCGTAGACGCTGGGCGCGTGCAGAAAGACGAGATCGTAGGGCATAGAAAACCTCAAGATGACAAAAAAAGACTAAGTGACCATCTGACTGTCTGACTATCGGACTACCCGACTACCCGACCATCCGACTACCAGACTACCCGACGTTTTACTTTCCAGTAGCCTGGAGTAGAATAGTATCCCCGAGGAGGAAAGTCAAATGCCTATCAAATACATCTTTGTAACCGGTGGCGTAGTCAGTTCCCTGGGCAAGGGAATTACCGCCGCTTCCCTCGGACGATTGCTCAAAGCGCGCGGCTTGCGCGTCTCCATCCAGAAGCTGGACCCCTATCTCAACGTCGATCCCGGCACCATGGCGCCGTACCAGCACGGCGAGGTCTACGTGACGACGGACGGCGCCGAGACGGATCTGGATCTGGGTCACTACGAGCGGTTCATCGACGAGAATCTGAGCCAGCTGAACAATGTGACCTCGGGCCAGGTCTACCGCGACGTCATCAACAAGGAGCGGCGCGGCGATTACCTCGGCGGCACGA
>CAYVKR010000077.1:0-12293 GCA_964452025.1 uncultured Anaerolineales bacterium
ACCACGCGAAGACGTCCGTCACCAGATAGCCCACCTTGCCGGCGACCTGGTGCATATAATCATCCAGTGCCGCTTCGTCCTCTACGTAGGGACCGTGAGCCTGCCAGCGCGCCATGCCCAGCGTCGTGCTGTGCGCGCCCTGCGTGATGACCGTCTGCAGCGCAGTCGGTAACGTGCGCACACCCTCCAGCACCACGTCGGCATGCTGCGCCACGTAGACCTCGTGATCGTTACTGTCCAGGTGCATCAGATCTTTGGTGAGGGTTTCGACCGGTTCCACCCCCTCCAGCACCTGGGCCCAGCGTCGCAGCAGCACGACCTTCTGCTGCACCGGAAGCCCGTCGTGATCCTCCAGACAATCAGAGACGCGAAAGAGCAGGTAGGCCAGCGTGATAGCGTCTCGTAAAACAGTCGGCAAATGCTCGATGGAGAGCGCGAAGGTGCGGCTCACCTTCCGCAGTATCTCGTAGTGTCTTTCCATGGATGTCATAGATGCGCCTCAAAGATAAATCAAACGTCGAAGATCATAGGTTAAACGTCAGAGAGGGCGTATGGGATAGAGGTCGCCCTTGGTAAAGCCGCGCTCCCGGTAGTAGCGCCGCGTGCCCACGGCGGCGATCACGGCCAGCTGATCGAATCCGGCTTTGCGCGCCCGCTGTGCCGCAAGGTCCAGCAGTTCCGTGCCCAGCCCGTGATGCTGACCTCCGGGCCCCTGCGCGCCCAGCGCCTGGGCCGGCCCGTAGACGTGCACCTCGCGCACCATCGCCGCCGTGCGAATCTCCGGAATAGGAATTTCGTCACGGGGCGCTTTGGGCAGCGAGAGCCGCAGAAAGCCCGCCAGCCGCTCATCCGGCGTCAGGTACTGCAGGAACTGCTCCTGCGTCGCATCCGTCTCGTAGACCACGGGCGCAAGATGTACGGCCTCAATGCTCTCCGGCGTGCTGCGTCCGCGAATCTCACGACAGCGAATGCACTGGCACTGCAAGCCCTCCTTCGCCATCCGCTGCTGTACCATCTGGCGTAGGTTGCTCCTCTTGGTGCCCGCCACGATGTAACCAGCTGGAATATCGCGCATCACGCGGTTGAGGCGGCAGTACGGCGGCACCAGAAGCTTGCATTGCTTCAACAGCTCGATCAACGTTTCTTCTTCATAGGGCTGATATTCGCCCGCTTCCCAGAGATCGTAGAGCTCGGTGCCTTCCAGCAGCGCCGTCGGGTAGAGCTTCATCTCGTCCGGACGGATGGCGGGATTGTCCCAGATCCGGCGGAAATCCTCCAGATCCGATGCAGGCGTCGCGCCGCAGAGGTTGGGCATCCAGTGGGCCACGGTCTTGAATCCAGCCAACCGCAGCAGGCGCATGGCGCGGCGCGTCTCCGCCACCGTGTGCCCGCGCTTGTTCAACGCCAGAATCTCGTCGTCCAGCGCCTGAATGCCCAGCTGAACCTTGGTGACGCCCTGCTGGCGCAGCCGCAGCACCTCGTCCGGCGTGATGCAGTCGGGCCGCGTCTCGATGACCAGGCCGACGTTGCGGTGCGACGCCGTCTCGTTCCAGCGCAGCGCCTGCACCAGCGAGTCGGCCTCGCGCTCGTTCATCGCGTCGAAGCAGCGGCGTAGAAACTGTTCCTGGTACGCTTCCGGGTAGCACGACCACGTCCCGCCCAGAATCAACAGCTCGATCTTATCCACGTGGTGCCCGATGGCGTGCAGCGCCTCGATGCGCCCGTGCGTCTGCGCGTAAGGATCGTACTCAAACTGCAGCGCCCGCAGCACGCCCGGCTCCCCATCAAGATAGCTCTTGGGCGCCTCGGCTTGATTGGGGCAGAAGATACACTCGCCGGGGCACGGATAAGGCTCCGTCAGCACCGCCACCGGCGCCACGCCGGAGATCGTCCGCACCGGACGCCCGCGCAGCCGTCGTTCCAGCCGCCGGTCGCGCGCCAGCACGCCTTCTTCACACAACTGCCGGTACGCCCGGATCAACTGCGACTTCGCGTACGTCCCCGTCGGGCTGGGATACTCGCGCAGCAGCGGCGAAATATCCCGCTCACCCTCCGGCATCGCTTTGATGGCGCGCAGCAGCGCCAGCACCCGTTCCCGCGTGGCGGCATCGCTCAGATCCAACGTTTTTGGCACGCCTCCCTTAGCCATGGAGCCTATTATAAAGGCAACTCACCAAATAGGCGAATGAGGGATTTCGAAGCGAGTCTGCTGGTGAAAACGCCCTCCGTATCGTAGAAACTGCGTTTGCCCATGAACTTAAAACTTGCAACTTGCAACTTGCAACCTATACTCCTCACCATGCGAGACGAAATCACAACGTATCTGCGTAACCTAAACCGCGACTTCTACAACGAGTTCGCCGAGCACTTCGCCGACTCGCGGGGCCGTACCGAGCCGGGCCTGGAGCGCATCCTGCACCGCATCGTGCCGGGGGATCGCGTGCTGGATCTGGGCTGTGCGCACGGGCGGGTCGCCGCGCTGCTGCCGCAGGACTGCACCTACGTCGGCCTGGATTTTTCAGCGGAGATACTGGCGCTGGCAGATCCCGAGGTCGCTGACGGCGTCGAGACACGCTTCGCGGCCCTGGATCTCATGGACCCCACATGGGTTGACCACGTCCGTGGCCCCTTTGACTGGCTCATCGCCCGCGCGGTCTTCCATCATCTGCCAGGCTACGTCACACGAGTGCGCGTGCTTCGGCAAGCGGCCTCACTTCTGGCCAGCAAGGGGCGCATCGTCCTCGCCAACTGGCAGTTCCTTTCGACCAAACGCCTGCACCGTCGTATCCAGGAGTGGAGTGAGATCGGACTCTCCAAGGACGACGTGGAGCCGGGCGACTACCTGCTGGATTGGCGGCGCGGCGGGCGCGGTTTCCGTTACGTGCACCTCGTCGACGAGGCGGAGACGCAGCAGCTGGCTGAAGACGCCGGCCTTACCATCGAGGAGCTGTACCGCGCCGACGGGCGCGAAAACAACCTCACCCTCTACGCCGTTCTGAAGCAGCCTGCATCATAAACGAACTGACCGAGGTCGGGAGACCGAAGACCAGCAAAAAGCCTGTAACTTGCAACTTGTAACTATCTCTTAACCCGGAAAACCCTCGCCTCATCCGTCTCGTAGACCACGTCGAGTCTGCCTTCCGCCACCAACGTCTCGAACTTGATCAACGCTGGCGCCGTCGTGTCGCCATCGTGCACGGCAGGCATGTAGAGCAACTCGTAGGGGGTCAAAATCACGTACTCCACGGCGTATTTCTGCAGGATCGTCCAGGCGTAATCGGGATTCGGCGTGTTGTAGAAGTCGCGCACATCCTGCTGGCGCGCCTCCACCGTCCCGCTAGGCATCACCATCCGCTGCTGCGCCTGGTGCCAGCGCCACGCTACCACCGACGGCAACCCTGTGTAAACGCTCATCCGGTTGCCCCAGAGATACTCGCGCGTGGCCTGCGCTTCCATGATCACGGGTGAGCCTTCGACGTTGTCTTGTAACCAACGGATCACCGCAGCGTCGGGCGCCAGCGAGGCCATGCCGCCGTTCTCGTACTGCGTCGCGTGGGGGATAAACGCAGCGCCGTCCAGCGTATGCGGTGCGCTCTCGGCCCAACGATCACCGACCTTCGCGGGGATAGCGAAGAACGGATAGAGCGCCGCTGCCAGCACCACCACCAACAAGACGCCGATCAGCGCATCGCCCAGACTGTGACGGTTTTTCGCTACCGCCCGAATCAGCCTCGGACGTGTGGCGAGTGCGGCCTCAGATTCCGCCCACAGCACCGTGTGGAGCAGCGCATCCATCGCCACCGCGGTTGCCGTCGCCAGTAGAATCCAGACCTGCAGGTAGAACTTGAAGACGGTGTTCATGCGCCCGATGTCACCCTTGAGCACGATCACCTCGACCATGAGCGTCAGTGCCAGCGCCGTGCCCACCCAGAGCCAGAGTGTCTGCCGGCGCGGTCTCTCGATGTCCGCTAACGATAGCAGCGCCGCCATCGTTCCCAAGGGCACGGCAACCCAGGCCGCCTGTACGCCCAGAGCCAACAGCACCAGCGTCAGCAGCAGGACACCGACGCCAACGATGCCGAGGCTCATCCACGACGCGCGTTCGTCTCTCCAGCGACGCAGACGCGGCAGCAGGCTACCCACCGCCAGCAGCGCCAGCGGCAGTAGAAACTGCCCATGCATGACCAGATAATCGTTTAACGGCGTGCGCGCGCCCTGCCACGGCTCGATGTTGGTATAGGCGGCGGCGTAGCGTGCTGTGTACGGGCGGAAGAGCAGCTCCGCCAGCAGGAAGAGCACCACGGGCACCGCCAAGTGCAGAGCGCGCCAGGCAGTGCGGGGTGCCTCTCCTTCTCCAAGGCACAGGTCTGAAAGCACCGGCAGCAGATAGCCCAGGCTCATCAGTAGCAGATAGGTCGGATAGTCCCATGTGTTGGTCGCTCGCAGCGCGCCTGCGACCAGCGCCGCCAGCACCAAGGTCACCGGATTGAACGAACTCAACAGATTCCGCGCCACCTGCTCCTTGACGTCGGACACCTTTCGCGCGGCCCACTGCAGCGCGATACCCAACGCGACCTGGGTCAGCGGCAGCGCCATGGCGTGCGCGTGCAGGTCTCCATAGAGAAAGGTAAAGGCCGGGAACTCGTTGATGGGCGGCACCTGCTCGTTGGGCTTGATCTCCACGACGCGCGTGGCGTTCCAATACCACCACTCCGACCGGAAAGGCAGTTGTGCGCCACGCACGACGACTTTCCAGAAGCCCACCGCCGCCGACATAAGCATGCGGTAGCCGGGAATCAGGCTCTCAAAGTGCAGATCGCCCACCTCGGCCAACCCCTCGAAGAGGAGGCGCAGTTCGCCCAGGTTGCCCAGCACGACGGTGAAGAGCACGCCCCACAGTCCCGCGTGCCGCGCGCGGCGATCGTCGCCCCGCACCAGGTTCGAAGCCAGGGTATAGCCCCCCACCCCCGTCATGGCGAAGAGTGTGGGGATCGCCAGGTTGTAGGCGCTGCTGGGGATGATGCCCAGCGCCTCGACCAGCGTGCCGATGAGCACGAAGCCAAAATAGTAGTAGTTCATGGAGCCCCCGGCGAACCAGGGATCGTAGGGTGGGAACCAGCGCGATTTGATCACCGCGTTGAGATAGGCGAAGTCCATGGGCTTCTCGCCCCCCGCCACCGGATGGAAGAGGTCGGGGTTCAGGTAGCGGACGAGGGTCCAGCCGAGGAAGAGCACGCCAAAGACGAGCTCGACCCGCAGCAAATCGCGCCACTTGGCGGCAACCCATGCCTTCAGCGCGGGCCAGCGGCTGCGCGCCAGCAGCGCCGTCGCGCCCAGCCAGAGCGCCAGGATCCCCCAAAGCAGCGCGCGCGTGTGGGTGACCAGGCGCAGCGCCGCCAACAGCCACGCGGGATAGGCCCAGAACAGCAGTCCGACGATACGCCCGAAACCGTAGCCCTGCAAGCGCAAATCGGGGAAGGCCAGCTGGAGCCAGGGGAGCGCCATCCAGCCCAGCAGCGCGAGCAACAGCCACCAGAGCAAGACGGTCACGAACTGGAAGCGGTTCTGCAGTGCGTCCCGGTGGAAGAGACGGGACCAGGTGCCGCCGTCGTACTGAACGGCCTGCGCGCGTTCATCCATGAGGAGCTTCGCGGGCGCACTGTCATCGTCCTCAGCGGTGAACTCAGCCCGCGTGACCTGCAGCGGCGTCATCCACTGGGCCTCTGCGGTCAGCGAGACCGGGATCAAGTCTGTCGCCAGATCGCGCGAATAGGACGGCGTCTTGGCGAAGATAAAGACCTGTGGATGATCGTAGACGCTGAAGGCTTCCTCGGCAGGTGAGAGCCAGATAGAACATGGGCGCGCGTTGCTGTACCGCGCGGGCGGCGGCGCGAAGGGCGTCTCCTGGTCGGGGAACTGGCACGGTCCCAGCGCCGGATAGGAGACGAACTCGCCCGCCAGCTCAAAGCCCAGATCGCCGCTGAAGAGTGTCTCGTAGAAGCGGATGGTCATGGGATAGCGCTGGGGCAAACGCGGGATGGATGCATACAGACGATTGCTGGAAAGCACGATGTAGTCAGCCTCGTCCAGCCAGTCCAGCAGCTGCGCGTGCTTCTGCGGCGTGTCCTCGTCATAGAGATGCAGCTTGCCGTCGGCGGTTGAGGCAAGGCCGCGATACCAGTTGTAGAAGGGATCCTTGCCGTCCAGGCGCACAGGCAAGGAATCGTCCCAATGCTCGTTGCCGAGCACCGAGGTGTCCAGCGTGATGGGATCACCTGCCTGCACTTGGATGTTGACGTAGACTTGCTCGCCGGGCATCAGCGTTGCAGGCGATAGCGGGATCTCGATCTGTGCTGGCATGCTGACGTCGATTGAAGTGTGTGTGGTTCCTTCTGATAAGACGTCGGAACCGCTGGGATCACGGCTCAGCACGACGCGGACGGTGCGTTCCCCCGGTTCGCCTTCATAGTTGACCTTGTTGAGCGTCAGACGGTCGACAGTGCCGCTTGTGTGGACGGTCAGCGGTACAGTAAGTGGGCCGGTTGTAGTGCTTAGTTGCGTGCGCGGCGCGATGGGCAGGTGATGCGTTAAGCCCGCTTCGGTGTGCAGCGTGGCAGCGGTGGGGACGTGTTCATAGATCCAGCGCGAGGCCGCGATGCGCGTGAAGGGCCGGATGTAGATCTGCATGAAGGCGGTGGCCCACAAGGCCGCAACCGCCAGCGCCAGCCAGGGTAATATTCGTCCCAACGGGGTGACGAGGCGCCGCAGCCAGCGTGAGCGCGGTTCGCGGTCAAGGAGCTTGCGTGATCCCCAGACAACGACCCAGGCCGCAAAGAGGACAAAGACCGGATAGACGGGCAGCAGGTAGCGCATGGATTTGACCCATTGGACGCCCTGGTAGAGAAAGAAGCCGGTGGCCCAGAGCCAGGGCAGCAGGCGCACCCAGCGCCGCCGGCGGACGGTCTGCCAGGCGAAGACGCCCCACCCCAGCCAGGCGATGAGGCCCAGCGGCAGGCCCAGACCCCAGACGACCATGTTGCGCCAGGGGAAGAGGATGGGGGCGCGGCTGGCCCACTGGTGACCGTAGGGCACGTCGATTTCGCCGCTGACAAGGCGGCGGATGTAGCGCATGCTCTCCATCCAGCTCTCGTTGAGGCGCACGTTGAAGAAGCCGGGGCCGGAGAAGGCGTAAGGTTGCGCGGCGCGGAAGACCACGGCCGCCAGCACGCCGGAGCCAATCAGGGCCAGCAGCGAAGGGAGGTCGATGGCCAGCTCATAGGTGGTCTCACCGTCTGTACGACGTTGGTGCAGCACGCCGCCCGCAGCAACGATGAGCGCCGTGGGCCAGGTGCTGATCTTCGAGGCGACGGCCAAACCGGTGGTGAGCCCGCCAAGGAGCAAGGGCCAGCGGCGTCCGGTCAGCGCAGCGTGTACGCTAAGGGCCAGGGTCCAGATGACGAAGAGCGTAGCGAAGTTATCGACGACGAAGTAATGGCTGTGCTGGATGGGCAGCACGGTGAAGGCGTAGAGTGCCCCCGCCAGTAGCGCGACGGTCTCGTCGAAGAGTTGGTAAGCCAGCGCGACTAACGCGATGAGCGTCAAAAGATCGGCCAAAGTCGAGAGCGCCCGCCCAACGAGGTGAATGCCGCCATAGCCGGTGAAATGACCCGGTATGCAGGTTTCCCCTGGCACCAACAAGACGTCTGTCTTGCAAATTGCATCCACCCAGCCCCCAACGATGCGCGTGAGAAAGAGCGGAAATGTCCCGTAGACGTAGCCAGCGTAGCCCTGGTTGGTGGGATTCATCGTGGAGAGTGCCGGGTTCCAGTACGCTTCCAGCGTCTCCGGCGGCTCCAACGCCGCTGCGACCATGGTCAAGTAGCGTTCGTCGGGATGAAGATGCGTCCCCTGGTCCCAGTTGAGGTCGTAGGTGCGAACCCATCCTGCGACAAAGAGGGTCAGGAGGAAGAGAAGCGCCCACAATCTGTGCGTTGCTTTTGAATTGTCGAAGGCCATGAAGAGCATTGTAACGCAAAGCAGGCGGATGACAAGGATCGAATAGCGCGCAGATGCAACTTCGCATAGTCTTTATTTTGTTCCAGAAGAACAAAGCTATGTGATGTATCAAGCTTGTCTATGACTACGCGAAACAAAGTAAGTTCGCGTTTTTCGATGTCTCATCTACAATTTACATCAGAGGACAGGGTTAAACGTTAGTGTGGACGTTCAATTCACTCATTCACTGAGGAGGCTCACAATGTTAGGGTATCAACCCATCACCTGGCGGGACGATCATCTGCGCTTGCTTGACCAGCGACGCTTGCCCCATGAAACACGACATATCGATTACACGGACTATGCAGACGTGGCAAATGCTATCCGCGAGATGGTGGTGCGTGGCGCGCCGGCCATCGGTATCACAGCCGGGTATGCCATGGCGCTGGCCGCACAAGGCAGTGAGGCCGCGTCGGTCGACGCGCTGCGTGACGATCTGCGTGCGGCCGCCGACGTGCTCGCCGCTGCGCGCCCCACGGCGGTCAACCTGAGCTATGCGCTCAGACGCACACTCGCGCGGGCCGAGGACCCAGCGCTGGAGTGCGTGGCCGATCTACGCGAGGCCGTACTCGACGAGGCGCATGCCATCGCCGAGGCAGAACGCGAGGCCAATCGCCAGATGGGACAGAACGCGCTGCCGCTGATCCCGCAAGGCGCGAAGATCATTCATCATTGCAACACAGGCCCGCTGGCGACGAGCTACTACGGCACGGCACTGGGCGTGATCTATGCGGCGCATCAAGCAGGCAAGAACGTGCACGCCTTCGTTGATGAGACGCGGCCCCGCTTGCAAGGCGCGCGGCTCACGTCCTGGGAGTTAGAACAGATGGGCGTGCCGTACACGGTGATCGCGGACGGCGCTGCCGCGCACATCATGCGCACGCGCGGCGTTGATCTCTGCGTCGTTGGTTGCGACCGCGTCGCGGCCAACGGCGATACGGCCAATAAGATCGGGACCTACGGCCTGGCGCTGGCAGCTCACGCGCATGGCATTCCGTTCTACGTGGCGGGCCCGCTGACGACCATCGACCTGGAGACGCCGATAGGCGACGACGTCGAGATCGAGGAGCGACCGGCGCGCGAGATCACCCACGTTGGCGAGTGCGCCATCATGCCGGAGGGCACGCCGGTGGCGAATCCCGCCTTTGACGTAACGCCCGCGCGCTACATCACGGCTATCATCACCGAGCGCGGCGTGGCACGTCCACCGTTCGAGGAAAACCTGCGGCGGATGAAGGAAGAGCTCTGAACGGCACCGAAAGTTCCGGGCTAGAGCGGCAACCTGAGTTGACGCGCCGGGCGCTTGCCATCCAAGAGAACGAAGGGCGCGGCGCGCGCGGCCGCGATGTGCAGCTGACGCAGGTGGCTGAGGTCGCGCAACGTGCCCTGACGGCGAGCCGCGAGGATGCGGTCGGCGCTTTTGACACCGATGCCAGGCACGCGCAGCAGCGTCTCCCGGTCCGCGCGATTGATCTCCACCGGCGCTTCACTGAGATGCTGACGCGCCCAGAGCAACTTTGGATCCTCGTGGAGCGGGAGATTGCCGTCCTGCGCAAAAGGCAATTCCTCAAGATCGAAGCCGTAATCCCGCAGCAGAAATGAAGCCTGGTAGAGCCGGTGCTCCCGTTCGACGGATGCAGGCGGGAGTTCCTCAAGCGGCGTATCCTCGATGGGGTTGAAGCCGCTGAAGTAGGCCCGCGCCAGCCGCAGATGCCGGTTGAGATAGCTTGTGGTATGCAATAGCTCCACGTCGCTTTCTCCGGCAGCGCC
Organism: uncultured Anaerolineales bacterium; assembly: GCA_964452025.1. GTDB lineage: Bacteria > Chloroflexota > Anaerolineae > B4-G1 > SLSP01 > G713. Next base: position 9,826 of record CAYVKR010000077.1, read on the forward strand.
CACGACGAACTGCGTGGTCATGCTGGGACCATAGCCGCCCTGGGCTTGCCGGATCTCTTCGACCCACGTCATACGCTGCAGCAGCTCCACAGCGAAGATCTTGTGCGGCGCCAGTCGCGCCAATCGTCCATCGTTGGGCGCCTCCAGATTGACCGAGACCCGATCCGCCAGCGCCATGCCCGCGGCGACCTGGTCGCGTTCAGCGCCCGGCATGATCTTGAGATGGATGTAGCCCCGAAAGTGATGGCGCTTACGTAGAATCTCAGCCGTCGCCAGAATGCGATCCTGGGTCTTTGGGCCGCCGCCGACCAGCCCCGAGCTGATAAATAATCCTTTGACAAAGTTGTTTTGGTAGAGTTGGACAAACAGTCTCGCCAACTCGTCCGGCGTGAAGGTCGCGCGGCGGAAGTCTCGCCCGGTGCGAAAGGGGCAGTAGTAACAGTCGCGCTCACAAGCAGAAGAGAGCAACGTCTTGAGAAGCGGAATGCGCCCTTTGGGCGTCGCGGCGTGGGAGATGCAATCGACCAGTTCCTCGGGCACACGAGCCGAGGGCCAGCGTCGCCCCGTCATGCTGACTTCCTCTGCTGGCTCGTAACGGGCCGCCCGCCCCAATAGCTGTAGCTTCTGCAAAGCATCCACCATCCGCCTCCTCAGCTTCTACTTTCATTATAAGCACAAATGTTCTAATGTCAATGCTGGAAACTGGATGCTTGACAACGTGATGCCTCACATTTCACGCATCAGACTGGTTTTCGCACCGGGCCGACGTATAATAGCATCAACCCATTGAGTCGTGAATATCATCAACATCAAAAGGACCGATATGGACAATAATCGAGAGACCCGTTGGATTTGGATTGCCATCGCTGTGATCGTGACGCTGCTATTTCTTTGCACGTGCTGCGTCGTTGGCTCAGCCGTCGTGTTCCTCGTGGTGGACCAGCAAACTGTACCGCGCCCCACCCTGGAACCCGATCCCACCGAGGTATGGGGGTGGGAGGACGATGGTGAGCTGGAAAGCGACACACCGACACAAAGCACACCGCTTCCCCCTACCGTGGAGCCGCCGCCCCATGAGGCCGAGGAAACGCTTCAAGCGCTGACGGAGACCATCGTTCCCGAAGCGGACATCCACGAGCTGGGTATTCGTTTATTGAACGTCCCCGCTAACACACCGAGGCAGGTTACCGAGACGACCGAGTACGAGGTAGGGGATCAGCGCCGGTTCAACGTCTCCAACGTCGATACCGAAGAGCAGTTCGAGATTATGGCCGAGCTTCTCTACAAGACACCGCACGTCTATATGTGGGTTGAGGACGGTGCAAAGGTCAATATGTCCAATCTGAGAGAGGCGGCCGACCTCTTTGAAGAGCATACCTATCCTACCAATCGAGCCTTTTTCGGCCCCGAGTCATCTCCTGACGACGACGTCGATGGTGATCCCCATCTTAGCATTCTACACGCCCGGGACTTAGGCAACACCGTTGCCGGCTACTTCTCCAGTCCCGATAAATACGTTCAGGAAGTACGTAGCGATTCCAACGAAATGGAGATGTTTTACATCAACATCGACAACGTCCGCATTGGCAGCGACTTCTACAACGGCGTGCTGGCCCACGAGTTTCAGCACATGATTCACTGGAAAAACGATCGCAACGAGACGACGTGGCTCAACGAGGGCTGCTCCGAGCTGGCCATGGCACTCAATGATCGTTCCTACGATCCGGGCTATTACAGTGTCGGCGGCAGCGACATCTCCTACGCCTACGCGCCGGACACGCAGCTGACCTCGTGGCCTGAAGGTACAGCCGGGGACGCCTCCGCTAACTACGGCGGCGCCTATCTATTTATGGAGTATTTCCTTGAGCGCTACGGGGATGAGGCCACGCAGATGCTGGTAAGCCATGAGGAGAACGGCATGGAGAGCGTCGACGCGACCCTTGCGGCCCTGGGCGAGCCGGGGGACCATAAAACCTTCTTCGCAGACTGGATGATGGCCAATCTCCTCGACGATCCAGACCTGGACGAAGGGCAATACGGCTATACCGCTATTGATCCCTACGAGCCGCTTATGGATGTGCGTTACGAACCTAGCGAACCTGTGACACGCACCTCCACGGTCCACCAATACGGCGTCGATTACGTCGATATCCAAAGCAGCAAGCCGCTTTCCTTCACCTTCATTGGAACCTCCACGGTCAAGCTGATGGACACAGACGCCTACAGCGGGCAGTATCTTTGGTGGTCCAACCGCAGCGACGAATCGGACAGCACCCTGACCCGTCGCGTCAATCTGAGCGACGCCGAAAGCGCGGAGCTGACGTTTCAAGCCTGGTATCATATCGAAGAGGACTGGGACTACGCTTACATCATCGTGGGGACCAGAGAAACCGGCAATCTCCCTGATGATCTCGACGATCCGGCCATCCAGTGGACGATACTGGACGATAACACGCTCGGATGCACCA
>CAYVKR010000078.1:0-12194 GCA_964452025.1 uncultured Anaerolineales bacterium
AGCGCTCCTCGACGGCGGGACCGTTGGCGAGGCCCTCGAAGCAGTCGCCGTGGAAAGGGCAGCCGCCAGGGTAGGGGTCTCGTTCGCGGTCGTGGGGGATGCGGATGTGCCCCATCTCCGGGTGGACGAGGCCGTGCAACAGCGCGCCATTGACCATCGCGCCGCCGCCGATGCCCGTGCCGACGGTGAGGTAGACGAAGGCGTCTAGATCCTGCGCTGCACCCCAGCGATATTCGCCCAGCGCCGCGCCGTTGACGTCGAGATCGAAGGCCGTGGGAATCCCCAGCGCCTCGGTCAGCGGACCCATCACGTCGGTATTGGCCCAGCCCGGCTTGGGCGTCGAGGTGATCCAGCCGTAGGTGGGCGAGTTGAGATCGGGATCTACTGGCCCGAAGCACGCGATGCCCAACGCCTCTATTGGCTCATCCTGGCTCTTTTGTTGCTCTTTGAAGAACGCGATGGTGCGCTCCAACGTCTCTTCCGGCGTCGTCGTGGGGACGCGAGTTTCTGCGCGGATGTCATCGGGGCCGCTGCCCACGGCGCAGACGAACTTCGTGCCTCCGGCTTCCAGGCCAGCGTATAAAGTCATGGTGTCCTCCGTTCGCGAAGTGTCCGAATGGCCAACTGATTTGTGGAACGTAGATAAATGTACCATCGAACGGATGCTTTGCAAAGGCTGGGGTGAACGGCTGACCGGAGACCGGGGACGGGAGAGGGATTTCGAAGCGAGTTCGCTGATGAAAACGCCCTCCGTACCGTAGAACCTGCGTAGGCGAAAGCAAGGCAAACGAAGCTGGGGTTGATGCGGGAGGGAAACATGATGGGAAGCCGCCTATGGCGTTTGAGCCACCCTGGAACTACTTCGTTTGCCCCTGTTAGTTATGACTTGTACTTCTTACAAATCCAAGTACCATATTCACGCAACACGCAACACGCAACACGCATCGAGGTGTCCTATGGAGCATCCGACGCAATCCGATGATCCTTTCTGCCCCGTGCCCTTCACGCAGGTGACCATCGATGACGCCTTCTGGCAGCCCCGCCTGGAGACGAACTGCAGGGTGACGCTGCCTTTCGCATTCAAGAAGTCGGAGGAGACGGGGCGCATCGCCAACTTCGCGCGCGCCGGCGGGCTGGAGCCGGGGCCGCACCAAGGCCGCCGCTACAACGATTCCGACGTCTTCAAGGTGTTGGAGGGCGCGGCGTACACGTTGCAGCTCCAGCCCGATCCGGGACTGGAGGCTTACCTCGACGGTCTTATCGCGAAGATCGCTGCCGCGCAGGAGGACGATGGTTACCTTTACACTGCCCGCACCATCGACCCGGAGCATCCGCCCGAATTGTCCGGTGCGACGCGTTGGTCGTTCCTGGAGCAGAGCCACGAGCTCTACAATGTGGGCCACCTCTATGAGGCGGCGGTGGCGCACTACCAGGCCACGGGCAAGCGATCGCTGCTGAACGTGGCGCTCAAGAACGCTGACCTCATCGCCCGCGTCTTCGGGCCCGACGGACGGCACGACGCGCCGGGTCACCAGGAGATTGAGATCGGCCTGGCGAAACTAACCCGCGTCACCGGGGACACGCGCTATCTGCAGTTGGCGAAATTCTTCCTGGACGAGCGGGGGCGTGCCCACGACCGGACACTCTATGGCCCGTACAGCCAGGATCACGCGCCGGTGGTGGAGCAGCGGGAGGCCGTTGGGCACGCCGTGCGCGCCGCCTACATGGTCGCCGCTATGGCCGACGTGGCGGCGCTGACCGGTGACGCGGCTTACGTTGCCGCCATCGACCGGCTCTGGGAGGACGTGGTGGGGCGCAATCTCTACGTCACCGGCGGCATTGGCGCGCGGCACGAGGGTGAGGCCTTCGGCGACGCCTACGAGCTGCCCAATCGCACCGCCTATGCCGAAACCTGCGCGGCTATCGCCAACGTCTTCTGGAACTACCGGCTCTTTCTGCTCCACGGCGATGCGACCTACCTCGACGTGCTGGAGCGCACGCTCTACAATGGCGTGCTGGCGGGTGTCTCCTTGAGCGGCGACCGCTTCTTCTATCCCAATCCGCTGGCGTCCGACGGTACAGTCAACTTCAACGCAGGACGCGCTGCCACGCGCCAGCCCTGGTTCGATTGCTCCTGCTGCCCGTCGAATCTGGTGCGCTTTCTGCCCTCGCTTTCTGGCTACGTCTACGCCCAACACGAGGACGCGCTCTACGTCAATCTCTTTATCGGTGGTGAAGGCCGGCTGCGGGTGCGCGAGACGCCGATCCGGCTCTGGCAGACGACGCGCTATCCTTGGGAGGGCGCGGTGACGCTTTTCGTGGAGCCAGACGCACCGGTCGCGTTCACACTGTACGTGCGGATACCGGGCTGGGCGCAGGGTCGACCCGTGCCCGGCGACCTGTACCGTTATCTTGACCCTGGCGACTTTCCTGTTTCGTTGACAGTCAACGGCGAGCCGTGGCCTGTGGAGACAGAGCGTGGCTTTGTGCCCATCCATCGCACCTGGCGGCGGGGCGATCAGGTGGAGCTGGTGCTGCCCATGCCCCTTCGGCGCGTCGTCGCCCACGAGCGGGTGGCTGCGGATCGGGGCAGGGTGGCGCTGGAGCGAGGCCCGCTGGTCTACTGTGCCGAGGGCGTCGATCACACTGCGTCGGTCTTCGATCTGGTGGTGCCGGACGTGGCACTGTTGCACGCCGAGCGCCGGCCCGATCTACTGGGTGGCATTACCGTGCTGCGCGGGCCGGTACAGACGACCGCCGGCGCGCCGACGACGTTGACGGCGGTGCCGTATCACCTCTGGTCGCATCGCGGGGTAGGAGAGATGGCGGTCTGGTTGAAGCGTTGCTGTGATGGTTGAATGTCTGGACAATGTGCAATGGATCACCTGAGGATGACGTACGGAAGGAGAATTTCATCATGAAACCGTTTCGCAAGCATGTAGCATTGTCGATTGATGGCGGTGGCATCAAGGGCGTCATGGTCACGCGCGCGTTGGCGATGCTGGAAGAAGAGCTGGGCCAGTCGGCCTATCAGACCTTCCGGCTGTTGGCCGGCACGTCCACCGGCTCGATCATCTCGGCCGGCGTCGCGGCCGGCCTGTCCGGCGAGGAGCTGCACACGCTTTACACCGAACTCGGCGCGACGATCTTCCCGCGGACGTGGCGCAGCGTGCTCTGGCCTTTGACGCGTTATCGGTACGAGAGTGAACCGCTGGCGTCGGCCCTGCGCTCCTACATTGGGGAGCGTACCATGGGGTCTTTCTGGTCGGAAGCGCCGCCGACCGACGTCGTCATCACCGCCTTTGATCTGGTAGAAAACCGCACGCGGTTTATCAAGCCGTGGAAGCCCGAATATGCCGGATGGCCCGTGGCGCAGGCGGTGCTGGCCTCCAGCACGGTACCCACCTACTTCCCTGTCGTCGAAGGGCGTTACGTCGATGGCGGTGTGGGATCGTATTCCAATCCCTGCTATCTGGCGGCCTACGAGATCCGCTTCTGCCTGGGGTGGGACCCGGCGGAGACCACGCTGATCAGTCTGGGGACGGGGCGCGATCCGGGCACGCTGGCGCCCGGTGAGGCCAACAATCTGTGGACGTGGCAGTGGCTGCAGCCGATCCTGGGTGCGTTTTTGGACAGCGCCGACGACCAGCAGGTCCATCTGGTCGATACGTTCTTTGAAGATCTCGACTTCCGTCGCTTCCAGGTTGATCTGCGCGAGTCCATCGCCATGGACGATCCCTCGAAGATTCCAGAGCTCACCGCGTACGGCGAGGAGTTGGGCCGGATGATCCTTGCGGACGACGTCGACGCGGCGATGACGATCACGCCCTCACAGGCGCCGGCGTCTCCGTAAGCACGAGACATCCGATTTCTGGCAGAAATCGGATGTCTTTGCTAATGCGAGTTTAAGGGCTTACAACAGGCGGACGGGGATTCGGCGCGCCCTCATGTGGCGCGATGGGCAGCGCCCCTTCGCGTAGGAAGGCGCGGATCACGTCAGCCAGCAGATCGGCCTGTGTGGCCTGAATCATGTGTCCGGCGTCTTCGACGTAGACCACCGTGTCGTTGAGCAGCGCGTCCCGGTACTGGAGAATCACGTCCCAGGGGACGTAGTCGCACTCGGCGGCGATGATGAGGCTGGGCGTCAGGTTGCCTGCCAGCGCCGGGCGGGGATCAGGCAGCGCATCCCGGCTGCTCTCTACCTGAACCTGGACGTAGTAGTTGAAGCCGGGGCGCTCTACGCGCGGCGTCCGGTCGCCGTGCTGGGCGCAGACCCACGTCTGTGGATTGAAGGCTTGCTCTGCCATGACGCGCATTTGCTCTTGAGACGCAAGTCTCTCCGCCGCTTGCGGACCGTAGGGCGCCAGGGCCGTCGCCATGAGCAGCCGTGGGTCCAACACCGGATTTGGGCCTGTCACGGATGCGGTGCGGGCGTAGTTGTAAAAGAAGGTGTCCTCGTTGCGCAGCGGCGTCGGTGAGAGGAAGACCGCCTGTTTCACCCGTTCTGGATAGAGGCTTAGATATCGCGCCGCCAGTTCCGCGCCGGCCCCCTGCCCGATGAGGAGCAACTCGTTCACGCCCAGGGTGCTGCGAATGGCGTCCAGATCGTCGAGGTCGCGCTGCATGCCGTACTCATTGATGGATGCCAGACGCTCCGACTGCCCGGTCCCTATGCGATCGTAGAGATAGACGTCGAAGCCGTCCTCGGCGAAGCGGCGGTAGAAGGCGCGCTCCGCGTCTAGCACTGCCAGCCCGGGCCCGTCGTGCAGATAGACGAGGGGCGTGTCGGCAGGCTCGCCGCTGGCGGGATAGGCGTAGTACGCGATGTGCGAGCCGGTGGGGAGCGCCCAGGTGCGCGCTTCGGTCACCGTCACAGGTTCAGGGGCGGGGACGGGCGCCCGCAGGATGATTGCCAACGCGGCGAGTGCGACGCTGGTAGTCAGCGCACTGACCACGATGCTGAATCGCGCTCGATGGGTGGCTTCCAGCCCCTCGGCGACCAGCCAGGCGACCCCCATGGAGACCAGCAACAGCGTCAACACGGCCAGCGCGCCGATCAGCATGAGATTGCCGGTGAACGTGGAGAGCGCCAGCGCCATCTGCGCGGCGGTCAACCCGCTGAAGACGACGCCGATGAGTAGCCCCACGATCAGCGAGACGCGCAGCAGCCAGCCCGGTGAGAGAATCTCCTGTGGATCGTCCTCATCCTCGCGTTCCATCCACCCCATGCGCATAAAGGCCGATTCGATCCAGATGTTCACGACACTCATGACGATGCTGCCGATAATCGCCCAGCCGAAACTGGCAATCTCCAGCCCCGTCAGCCCGCCGGTGATAAGCAGCAGGATGCCGTCGATGACGAAGATGAAGAGGCCGGCGGTGGTGATGGTGAAGGGCAGCGTGAGCGCCAGCAGGATGGGGCGCAGGAAAGCGGTCAAGAGGACGAAGACGGCGGACGCGATCCAGACGGAGAAGAGCGCTGCCTGGAACTGGATGCCCGGCAAGATTCTGATGCCGCTGAAGGCGAGGTGGGTGATGGTCATGCGCAAGATGAGGTTGCGCAGGTGGTGCAGACCTTGCCGCCAGCGCCTACGCATGCCCATCGCTCCTGTCCGAGGGGATCAGCGCCCGTTCGGCGCGGGCGCGGGGATGCTCCTTGGCGTTGAGGCCACCGCCGGGCCAGTGCACGTGCCCTGAGAGCGCGCGCTGCGTCGTCGGCTCCGCATCTTTGAACTGCAGCAGCGCCAGGCGCGCGCCCACGGTCGCGCGCCCCGCCGAGCGCAGTGCGCCCCAGGTGGTCAGCGTGATGACCTCGTTCATGGCCTCGCTCCAGGCCTTGTAAAAGAGATCCAGCTCGGCGGTCATCCGGTCGCCTTCCGCCCGGATCTCCCGCACGGCGACGCTCCACTCGAGCAGGTGTATCCCCTGTCCCCACTGGATGGGATTCTCGCTGCTGAATTCTTGATCCATCTCGGTGGTAAGCGACAGGCGCTTGAAGCCGAAAGTGTTACACGCCCACGCCAACGGCGGCGCGCTGCGCACCGTCACCGGCAGGACGCCCAGCGATTCGCGGTGAATCTCGGTCTCTGCGTCCCAACCGTAGGCGTTTTTGTGGTAGTCGGACTCTGTGACGCGGAGTGCATCATCGTCGCCGCCGAGGATGAGATAGCGGACCCGGAGCGTGTAGGGCGTGGCGATGCGCCACTTGAGCAGCCGCAGGTAGAACTGTGTCCCCAGCAGGCGGAAGAGACGCCGTCGCTGGCGGTTCTCCTCGTTTTCCAGGATGGAGCGTTTGACGTTCTCAAGATCGGTGAAGGTGGCGATCTGGCGCTTGAGCCAGTTCACCATCTTCTCCAGCGGTGCGCTGCGCTTGATGCCGCGCTTCAGAGGTGGCGTCGCGTCATCCACGGTGGGCGGAGCCTTTGGCTCCGATGTGTCCTTTTCGCGTCCCACGTCTTCCATCTCCAGCCCAAAGGGCCAGAGCTGGCACTCGGCGGTGCGGCAGTCGAAGCGCAGCGTGCCCAGAATCTCAAAGCGCACCTTGGTACCATCGGCGTAGACGACGGGATCGGTGATCTCCAGATCGAACGAGATCAGCTTGTCGGAGTGGTGCTCCGCGATGAGATCAAAGCCGTTGAGCACCACGGCGTAGGTCTCTTTGCCCACCAGCGCCGGGTCGAGCGCAAGATCGACCACCTTGATGCGGAAGGTCGTCGTCACGCCGCGCATACACTCTACCTCGGTCTCGCCCTCTCCTGTCTGGAAACCGACCTCTGCCGCCGTCACTGGCGTGACAAACTCCGTGAAGTGCGCCGTATCGCCGCCGGTGCCAGACGCAGCGGTATGTCCCACGATCACCTCGGGGCGCCCGTCCGCCGGGTCGACGTCAACGTAACTGCCGAAGCGGTTCAGGCGGTGATTATACTCCCAGGCGTGGTGAAAGCCCTGCCAGATCGCAGCCATCGCCTTCTCGCGCTTCTCATGTGCCATAGATTCCCCAGGTCGGTGTATAAATTGCCAGCATCCAGCATCCAGTATAAACGGGATGACGGTGTCGTCAATGTGTCATCGCTATTGTTGATTTTCAAAAGTCCGCATATACTGAAAGCAGAGGTTGCATTTTGATGCTTGTCTTGGAGATCTGTGGTGTAGTCAAAGGGGGGAGCGAAGATGGCTGAGAAAGAAGGCATTCGCCTGACGGAAATTGAGGGGTTTCCAGATGATGTTGCCCATCGGCTGAGCGATCTGTGGATCACGACTGCTGAGGAGCTGGTGGCGGCGTCGAAGCGCGAGGACGCTGTCGAAGGGTTGCGGGACTATCTGGATCTCTCCGAGGATGAGATTGAGGCGCTGGTGGATCAGGCGCAGGACGCGCTGCCCTTTGAGGTGCATTTCGCGCCGGAGGAGGTCATCCGCCATGGGCTGGGCGCTCTCGACGAGCCGGAGGACGAGGGCCCTGAGCCGGGGGCATTTGCTTTCACCGCGCTGCCTGCCAGTGTTGATCTACGTGACCGTATGCCGCCGGTGCGCAATCAGCGCAACCGGGGAACGTGCGTGGCCTTCGCCTGCACGGCGGTGCGCGAGTATCTGCTTGGCGAGGAAGCGAGTGCCCAGGGAGATCTATCGGAGCAGTTCTTGTATTGGAATTGCAAGCAGCGCGATGGTTACAGCGGGTCGGGCACGTGGATTCGCGTTGGCATGGAGGTGCTGAAAGACGACGGCATCTGCGTTGAATCGGTCTGGCCCTACAATCCCGACCCAATTCCAGGCAATGAGGGCCAGGGTCCGCCGCCGGCAGATGCACTCGACGGGGCTGATGACTATCGCGTTGAGGCGTCGGCTAAACTGCACGCGCGCTGGATTGATGATATGCGCCAGCGTCTGGCGGACGGTCTGCCCGTTGCCTTCGCTGTGCCGGTCTACACCTACTGGTTCACCGACCCAATCCGCCGCACAGGCGATATCCGGCTGCCGCTTTCGACGGACAACAAGGAAGGCGGTCACGCCATGTGCATGGTCGGCTATGAGGACGACGAGGACGTGCCCGGCGGTGGCTACTTCTACGTGCGGAACAGTTGGGGCGAATCCTGGGGCAGCGACAGCCCGCTGGGTGGGGGGCACGCGCGCATTCCCTACGCCTACATGGAGCAGTACGGCAGCAGCGCCTACGTCGCGCGCGCCAGGGAAAGCGATGGGCCAGAGCCGGAGCCGACCACCGATCTGCTTGCCTTGCTGAAGAAACTCTGGGAATGGCTGATGGGCTTGTTCGCCTAGCTTGCGGGGTCTTGATAGTGAAAACTCCGAGATCTTTGAGATCTCGGAGTTTTGCTTGATATCGGCGCGTGTGTGCAGTCAAGAGATGATCTGCGGGCGCCCGTTATGCTCCACGACCTCGACGTTGACGCCGTAGGTCGCCTGTAGATGCTCTGCCGTCAGTGTCTCGTGGACGGGACCGGCTGCTTCGATCTGCCCCTTGCGCAACAGCACCACGTGGTCGGCGATGGCGGCGGCTTCATTGGGATCGTGGGTCGTGAAGAGCACGGTCTTCTGCTCCTGGCGCAGTCGTTGCATCATGTCCAGCAGCCTGCGGCGATTGCTCAGGTCGAGGTGGGACGTCGGCTCGTCCAGCAGCAGGATCTGCGGCTCCTGGGCCAACGCGCGAGCCACCGTCGCCAGCTGGCGCTCGCCACCGCTCAGCGCCTGGATGGAGCGAGCTTGCAGCGGAAGCAGTCCCACCAGGGAGAGCGCGTGTCGCGCCACCTCAATGTCGTCGTCGGTGGGCGTCTCCAGCAGGCGCAGGCGCGGCGCGCGTCCCAACAGCACGTAATCCAGTACCGTGAAGTCGAAGGGAATCTGGTCTTCTTGCGCTACCAGCCCCACCAGCTGTCCGAACTCCCGCCGCGTAAACGCCGTCCGCGCGCGGGCGCCGATGCGAATGACGCCCGCCTGCGGCGTCAATATGCCCAGGATCAGCTTGAGCAGCGTCGTCTTGCCCGAGCCGTTGGGTCCCAACAGCGCGGTGATGGTCGCTGCCGGGATCTCCAGTGAGAAGCTCTCGAAGATGGTATGCGTCGGTCCGTTGTAGCTAAAGCGCACGTCGGACAGCGCGATGCCGGTCTGACTGTCAGCCACGGTCGCCGGCGCCATCGTCATGGTGCTCAATCCAGGTCTCCCTGCGTCAGCGGCAACACGGTGCTGTTGACGGTGTCGGCGTCCAGGCCGTACAGCGTCTCGTAGAAGTCGTGTATCTCGTCGGTCATCTCGACATCCGCGAAAACCCCGGGATGGAGTTGCTTCGCCATCCAGGTGACGCCCAGAATCCAGCGTGTGTCGGGCTGATCCCAGCTGTAGTAATCCTTGGGGAAGGCGTGCACGTTGCCTTCCTGCGTCGCCGTCAGCGGCTGCCAGAGTGGGGCGCTGCGGATCGTCTGCACCGTCTCCTCGACGTCGCCGAAGTAATCGATGATAAAGACGTGCTCCGGGTCCCACGCGGCGATCTGCTCCAGATTGACGATGGTCCAGCCGCCCGTAGTTTCGGATTCCCAGACCGGTTTCGCGCCGGCAAATTCCAGCATCCACGTCTGAATCCAGCTCGATGGTGGCGTCTCAAACGCCACGTCTTCGCTGCGTCCGTCGTGCTTAAGGACGAGCGCCGCCGGCTTTGCGACCTCGTCTTCTTCTAAGCGTGTGCGGATGCGTTCCAGGCGCTCGTCGTAGAAGCCGATGATCTCTTCGGACCGGGCTTCGTCTTGAAAGATCTCGCCGAGGATGCGGATATCACGCCGGTACTGCGCCGGCGTCTCCAGGTCCAGATAGACGACGGGGATGTCCAGCGATTCGAGGGTGCTGCCTACGCCCTCGGCCATGAAACTCTTGAGGATGACCAGGTCAGGATCGGCTGTGGCGAGCTCCTCGGCGCTGGACTCCGAATGGAATTGGAGTTTGTCCTCGGCATCGGGTTCGATCAGCTCGAGGAAACCGGCGTTCTGCTTGGCCTTTGTCAGGCCCACGACGCGCTCCCGCGCCTGAGGAAAGAGATAGACGGCGTCATTGAGCATGAAATTCGCCTTACCGGCGATGACGATACGTTCAGGAACGCCCGCCAGGGTCACGGTGCGACCGAGAGCATCTTCCACAACCAGCATCTGTGAGTCCGACGACATTGGGATCACCGCGCAGGCAGATAGCAGCACGGCCACGAGCGCAAGAAGCGTAAACTGGTTCAAACGTTGGAACGAAAACCGCATGATGTTCTCCTATGGGGTGTCCTCTTCAGTGCATAAGGTCTCTTCACAGAGATCAAGCCAATCCAGCATCGCTTTGATCTGTCCGGCGCGGAACTTGCGGACCAGCCAGGTGTAAAGCTCCGCTTCTTGGCCATCGTCGCCGGTCTCTTGTAGCTCCAGCCAGTTCTGGCAGATCTGACGTTGCGCATTTAACAATCGCCGCACGGCGTTCGGCCCTTCACGACGGGCGAAATAGAGTTTAGCCAGAAACTCCATTCGAATATCCCGGCCGTGGGCGACGGGTTCCTCGAGCCAGGCGTGCAGGGCCTCTTCGCCCTCCGGCGTCAGCGCGTAGACCTTGCGTGGTGGACGTGAGGCCTGCGGTTCCAGCGTGTGCTCGATGTAGCCGCGTTGCTCCAACTTGTCGAGCAGCGCGTAGAGCTGGCTCTGTTTGAGCTTCCATACGATCCCCAGACCCTTGGATTGCGAGAGCTTGCGGTGCAGGGCGTAGCCGTGCCGGGGCCGCTGGTGCAGGAATCCCAGCAGACTCCACTCAATATCCAACGGCGTCGGCGTCATCGGGCACATAGGCGCGCTCCCTGTGATGTTTAATCATTGAATACTCATTCTTTGAGTATAAGTATAAGCGAGAGGGCGAAGTTGTCAAATGATGAGAGACCGCTGCCGACGGACCGCTGACAGATTCACATATCGGGTCTCCACCTCTGGGCTGCGGTCGGTGGTCATATCGCAGATACAGCGAAGCCCCGATCGGAGGACCGGGGCTTTTGGTGTTACGAGGTTCTCGAACGGGTTACCAGGCGTAGGCTTCCGGCGCAGTGCCGCCGGGGCCGGGGAAGATCTCATCCAGGCGGTCCATAGTTTCATCGTCAAGGTCGATCTCCAGCGTGCGCATGGCGCCTTCCAGCTGATCCATGGTGCGCGGTCCGATGATGGGTGCGGTGACGGCGGGCTGGTGTTGCAGCCAGGCCAACGCGACGTTGGCCGGCTCCTCGCCCAGCTCCTCGCAGAAGGCCTCGTACGTCTCGATTTTCTCGCGGTTCTCCTCGATAGCCTTCTGCATGCGGTCCGAGGCGCGCCGTCCCTCCTCGATCTTGCGCAGCACACCGGCCAGCAAGCCGCCGCCCAGCGGGCTCCAGGGGATCAGGCCCAGGCCGTAGTGCTCGATGGCGGGGATGACCTCCATCTCGATCATGCGGGCGTTGAGGTTATAGAGGCTCTGCTCGGAGATGAGGCCCATGAAGTTGCGCTTAGCGGCTTCAGCCTGCGCCTCCGCGATATGCCAGCCGGCGAAGTTGCTGCTGCCGACGTAGAGCACCTTGCCCTCGCGCACCAGCTGTTCCATGGCCTGCCAGACCTCCTCCCAGGGCGCAGCGCGGTCGATGTGGTGCATCTGGTAGAGGTCGATGTGATCGGTCTGCAGGCGCTGCAGGCTCTCCTCGCAGGCCCGCTTGATGTGGTAGGCGCTCAAGCCCTGCTCGTTGGGCCAGTCGCCCATCCTGCCGTAGACCTTGGTCGCCAGCACGATCTTCTCGCGGCGCCCGCCGCCCTGGGCCAGCCAGCGCCCGATGATCTGCTCCGTCACGCCCTCGCCGGTCTTCCAGCCGTAGACGTTGGCCGTGTCGAAGAAGTTGATGCCCAGCTCCAGCGCTCGGTCCATAATGGCGTAGCTGTCCTCTTCCGTGGTCTCCGGCCCGAAATTCATGGTCCCCAGACAGAACCGGCTGACCTTCAAACGTGTGCGTCCCAAATGCGTGTATTCCATGTCGTTTCTCCTTTCGCTAGGGTGATTGACTGCTTTTTAGGTGGCCATGCCCTACATCTAGTGATTTTTGTCATGAGAAACCCAGATATAGTATCAAGTCGTAGAAAAATCCGATTTCTGCTAGTTATTTCAGTGGAGACACCGGTGCGAGCGCACACCATCCTCGTACGAAAATGCCGGTT
>CAYVKR010000079.1:0-12067 GCA_964452025.1 uncultured Anaerolineales bacterium
GCAGGTTCTACGGTACGGAGGGCGTTTTCACCAGCGGACTCGCTTCGAAATCCCGGTCTCGATTCATCTCCTGTGAGGATATGGTACACTAACTAGATGCGCGGTGTGGTTTACGTCATGCTCGGCGCGGGCGCGCATTTCTGATATTCGTGCGAGCTGATAATACGTATATAATGAGGTTCTTATACGTTTCTAATGTATTGATGTTATACTACGTCAAGTATTGAAGTGTGTTTTCCCGCTGTTTGATGGATTCTTATCCATGGTGGGAAATTTAGGGAGGGAAATTGATGTTACCTTGGTTCAATATGCAGGATCAGAATTTTGACGAGATACTGCGCGATGTCCCGGAGGAGTTACCGATTCTCCCGTTGCGCAATACGGTGGCATTTCCGTTTATTGTCATGCCGTTGGCGGTGGGCATTCCACGCTCCATACGGTTGATCGAGGAAGTGGAACAGGGCAATCGTTTGGTGGGTTTGGTTGCGATGAAAGATCCTTCTGTTGAGGTGCCAGGTCCTGGAGAGGTTCACGAAACTGGGACGGTGGCGGTGATTCATCGCATCATGCGGGGTGAGGATGATACATTGACCGTCTTCATCCAAGGTCTGGAGCGCATCCAGATTGAAAAGTGGACGCAGGAAGAGCCGTATTTGATGGCTCGAACGCAGCTTATTCCTGACACGGTGGAAGACAACCTGGTGGAAGAGGCGTTGCGACGCAATCTGATCGACGTGGCGACGGACCTGGCTGGGCTGATTCCCCAGTTTCCTGACGAGGCGACGGGTTTCATCCAGCAGCTGGATGATCCTCGCTTGCTGGTCTATTTGTTGGCCTCGAATCTGCGTGTGGGTGTGGAGGATGCTCAGAAAATCCTGGAAATGGACCACCTGACGGATAAGATGCAGTTCCTGAGCCAGGTTTTGGCGCATGAGTACGAGGTACGCCAGATCGGCCAACAGATTCAGGAGAAGGCCAAAGAAGAGATCGAGAAATCTCAGCGCGAGTACTACCTGCGTCAGCAGATGGAAGCCATCCGCGAAGAGCTGGGCGAGAACGACGAGATGCTTCGTGAGGTCAAGGAGTATCGCGAGAAGATCGAAGAAGCCGGGATGACCGAAGAGGCAGAAGATGAGGCGCTGCGCGAGCTCAAGCGGCTGGAGAAGATGCCGCCGCAGGCGGCCGAATACTGGGTGATCAAAACCTACCTGGATTGGTTGACCTCGCTTCCCTGGCAGGAGTCGACGGATGATCAGCTGGATATCGGTCATGCGCGTGAGGTGCTTGATGAGGATCACTACGATCTTGAGGACGTGAAGGATCGCATCCTGGAGTTCCTGGCTGTGCGCAAATTGCGCTCGGAGCGCGAAGAGGAGCTTGGCCAGGAATCAACCATCGAGCTGCAAGGTCGACCCCTCGAAGGGCAGGGCGCAATTTTGGCCTTCATTGGACCTCCCGGTGTTGGCAAGACCTCGCTGGGGCAGTCTATTGCCCGCGCGCTGGGTCGCGAATTCACCCGTATGAGCCTCGGCGGTATGCGAGACGAGGCAGAGATTCGGGGACACCGTCGCACGTACATTGGTGCGATGCCTGGGCGGATCATCCAGGCGATCAAGCGGTCGGGCGTCAAGAACCCCGTCTTCATGCTGGATGAGGTTGATAAGATCGGGTCAGGATGGCGCGGCGATCCCTCCTCTGCGTTGCTGGAGGTGCTGGATCCGCAGCAGAACCACTCATTCCGCGATCACTATCTCGACGTGGACTTTGATCTGAGCCAGGTGCTCTTCATCTGCACGGCCAACACCACATCGACTATTCCGGCGCCGTTGTTGGATCGTATGGAGACTATTAACCTGGATGGCTACACCGAGTACGACAAGCTGCACATCGCGCGCAAATATCTGGTGCCCCGCCAGCTGCGACTTAACGGCCTAAAGCAGGATGAAATAGAGTTTACCGACGATGCCCTGCGAAAGACCATTCGTGACTACACGCGCGAAGCGGGCGTCCGTCAGCTGGAGCGCCAGATCGGCAAGGCGTGCCGCAAGGTGGCGACCAAGATCGCTAGCGGTGACGCCGACGAGACCATCAAAGTGACCGCCGATGAGGTTAAGGAGTATCTGGGCAAGCCGCGCTACCGCTTTGAAGCCGCCCTGCGGACTGAACGTCCCGGCGTGGCGACCGGCCTGGCGTGGACGCCAACCGGTGGCGAAGTCATCTTTGTTGAGGCGGCGAAGATGCCCGGCAAGAACAACGAACTGATCTTGACCGGCAAGCTCGGCGACGTCATGCAGGAATCGGCGCGCATCGCGCTAAGTTACGTTGAGGCGTACGCCAAATCGCTGGGCCTTGATGGTGAGCTGGAGAAGGACAAGATTCACCTGCACATCCCTTCCGGCGCAGTGCCGAAAGATGGCCCCTCGGCGGGTATCACGCTGGTGACGGCGTTAGTCTCCCTGTTGAACGGGCGATCGGTGCGGTCGGACGTGGCGATGACGGGCGAGGTCACGTTGCAGGGACAGGTGCTTCCCATCGGTGGCCTTAAGTTAAAAGTGATGGCTGCGCACCGCGCCGGCCTTAAGAAAGTCCTGCTGCCGAAGCTCAACGAGATCGACATTGACGATATTCCGCAAGAGGTGCGGGACGACATGGAGCTTATCCTCGTTGAGGATGTTGAGGACGTCCTGGAGCACGCGCTAGAGCCGATGGAAGAAACAGCGGCAGCGTCGGAAGCAGAGCAGGCACCCTCTACCGAGACCGAGCCACGACCGGCAGCGGTAGCGGGCTAGTGCCGGGATATTGGACCGGGCGGCAATCCAGTCAAATGGATTGTCGCCCTTTTTGGTATCAGATCCCGGCTGGGTGTGTAAACGAAGTTTGTATGCAACCTTCAAGCGTTTTCAACGTAATGGAGGTGAAACCGGTGTTTTCTACGGTGCTGTTTTGTGCTACAATAGCAAGGGAACCGTCGGTTGCGGAGTGTGAGCTAACTTCACTATCAGCCAACTTGAGGAGGGGCTGCGATGACGCTTTTGGATAAAATCAAGGAAAATATGTCTGGACTAGAGCAGGGTATCGCCAATGTCGTGCCGGGATACAAGGGGTACAAGCAGAAAGAACTACGACGCGAAGCCGATAAGCTGCTGCGAGAGACGCTGGTCTCCCGCCTGCGGACGGTGAAGCGTCAATTAGATACGTTGCAGCAGGATCTGATCTCCGCCGGAAAGATCGACCTTCTGGACATCGTCGGGAGCACGACGACTCAGCTGCAGACGTTCATCGACCGGATTCGCACCGCCAGCTACGGCTATGGCGGGCTTTTTAGTGCGGTTCGTGTCAAAGAGGATGATTTGGATCGCGTCTACCAGTTCGATGCCCAGTTGCTGGATTACGTGGACCGGATAGACGGCGCCATTGGGCGTGCGCGAGAGGCGGTGGCGGGCGAGGATGCCCAGTCCCACCTGTTGATTATCCGCGATTTGGCTCGTGAAGCAAATGATACCTTTGACCGGCGCCAAGAGGTTATCAACGGCTCCGATGCCGTCTAGTCGGTCTGACAACATACCAACAGGAGGTTTGACGTGGCACGTATTTTAGATTTAGTCGAGTATGTTGACGAGGGGCGAGGTGAGATTGTCCATCGCGTGCCTCAGCGCGGTTCGGGCGACTTCCGTATCGGAAGTCAGTTGATCGTGCGCGAGTCCCAGGCGGCGGTATTTTACCGGGATGGGAAAGCGCTGGACACGTTTGGTCCGGGGCGGCACACGCTGACGACGGCTAACATTCCCTTGTTGGTCAATCTGGTTGGAAAGGCATTTTCCGGTCAGACCCCGTTCAAGGCCGAAGTCTACTTTGTGACGTTGCGAGAATTGACCGACATGAAGTGGGGCACCAAGCGGCCCATCGTCATTCCCGATCCGATTTTGGGCATGGCGCGGGTGACGGGTTACGGTGCTTACGCTGTGCAGGTCGCCGATCCGCAACTCTTTGTCAACAAGATCGTGGGCACCCAGGGACTCTACCGCACGCGCGACATCGAAGGCTTCTTCCGCAGCATCATCATGACCAAGATGATGGACCTCGTCGGCGAGATGGGGAAATCCGTCATCCAGATGGCTGCTTTTGCGGAAGAGCTCTCCGCCGGTGTGCGAGCCAAGGCCGCCGAGGAGTTTGCGGCGCGCGGCGTTGAAATGACGTCGTTCTACATTGAGTCCATCGCACCGACCGAGGAGACGGAGAAAGCTATCGACGCTCGTTCCGCTATGGGCGCAATTGGCGATATGAATGCCTACATGCAGTACCAGGGCGCGCAAGCGCTGCGGGATGCCGCGCAAAATGAGGGTGGCGGAATGGCAAGCGCGGGTGTAGGCGCCGGGGCAGGCTTCGGGTTGGGATCTTCCATGGCGCAGATGTTCAACCAGTCCACCCAGGGTGGGCAGCAGGCGCCGCAGCAGCAACCGCAACAGCCGCAGGGTGGGGGCGGTGCGCCGGCTGTGCCCAGCACGCCGCAGGAAGTTAAGGCGATGTTGGATAACCTGGACAATCGGCTCGCCATGGGCGAGATCAGCGAGTCCAACTACGAGCGGCTCTACAGCAAGTGGCAACAACGCTTGAATGAGATGACCAAGTAGCGCAGTTGCGTTTCAACGTAGAAACCAAGTCACCAGGGCCAAACGGCCCTGGTGACTTGGTGTTTCTAATCCAACTCTAATACTCCTCTAATTGACTTCCAAGTATGCGTGTGTTATACTTGTGAATAATAAAGATAAACATATAGTTAAACATAATTTCACAACGCACACCGAGTTAAACGAGAACTTGGAGGTTAACGATGCCTAGAGAGTCAATTCCCCTGGAGTACGGGGTAGAGCGCCTCGAGATTCTAGATAAGGACGGCAACGTCGATACGGCGCTGGAGCCCGAGCTCTCCAACGAACTACTGCTCAAGATGCACCGCTTTATGCTGCTGGGACGGCGATTCGACGAGCGCATGCTCAAACTACAACGCCAGGGTCGTATTGGCACCTTCCCGCCCATCAAGGGCCAGGAAGCCGCCAACGTCGGTTCAGTTGCGGCACTTCGCTCATCCGATTGGATGGTGCCGGCATTTCGAGAGGCCGCGGCGGAGCTCTGGCGCGGTCGCAGGATGGCAGATATCCTGCTCTATTTTGCCGGATACAGCGAGGCGGGGTACGTGCCTGAGGACGTCAATAATTTTCCGCTCTCCGTGCCTGTGGGCACGCAGATGCTGCACGCGGTCGGCGTGGCGTATGGGATCATCTACCGCGGTAAGGACGATGTGGCGATGACGTACTTTGGCGACGGCGCCACCTCAGAGGGAGATTTTCACGAGGCGTTGAACTTCGCCGGTGTCTTCCAACTTCCGGTGATCTTTATCACGCAGAACAATCAGTGGGCTATTTCGGTACCGCGTTCTCATCAGACGCGAGCGAAGACATTGGCTCAAAAGGCACTGGCCTATGGCGTGCCCGGCATCCAGGTCGATGGCAACGACGTGCTGGCGATGTACGTGGCGTCTAAAGAGGCCGTGGATCGCGCGCGGGCCGGTGACGGGCCTACGCTGATCGAGGCGGTGACCTACCGTATGTCCGTCCACACCACCGCCGACGATCCTACGCGCTACCGTGAGGACGAGGAGGTTGAGTCATGGGCCGAGCGCGATCCCATCACCCGTTTCCAGGTCTACCTTAAGGAAAAGAGGTTGCTGGACGGCGAGAAGATCGTGGCGTTAGAAGACGAGATCGACACCGACATTCGCGCGGCTATCGATGAGGCGGAGGCGAAGATGAGTGAGCCTATCGATCCGCTGGCTATGTTTGAGCACATGTACGCGGAACTGCCCCCGTACCTGGAGGAGCAGCGGGAAGCGCTCAAACAGGATCTGGCGGCAAGGGAGGAAGCATAATCATGGCACGTATGACGATGGTCAATGCGCTCAATCTGGCGCTACGGCAGGAGATGGAACGCGATCCAGACGTCATCATGTTGGGCGAGGACGTCGGCGTTGACGGCGGCGTTTTCCGCGTCACGGATGAACTGGTTGATCTTTTCGGCGAATCGCGCGTTATCGACACGCCGCTGGCCGAGTCGGGCATTATCGGCATGGCGGTGGGTATGGCAGCCTACGGCCTTAAGCCCGTGGCGGAGATCCAGTTCTCCGGCTTTATCTACGAAGGCTTTCACCAGTTGGAGTCTCATGCGGCACGGCTGCGGAAACGATCGCAGGGCCGGTTTACCGTGCCGATGGTGTTGCGCGCGCCTTACGCGGGCGGCGTTCGCGCGCTGGAACATCACTCGGAGAGCCGAGAAGCCTACTACGCGCACACGCCGGGACTCAAGATCGCGATTCCGTCGGGGCCGCGTAACGCGCGCGCCCTGTTGCTCGGCGCGATCCGTGATCCCGACTCGGTGGTCTTCCTGGAGCCCAAATCGATCTACCGCGCCTTCCGCGAGGACGTGCCGGAGGAGGAAGAGGTCCTGCCCATTGGCGAGTCGCAGATAGCGCGCGAAGGCGATGACCTCACGTTGATCTCCTATGGCGCCATGATGCGCCCCACACTGGAGGCAGCCGAGCGGCTGGAAGCGGAGGATGGCGTGCAAGCCGACGTCATTGATCTGTTGACCATCTCGCCGCTGGACGACGCGAAGTTCACGGCGTCGGCGCGCAAGACCGGACACGTCGTGGTCATCCACGAGGCCAACCGCAGTTTCGGCGCGGGAGCAGAGGTTGTTGCGCGGTTGAACGAGAAGTCGTTCTGGTATCTGGAGGCGCCGATTCGCCGCGTGGCGGGATACGATCTGATCTTCCCGCTATTTGCGCGGGAGAAGGCCTATTTGCCGGACGCTGATCGCATTGTGCGCGCTGCGCGTGAAACGTTGGACGCCTAGAGGGTATGGGGGACATCATGGCTAACACATTCAAGCTACCTGATTTGGGAGAAGGTATTCATGAGGCCGAGGTCTTCAAAGTCAACGTGGAGGCCGGGCAGCAGGTGCAGGAAGACGACGTCATTCTGGAGGTCGAAACGGACAAAGCGGCGGTTGAGATCCCGTCGCCCTACTCGGACGTGGTCACCGGTGTCCAGGTGGAACCGGGCGACGTCGTGCACGTCGGTGACGTGCTGTTGACCTTCGGCGGCACCGGCGACAACGTGGCGCAGGAAGCGCCGGCGGAGATTGAAGCCGAGAAAGCGCCGCAACCACGTGAGCCGGCGTCGGTCACTGTAAGCGAGCGGCCCGCAGGTGAACCACACCATCGCAAAGATCGACCGGTGCCCGCGGCGCCGTCGACGCGCCGTATCGCCCGCGAGTTGGGCGTGGATCTGCACGCGGTGCCGCCCAGCGGTCCTGGTGGGCGCGTCACGACAGAGGATATCCGCGCTTACGCCGAGCAAAGCGAGGCGCCGGCAGAAGAGCCGGTAGAAGCTTCACCGGAGGAGCGCCGATCGTTGATGGGCGTTTCGACCTGGGACGCCGCGCCCTCGCTGCCGGAGTTCGAGAAGACCGGTCCTGTCGAGCGCGTGCCGCTCCGTTCAGTGCGCCGCGCGACAGCGCGGCAGATGGCGCTCTCCTGGTCGCAGGTGCCGCACGTCAACTCCACCGATCAAGCCGACATCACGGAGCTTGAGGAATTGCGCCGCCGGTACAAGGATCGGGTCGAGGAGCGAGGGGGCAGGCTGACGCTGACCGTCTTCGTGATCAAAGCACTGACCAATGCGCTCAAGCGCTTCCCAAAGTTCAACGCCAGCCTGGACGTGGAATCTGAAGAGATTGTCTTGAAGCAGTTCTACAACATCGGTGTGGCGGTGGATACTGACCGGGGCCTGGTGGTGCCTGTCTTGCGCGACACAGATCAGAAGAGCATTGTCGAGATCGCCGTTGAGCTGAACCAGCTGGTCCAGCGGACGCGGGAAGGTAAAGCAGGCCTGGAGGACATGCAGGGCGGCACCATGACCATCACCAACATCGGAGCGCTGGGGGGCACCAGTTTCTCGCCTATCATCAACTATCCGGAGGTCGCGATTCTGGGATTGGCCCAGGCGCGCATCCAGCCGGTGGCTGAACGCGAGCCGCTGCGCCCGGAGGAGTCGTACGACTCCATCATCGATGGCTATGATTTCGTACCCCGACTGATGCTGCCCATCATCCTGGCCTTTGACCATCGCGTCAACGATGGCGCGGGAGCCCAGCGCTTTATGAACGTCGTGATCGAGCAGCTGGAACATCCGGAGAAATTGCTGCTGGGTCTATGAGTGAGTGGTGCGAGCCGCCGGCCTTTTGTGGCTCGGCGGCCCGTTCTACGGGTTCGTGCCGGACACGGTATAATAGAGATACTGTGGGAAAAACATATTGGCGTTGGATCCCCGTGTCCGGCATGGAAACTTACAAGACGTGGCGCGGTGGGATACCAGCCACAGCATAAAAATTATCATGCATCACGCACCACGTAGGAGGTGACATAATATGGCAAACGAATGGCAGAAAGCAACATTGGCCGGTGGCTGTTTCTGGTGCCTGGAGGCTGTCTATCTCGAAGTCGAAGGGGTCGAAGCTGTGGTGTCCGGGTACGCCGGAGGATCGGTGCCCGATCCAACGTATGAACAGGTTTGTACAGGCACGACCGGTCACGCCGAGGTGGTCCAGATCACCTTTGATCCAGAGATGATCTCATATCGGGAGCTACTGGAGATTTTCTTCTCCGTGCACGATCCGACGACGCTAAATCGTCAGGGCGCCGACGTGGGAACGCAGTACCGCTCCGCCATCTTCTATCACAGCGATGAACAGCAGGAGATTGCCGAGGCCATGATCTCGGAGTTGGACGCTTCGGACCGCTGGGATCATCCTATCGTGACAGAGGTCGAGCCGTTGGACGTGTTCTATCCGGCCGAGGATTATCACCAGGGCTACTACGAAAACCATTCGGAGCGCGGCTACTGTCAAATGGTCATCGCGCCGAAGTTGGCGAAGTTCCAGAAGAAATTTGTGGCGCGGCTGAAGTAGCCGGTCATGCGCGGACGGACGCTGATAGGCCTCATCCTGCTGATGTTAGCATGGGTCGGCGTTGGGTGTAGCCAGAGGGAGGTGAGTGTGATGGAGGATACCACGGTGGATGCTCAACCTTCGCCTGCAACCGTGCCGCCTATCGACATGGAGGTTCCGGATGAGACGGCGACGGCTGCTTTTGGCCTGGGCTGCTTCTGGGGCGTTGAGTCGCTCTTCGGCAGCGTGCCCGGCGTGATCCAGACGCGCGTCGGCTATGCGGGCGGCGCGAAGGAGAATCCTACGTATCATCAGCTGGGCGATCACACCGAGACGGTGGAAGTTATCTATGACCCATCCCAGGTCTCGTACGAGGCGTTGCTGAATCTCTTCTGGACCAACCACACACCGACTGCGCGATCCTATTCGCAGCAGTACAAGAACGTGGTTTTTGCCTACACCGAGGAACAGCAGCGTCTGGCGTTGGCGTCGCGCGAACAGCAGCGTCTGGCGTTGGCGTCGCGCGAACAGCAGGCGGAAAAGCATAGCCGCGAGATCCAGACAGAGATTCTGCCGGCTACCGAATTCTATCCAGCAGAAGACTATCATCAGAAGTTCCGGCTGCAGAACACGGATGTGCTGATGCGGGAGTTCAGGTCGATCTATCCTGATTTTGAGGATTTTGTCGATTCCACGGCCGCCGCGCGCGTCAACGGCTATCTGGGCGGACGCGGCTCGCGCGCATGGTTGGAGGCCAACGTCGCGTTGTTGGGTTTGTCCAAGGAAGGCCAGCAGTGGTTGCTGGCTAAAGCTGGCGCGAAGTAACGTGCTGAATGGAGGGAACATGGTCGAGAAAATCGAGAAAACTGAAGCAGAGTGGCGCGCAGAACTGACGGAGGAAGAATACCGCGTGATGCGCCAAAAAGGCACTGAACGGGCCTTTACCGGCAACTACTACGACCTGGACGAGAACGGGATCTACCGCTGCGCTGCCTGTGGTCAGCCCCTCTTCAGCTCAAAAGCCAAGTACCATTCCGGCAGCGGCTGGCCCAGTTTCTACCTACCCGTTGCTGATGAGACTGTCGAGGAGCAGAAAGACACCAGTCACTTCATGGTGCGCACCGAAGTCACGTGCAGCCGTTGTGGCGCGCACCTGGGCCACGTCTTCACCGATGGGCCGCAACCCACAGGCTTGCGCTATTGCATCAACTCCGTCTCACTGGACTTTGAGCCTGGCGTGAACGCGGCGCATCTTGAAAGCGAGATCGACGAATGACGTAACAATTTTGTCAACGAACAATCTATCACATTGAGGAGAGTTATCATGAAAAAAAACATGGGAACCATTGATCGCGTTGTCCGTTTTCTGTTAGCGCTGACGGTGCTGGTACTGTATCTAACCGGTCAACTCAGTGGTACGGCCGCTATCATTCTGGGAATTTTGGCGGTGGTTTTCGTCGCGACCAGTTTTGTGGGGTTCTGCCCGCTCTACGTGCCACTCAATATCTCCACCAAGCGTCAAGAATAACGAAGGGAGGTCGTTGCTATGGTCATGGGAGAATTCTCACAGGAATCTGAGGTTGTTGTCATCGGAGGTGGGCCAGGCGGCTACGCCGCTGCGTTTCGCGCTGCTGATCTGGGTTTTGACGTCACCCTCGTTGATCGAGAAGAGCGACTGGGCGGCGTCTGCCTGAAGCGCGGTTGCATTCCCAGCAAGGCCTTGCTGCACGTCAGCCAACTGCTCTACGACGCACGCCAGGCCGAAGCCCTTGGGCTGAAGTTCGATGCGCCCGACATTGACCTAGACGGGGTGCGCGACTTCAAGAACCGCGTGGTCTCCCGGTTGACTGGGGGGTTGGATCACTTGGCGGATAAGCGCGGAGTGCAGGTCTTGCAGGCGCGCGCGGAGTTCGAGAGCTCGAATACGATCCGCCTGGAGGGCGGTGAGATCTCTAAATTAGAGTTTGAGCACGCGATTATTGCTACCGGCTCGTCGCCCATCGCGTTGCCCGACATGGAGTTCAGCGCGCGAGTGATGAGCTCGCGTGAGGCGTTGCATCTCGTCGATGTGCCGGAGCGTTTGCTGGTGGTGGGCGGTGGTTATGTGGGGCTGGAGTTGGGCTCCGTCTATGCGGCGTTGGGCAGCGAAGTCACCGTGGTGGAGATGATGGAACGGCTGATTCCACGAGCCGACGACGACCTGGCGCGCCCGCTGATCCGGCGCATCGAGAAGATATTTGCTGCTGTCCACACTGATACGAAAGTAGTCTCTTTAGAAGAGCGTGACGACGGTGTCGACGTCCGACTGGAAGGGGAGGTGGACGAGACAGAGCAGCGCTTTGACCGCATTCTGATTGCCGTGGGGCGGCGGCCCAACACTGAGAACCTGGGTCTGGAGAACACCGGCGTCAAGATGGACGAGCGCGGCTTCATCCAGGTTGATGACCAGCAGCGCACCGCTGATCCTAACATCTTCGCCATTGGCGATGCAGTGGGCGGCATGATGCTGGCCCACAAAGCCATGCGCGAGGGCAAGGTCGCTGCGGACGTCATCGCTGGTGAGCCGGCGGCTTTCGACGTGCGTGCCATTCCCGCCGTCGTTTACACAGATCCGTCGCTTGCCTGGGCTGGTCTGACGGAAACCGAAGCCCGCGAGCAGGAGCGTGAGATCAAAGTAACTCGCTACCCGTGGCGAGCATCCGGCCGCGCGCTGACCATGGAAGCGCCGGAGGGCATGACCAAGATCATCGTCGATCCCGAAACCGAGACGGTGCTGGGCTTTGGTATCGTGGGGCGGAACGCCGGCGAGATGATCGCGGAAGGTGCACTAGCTGTGGAGATGGGTGCTGTAGTGGAGGACATCGCGTTGACCGTTCACGCTCATCCGACGCTCTCTGAGACCGAGGGCGAGGTTGCGGAGCTCTTCCTGGGCCAAGCCACCCACGTCTTGCCGCCAAGAGGACGCTGATCCGTTGAGACCGTATCAACACCAAGACCGGTCGGGCAGATATTGGGATTTCGAAGCGAGTCTGCTGGTGAAAACGCCCTCCGTATCGTAGAACCT